>NZ_JBICMI010000021.1:0-53036 GCF_043106155.1 Pseudomonas sp. FYR_7
CACCCACCATTGAGATCACCAATAATCGTGCGCGTATGCTTTGTTCTCCCCAGAGTGTTGTAATAAACTCTAAGCAAGCACTGCGCTGGAGCGCTGCGATCATGACGTCGTATTCTTTTGAACATGCAATGCGCAGGTCCATGGCCAGTGAGATAAAGCCTATAATGAAAGGGGAAGTGAGCAGAAACAACTTCAGTTTTATGTCAAGGTGGTCAATCATTCTGCAAAGCCTCGAAGATTACCTCTCCTACGTATTCGCCGAATTCCATTCCTTCTAGGCTTCCAGCCAATGCTCCAGCCCCTGTAACCACTATCCCACAGGCCCATGCCTTTGGGCCGGCCCACCAGCAAATCCCGGGGGCTAACCTGCTAGCTAGGTTCGCTCCCCCCCACCCACCACTCAAACCACCCGAAAAATTACCAGCCTCAGTAAAACGCATTCTTCTACACGCTTTCGTATTCCCCACCCGGCACGCATCGGCAATATTAATCGCTGATCCAATACCCCCGAGCGCAATACCCACTGCCCCTCCAGCCTTCAAATACTTGGCCATCCTTGTCAGCTTGTCCAAGTGAGTGGAATACCCCGGTATGTCCGTGGGCCCGCCTGCTTTGCTCCAGTGGTGCACCAGGCTTTTGGAAGAGATACCCAAGTCTCGGCGCAGTGTTGAGTAATCCCCAAGATTAAGCCGCTTATTGAGAAGGGTGGCCTTCAAACCGGCACTCAACTGATTGAACAGCTGCTGGCGCTGGGCGAAGAATTCCGGGTGGCGAAGGTGCCCGTGCTTGGCAAATTGCGCTTTGTGCAGGTCTTCGATTTTGCGCAAAAGGCTGGTGATCTCATCCAGTGACTTACCCGCCACTGTCTCGGCTACGCCCATGGCCAGACTGGTATCACCAAACAGCGCGGCTATCTCGGCCTGATGCTGCATCATGAAGCCGGCTTCCTCCTCTGTGAGGCCGGCCAATGCAGCGCGCGCCTGCTCCGCTGCACTCATAACCGACATCTCCTGCCGGGTACACATCGGGTACCTCGATTCTTCACCCACGACGAATATCTCGCCCGGTTTGAATCCGTTCCGGAAGGTTGGATTAAGCCGTTCCAATGCTGACCGAGACAGGTGCGCGTGGGGCGAACCGAGTTCTACCAGCACCTCTTCATACGACATGCTGCGCGGCACGATGTAGAAACCAGGTTCATTGCTGTGCTGAGCCGCTGAAGGCGCCGCGTCCCGGAACCGCTCCGGACTGATCGCCCTATTGCGTGCTTGAGGATGTCGCAGCGCGTCACTGACCGGTTCAGATGCAGGTGCCCTGAACGTTGCAGGTACTGCAGATCCGCCTGCAATTAAGCGGTTGCTGCCTGTAGGGCACCCACACTCCACCAATGCGCCGTCAAGGACCGTAGGTATGCCGTCCTGCTTCCAACGGGGCTCGCCCTCCACCAGCGTGCCAGGTTGCCCGCAGCGGGGGCAGGGCGTGGTCTTGTCGCCTTCCAGCAGCCAGTTGCGGCCATGGACGCGACCTCTGGATTGCCCGGCAATGCAAATGGCGCCGGTGGTGGTTTCATCGCTGTCCAGGCCTTGGTACCGACCCAGGATGCTGATGCGCATACTCATGGCTTGCCTGCTGTTCATGAAAGAACCCGCAACCTAGCAGGCGGTATCCACTTATGTGCGCTTGATTCAGCTTCTAGGAAGACTCCCACGGACTATTGGGAACCGGATTACAAGTTCTTGACGGCCTCACCTGTTCGGGCGTCGCACGAACACGCCGCTGGCAGCCCCGATAATGTAGGTCTCAAAAGCGCCGCTCATCACGCACCCCTGCCTTTAGTCAGGAATGCCCCTTTGTCCACCGACCAGACAGTGCTTCACTGGGTATCTCACGCCTGCCCGGATTCAGGAGCGCCTCCATGAACCTGCACCAGTACGCTGAAACCCACGAGGTTACCAACCAGCCGCCACCGCTGGACGGGGCCAACCTGTACCGCCTGGACCTGCCGCTACAGGAGTGGTCCAGGCGCTTTGGCGCCGACTGGGCGCAGTCGCGGATCGATGCGTACGGCGCGCTGGCCGGTGGGCCGTTGATGCAGGCAGGCTTTCTGGCCAATGCGCACAAGCCGGTGTTCAGCAGCCATGATCGATACGGCCATCGCATCGATCTGGTCGAATTTCACCCCGCTTATCACCAATTGATGCATACCGCCGTCGAGCATGGGCTGCCGTCGCTGCCCTGGGCCGAGCCGCGCCCGGGCGCCCATGTGGCCCGCGCGGCGATGACCTACCTGCACAGCCAGGCCGAGGCCGGGACGGGCTGCCCATTGACCATGACCTTCGCTGCGGTGCCGGCCCTGCGCCTGCAACCGGAGATCGCCCACTACTGGCTGCCCAAGGCGCTGTCGCGTGAATATGACCCGCGCAACATCGGCGACCGGCACAAGGCCGGCGTCACGTTGGGCATGGCCATGACAGAGAAGCAGGGCGGCACGGACGTGCGCGCCAATACCACCCGTGCTTACCCCGTGGGCGCGCCGGGGCCCGGCCAGGCCTACGAGCTGGTGGGTCACAAGTGGTTCTGCTCGGCGCCCATGTGCGATGCCTTCCTGGTCCTGGCCCAGACCGAGCGCGGCCTGAGCTGCTTCCTGCTGCCCCGCCACCGCCCGGACGATACCCGCAACCAGTTCTACATCCAGCGCCTGAAGGACAAGTTGGGCAATGTCTCCAACGCTTCCAGCGAAGTGGAGTTTCGCGGTGCGCTGGCCTGGATGATCGGTGAGGAGGGCCGAGGCGTGCCGACCATCATCGAAATGGTGGCCATGACCCGTTTCGACTGCATGGTCGGCTCCAGTGCCCTGATGCGTCAGGCGCTGACCCAGGCCCTGCACCACTGTGCGCATCGGCAGGTGGCGGGCCGCCTGTTGTCCGAGCAGCCGCTGATGCAGAACGTGCTCGCCGACCTGGCGCTGGAAAGCGAAGCGGCATTGGCCCTGAGCCTGCGCATGGGCCACGCCCTCGAACAGCTCGACGACCCCCAGCAGGCGCATTTCGCGCGCTTGGTCACGGCGGTGGGCAAGTACTGGATCTGCAAGCGTGCCCCGGCCATGATCAACGAAGCGGCCGAGTGCCTGGGCGGGGCAGGGTATGTGGAGGACAGCATCCTGCCGCGGCTTTACCGCGAGGCGCCCGTTAACTCGACCTGGGAGGGTTCGGGCAATGTGCAGTGCCTGGATGTGCTGCGCGCCTTGTCCAAGGAGCCGGGTGTGCTGGAGGCGTTGTTCGCCGAACTGGGGGACGGGCACGGCGACAAGCGCCTGGCCACCTGCATCATCAACCTGAAGGATACGTTTCTCGACACGGGCGATATCCAGTACCGGGCGCGACAACTGACCGAGGCCATCGCCTTGGCCTTGCAGGCCAAGTTGCTGCTGGAGGCTGGTCATTCTGCGGTCAGCGATGCGTTCATCGCCAGTCGCCTCACAGGGACGGGGCGCACTTATGGCACGTTGCCGCGCGGTGTGGACGTACAGGCCATGATGGCGCGGGCCATGGCCAGCTGACAGGCCGGCCCTGTACGCCCCAGCTGCGCCTCCCTGCATCATCAAGGGGATGAATTTACCCAAGAAGGCAGGCAAGATGGTTCGCATGCATGTCCAGACAGGAAGCACAGTGTGAGCCACGCGTTTGAAGTCGTTGATACTCCCGAACAGGCCGTCGATCGTCTGGCGGCCTTGCATGAGCAGGCCACCGGTGCCCTGAGCCAGGCCCTCAAGCGTTACCTCAAGGACCGCACCGAGCCCGACGCCCAGGAGCGTGACCTGTTCCGCTACCCGGCGCTGCGCCTGACCTACCACAGCAATGGCGAGGTCGCTGCCACCACGCGGGCCTATGCCAAGGTCCAGGTGGCTGGCACCTACAGCGTCACCATCACCCAGCCGGCTGCTTTTCGCGGCTACCTGCTGGAGCAACTGCGCCCGCTGATGCACGACTACACCGTCACGGTTGAAGTGGGGGTCAGCGAGCAGCCCATCCCGTATCCGTACGTGGTGGACCAGGGCGACGAGCTGGCCGGCAGCGGCATCACCGCCGCGCAGCTGGCGCGGGTGTTCCCCAGCACCGACCTGTCCTCGGCCACCGACAACATCGCCGATGGGCTCTACGACTGGGACAGCACCGATACCTTGCCCCTGGCCCTGTTCGATGCCGCGCGCGTGGACTTCTCGCTGCGGCGCCTGGTGCACTACACCGGCAGCGACTGGCGCCATGTGCAGCCCTGGATCCTGCTGACCAACTACCACCGTTACGTGGACCAGTTCATCAGCCATGGCCTTGAGCAGTTGCGCGATGATCCGCGTTTCGTGCGCATGGTGCTGCCGGGCAACGTCGTGATCGAAAAGAGCATGGACCACGGCGAGGCCCAGGCGCTGGTCGCCGGTGTGGTCTGGCACCGCTACCAGATGCCGGCCTACCACCTGATTGCAGGGGACGGCGACGGCATCACGCTGGTCAACATCGGCGTCGGCCCGTCCAACGCCAAGAACATCACCGATCACCTTGCAGTGCTGCGCCCGCATTGCTGGCTGATGATCGGGCACTGCGGCGGGCTGCGCCAGTCGCAGACCATTGGCGACTACGTGCTGGCCCACGCCTACATGCGCCGCGACGGCATCCTCGACCGCGTGGTGCCGCCGAACATTCCAATCCCGGCGCTGGCGGAGGTGCAACTGGCCCTGCAGGAAGCCGCCGCCCAGGTGACCGGCGAGCGGGGCGAGCAGCTCAAGAAGCGCCTGCGCACCGGTACCGTGCTGACCTACGACGACCGCAACTGGGAGCTGCGCTGGGCTCAGGAACGGCCCTTGATCAACTTGTCCCGCGCCGTTGCCGTGGACATGGAAAGCGGCACCATCGCAGCCCAGGGCTATCGCCTGCGGGTGCCGTACGGCACCTTGCTGTGCGTGTCCGACAAACCGCTGCACAGCGAGATCAAGCTGCCGGGCTCGGCCAACGCGTTCTACAACCGCGCGGTCAGCCAGCACCTGAAGATCGGTATTGCGGCGCTGGATCTGTTGCGTACCGAGCTCAATTCGCTGCACTCGCGTAAACTGCGCAGCTTCGACGAGCCGCCGTTCCGCTGAGGATCCATGTCACTGCCACCCCGTTCCAAGCCGCGCCGCCCCCAGGGGCGGCCTGCGCCTGGCGCTCATCGCCAGCCCAAGGCGCCACCCGCCGAGCCGCGGTTGATCCTGTTCAACAAACCCTTTGACGTGCTGACGCAGTTCAGCGACGGCGAGGGGCGGGCCACGCTCAAGGATTTCATCGACATCCCGGGCGTCTACCCCGCCGGCCGGCTGGACCGGGACAGTGAAGGCCTGCTGCTGTTGACCAATGACGGCGCCCTGCAGGCGCGTATTGCCGACCCCAAACACAAACTACCCAAGACCTACTGGGTGCAGGTCGAGGGCGAGCCCACCGAGGAGCAGCTGCGCCAGCTGCGCGAAGGCGTGCAGCTCAATGACGGGCCAACGCTGCCCGCCGAGGCCCGCAGCCTGGAAGAGCCCACGCTGTGGCCGCGCAACCCGCCGGTACGCTTTCGTAAAAGCGTCCCGACCCGTTGGCTTGAATTGGTGATTCGCGAGGGCCGCAATCGCCAGGTACGGCGCATGACCGCCGCTGTGGGCCTGCCCACCTTGCGCCTGGTGCGCGTGCGCATTGGCGATTGGGCACTCGATGGGCTGGAGCAGGGCTGCTGGCGCGAGGTGGCGCCGACCCTGCGGCGCTAGGCGTCATGGCCGGCGCGGACGTGAAGACCGCGCCGGCTACACCCCCTCGATGAACCCCACCACCACGCTCTTGATGATGAACGCCAGCACACCCAGGCCGAGCACGAAGAACAGGATCAGGGTGCCGAACCGCCCCGCCTGGGACTTTTTCGCCAGGTCCCAGACGATGAAGCCCATGAAGCCGATCAAGGCGGTCACCAGGATGATCATCATCCACTCTTCGAATACGGCAGGATCCATTGCAGTGCTCCAGGCGGGTTGAGGGGGCAAGTATACGCGTGAGGTGGCAACCGATCAGCGAAGGTGGGTCAATGGAAGCTCGGTGCTGGCCAATACCTGGTTGAGCACGAAGCTTGAACGCACGCTGGTGACGCCCTCGATGCGCGTGAGGCTACCGAGCAGCAGCTTCTGGTAATGGTCCATGTCGGGCACGACGACCTTGAGCTGGTAGTCGGCGTCCATCCCGGTGACCAGGCTGCACTCCAGCACCTGGGGCAGATTGCGAATGGTGGCCTCGAAGGTTTCGAAGCGCTCGGGGGTGTGCCGGTCCATACCGATGAGCACGTAGGCGGTCAGGCTCAAACCCAGCTTCTTGCGATCGAGCAAGGCCACCTGGCGGGAAATGTAGCCATCGTCTTCGAGTTGCTTGACGCGGCGCGAGCAGGGTGAGGGTGAAAGGCCGATGCGTTCGGCCAGCTCCTGGTTGGAGATGCGCGCGTCACGCTGCAATTCAGCCAGAATGCTCAGGTCGTATCGGTCCAGCTTGCTCATGAATCATGCCTTTTCTGTTCGGATTGCGGCGAATTATCAATCCAGGGTTAAAAATTGCGCAAGTGCTATTTATCTGAGCAATCTTCGCAATCCCGTGCCGGTGCGCGCCCGGTATCTTTATCACCAGAATCACTGCCCGGACATCAGTCCACGGCGATGCGCCCCAGACGGGCGCTCGCGGCCAAGCCATCCAACAGGATGGGCCAGGCCCCCGGGCTACGCACCTTCCAGAAGACGGTGTGAGGTGAGCCGGGGCCACAAGCGCCGAGCACGGACGACAATTGCTGAAGGGAGGCCCACATGGCCTCCCTTTTTTCATGGCTGAAATTTAATGGGCGGCGCGGTGGGGCGCGGTAGACTGGCGCAGTCAGCCGTTTTCCCGTCGAGAGGACTACCATGAAGTCGCACATCTGGCAGTGGGCAGGTGTTGGTTTGCTGGGCATGGGCATCAGCGTGGCAGCCCTGGCGGCCGGGCCCAACGACGGCCCCGGTGCGTTGCCTCCCGCCGCCACAGGGCCAGGTGTCGAGGCAGGGCCTGCGCCTGGGCGTGCGCTCAATTCACGGGACGAAGTCGGGCAGACGCAGCCCCCACGGCCAGGGTTCTACCAGGATATTCCCCGCCGCCCCGGTGATGGCCCGCGGTGGCAGGGCCGCCCTGGTGGCCACGGTGAAGGCTGGGGCCCCGGCCCGCACTACCGGCCTGGCCAGACCGTGGACCGGTTCCCTGACCGCTTCTGGAAGGTGCCCTACCAAGGGCAGGACTATTTCTACTCGGGCGGGTACTGGTATCGCCCCTGGGAACGGGGTTACCAGGTCGTGGTGCCGCCCCCAGGTGCGCGAGTCAGCTACCTGCCGCCCTATGCGCACAAGTTCCGCGTGGACGGTGCGATGATGTACCTGGTCGCCGACACCTACTATCGGTACCTGGAAAACAGTCGCGAGTACGTGGTGGTCAATCCCCCAGAACCTGCGCCAGCAGCGGCGCCGGGGTATGACGTGGTGGCTTATCCGCGTTATGGGCAAGGGCAGGAACAGCAGGATCAGGATCGCTACCAGTGCCACCGCTGGGCGGTCAGCCAGTCGGGGTTCGATCCTGCCATGGCTGCCTATGCGCCGGCGCCTGCGGTTGCAAGTACCTACCAACGGGCGCTTGGCGCGTGCTTGTCCGGGCGGGGCTACAGCATCAACTGAAGGGCTACACCGGGTCGGCGTGCACCATTACATCGGCTTTGGGGTACTGATCGCGGATCACCTCCGAGGCCTGCACGCACAGGCCATGGGCGTGATGCAGCGGCAGTTGCCCAGGCAGCTCGATGTGCAACTGCACGAACCACTGGTTGCCCGATACCCGGGTGCGCAGGTCGTGCACGCCCAGCACGCCATCGATAGCCAGCACGCGGTTGGCCATGTCCTCACCGACATTCACGGGCAGCTCCTTGTCCATGAGAATCGCCGTGCTTTCGCGTGCGATCTGCAGGGCGCTCCACAGGATGTACAACGCGATGCCCAACCCGAACAGCGCATCGAGTTGCGGCCAGCCGAAGCGCGCCAGCAGCAATGCCAGCAAGATGCTGCCGTTGAGCAACAGGTCGGAGCGGTAGTGCAGGGAATCGGCGCGTACCGCCGTGGAGCCTGTGGCGCGGATGACCTTGCGTTGCAGGGCCAGCAGCGCGACGGTCAGCACCAACGACAACAGCATTACCCCGATACCGATGGCGGTATCGCCCAACGGCTGCGGGTTGCGCAGACGCTCCAACGCCTGCAAGGCGATCAGCACGGCACTGCCGCCGATGAACAGCGCCTGGGCGATACCGGCCAGGGCTTCAGCCTTGCCGTGCCCGAAGCGGTGGTCGTCATCGGCCGGGCGCAGGGCGTAGTGCACGGCCAGCAGGTTGAGGAAGGACGCCACGGCGTCCAGTGCCGAATCGGTCAACCCGGCCAGCAGGCTCACCGAGCCGCTCAACCACCAGGCCAGCGCCTTGCTGACCACCAGGATGCTGGCCACCGCCAGGGAGGCGCGCGTGGCCAGGCGGAGCAACCGTTTGTGTTCGGCCGAGGTAGTCATGTCAGGCGGTTGTCCTTGGCATCAGGCGGCAGGCACCAGCCCTAGGCTGGCCAGTTGTTCAGCACTGCCGCGGTGCTGGATCAGGCGTGGGTCGTCCAGCGGCAGGCGTTGCCCCAGTTCGCTCTCCAGAATGGCCTGCAGCTTGAGGTTGTCCACGGTGCCATCGGCATTGACGGCGTCTTTCAGCTTGGCAGGGTCCACCTGCGCGGTTTGCCCTGGCGGGTAGTAGATGGCGCCGGTGGCGAAGTCGATACCGAAGGCGATCAGCCCGGGGATGACGTAGAACAACAGGCCAACGGCGTCCAGCACGGCGATCGCCGGGTCGACCTTGCCGTCGATCTGGCCGCGACGGTCTGGATAGAAGATAGAGCCGCAAGCCGTCAGTTGCGTCAGCAAGGTGCCCACGAGGGCAGCACCGATCAGGCGGGAAGCAATGCGCATGTAAATCTCCAGGCGTGGCGTTCGGCAGGCCAGGCAAGGCGCCTGAACCCGCGCAGTTAAGACCATGATAGGACAACGTCGGTTCGCCGTTATACTCGCCTGCTTGTTCGAGGGCCACCATGATTTCATTACCTATAGACCTTGTACTGGCAGATCTGCGACAGGCCCTGGCCCGTCGCAATGAAGTGATCCTCGAAGCGCCCCCAGGTGCTGGCAAGACCACTCGGGTGCCCCTGGCGTTGTTGCATGAACCCTGGCTGGCCGGGCAAAAGATCCTGATGCTCGAACCTCGCCGACTGGCTGCACGGGCGGCGGCGGAGCGTTTGGCCAGTGAGCTGGGTGAGCAGGTGGGTGAGACGGTCGGCTACCGCATTCGCCTTGAAAGCAAGGCAGGGCCGCGTACGCAGATCGAAGTGGTCACCGAAGGCATCCTGGCTCGCCGGCTTCAGGATGACCCGGCGCTGGAGGGTGTGGGGGTGGTCATCTTCGATGAGTACCACCTGCGCAACCTCGATTCTGACCTGGCGCTGGCGCTGTGCCTGAGCGCCCGTGAGCTGCTGCGCGATGAACCCCCGCTCAAGCTGCTGCTGATGTCTGCAACACTGGAGGGTGCTCGGCTCTCGAAGGTGCTGAACGATGCACCTGTGGTCACCAGTGAAGGGCGGATGTATCCAGTCTCGACGGTATGGGGCAGCCCCTATCAGCCGGGCGAGCGAATCGATGCGCGCATCACGGACACGTGCCTGGCTGCCATCGATGAACAACCTGGCAGCCTTCTGGTTTTCCTGCCGGGGCAGGCAGAGATTCGGCGGGTGGCAGAGGACCTCAAGGCGCTGCTCGGCAGCCGTCCAGAGGTGATCGTGTGCCCACTGTACGGTGACCTCGACCTGCAGGCGCAGCGTGCGGCGATAGACCCCGCACCCAAGGGGTCGCGCAAGATCGTATTGGCCACGAACATCGCCGAGACCAGCCTGACCATCGAAGGGGTGAGGGTGGTGGTGGACAGCGGCCTTGAACGAGTGCCCAGGTTCGACCCCCGCAGCGGCATGACCCGACTCGACACACAGCGCATTTCCAAAGCCAGCGCTACCCAGCGTGCGGGGCGGGCTGGGCGCCTGGAGCCCGGCATCTGCTATCGGCTGTGGTCGCAGTCCCAACACGAACAGATGGCCGGCTACAGCACCCCTGAAATCCTGCAGGCAGACTTGGCAGCCTTGGCGCTCCAGTTGGCCCGATGGGGCATGAAGCCGCAAGAGATGACCTGGCTCGACCAGCCGCCAGCAGCACCCTTTGCTCAAGCCAGAGACTTGCTCAAGCGCCTGGGCGCACTCGACGATGCTGGGCAGCTCACCCCACACGGTGCGGCCATGAGCGCGCTGCCAGCCCACCCCCGGATCGCCCACATGCTCATCAAGGGCAATGCGATGGGCCTGGATGACCTGGCATGCAACATCGCGGCACTGCTGGGCGAAAAGGACATTCTGCGTGGGGCCGGTGCTGACCTTCACACCCGGCTGAGTGCCCTGTCAGGGGAGCAACATTCACGTCGCAGTGGCGGTTCTCTCCAGCGGGTGAAGCAGTCGGCTCGGCAGTACCGATCCCTACTGCGTGGGAAGGCCTCCAGCCCTGTCAGCGAGCCCGATCACCCACGGTGGGTAGGGTGCCTTCTGGCGTTTGCCTACCCTGACCGAATCGGCCAGCAGAGGCGTGCAAGTGCATCCGAATACCGTCTTTCCAACGGTCGTGCCGCGGTGTTCTCAGAGCCCGATGCGCTAACCAAGCATGAGTGGCTGGTGGTCGCCGACCTGGGTAGCCGGCAAGGGCAGCGCGAGGAGCGGATCTACCTGGCGAGTGACCTCGAGCCTGCTCTGTTCGATGACGAGCTGGCTGACCTTGTGAAGTCTGTCGATGAGGTTGACTGGGACGAAAGGGAAGGGGTGCTGAAGGCTGAGCGGCAGTTGAAGGTGGGGCAGCTGATCTTGTCGACGAAAGTGCTGCCGAGTCTTGATGAGCACACCCGTTCGCTTGCCCTGGTCAACCTGGTGAGGCGCAAGGGCATCGAGCTTCTGCCCTGGAACCCTGAACTGCGGCAGTGGCAGGCCCGGGTGGGCCTGTTGCGCCAGCTGGATATCGAGGGTCGGCAGGCACACAGCAAGTGGCCTGACCTGAGCGATGCCAACCTGCTGGACACGCTGGACCAGTGGCTCACGCCCTACCTGGGTAAAGTCACAAGGCTCAGCCACTTCAGCCAGCTGGACCTGCCCTCGATCATCAGAAACCTTCTGCCCTGGCCACTTCCACAGGAGCTGGACACCCAGGCACCCCAGGCGATCCAGGTGCCGTCCGGCTCGAATATCCGTATCGACTATTCACAGTATCCGCCCATCTTGGCCGTGCGGCTTCAGGAGCTGTTTGGCCTGGCAGAAACCCCTCGTATTGCTCAGGGCAGGCAGCCGCTGGTGCTGCACTTGCTGTCGCCGGCTCGCAGGCCTGTGCAGGTCACCCAGGATCTGGCGAACTTCTGGCGCAGCACTTACGTGGAGGTGAAGAAGGATCTGAAGGGGCGATACCCGAAGCACTACTGGCCTGAAGACCCATTGGTGGCCGAAGCCACGGCTCGTGCCAAGCCAAGAGGGACGTAGGGGCGTGGGCGATTCAACCACGCTCCCAGCCTTTTACGTTCACCTCTTTTGCAAGTCTGGCTTTGCGTCGGAATTAACCGGCCATATTTGAAGTGCGTAGGCTTTGCCCTCTGCGTTAGAGAGACGACTTCTAGCAGACAGCCTTTTGAGGTTAACTGCCCCACTCAAGCACGCCGAGGCCATCTCCCTATGTCAATTATTGACAACCTGATTGCGTTCACTTTCGCAGCAACACTGTTAACCCTGACCCCCGGCCTCGACACAACTCTGATATTGAGAACGGCTACTGTAGAAGGAAAGCAGCAGGCCTTTCGCGCCGCGCTAGGCATCAACACAGGTTGCTTGCTGTGGGGCGCCGCTGTGGCGTTTGGGCTAGGCGCACTGATTGCTGTATCAGCGTTGGCGTTCAACGTTTTGAAATACTGTGGCGCCGCCTATCTAGCCTGGCTTGGGCTGAATATGCTTCTACGTCCGCGTCAATCATTGTCGCCTGTCGAGGCGGCAGTAAAGCCAAGCCATAACTGGTTCTTGAAGGGAATGACGGGAAATATCCTGAATCCCAAGATTGGTATTTTCTACGTATCCTTCTTGCCCCAATTCATCCCCCAAGGTCAGCCATTGGTTGCTTGGACGTTCGGTTTGGTCAGCATTCACGTGGCCATTGGGCTGCTATGGTCGATTATTCTGATCGCCGCCACCCAGCCATTGGCCGGGCTACTGCGTCGTGAGAAGGTCGTTGCCTGGATGGATCGTGCAACAGGTATGATCTTCGTTCTTTTTGCGGCGCGTCTCGCCTTTAGCAAACGTTGATGCCCTTGAGTAAGGCGCGGTCTATTGCCCGCAGGCTTACCATAAGACCCTAGTCATCCAATCCCAACATACCCAAGCCCGCGGGGCATACCTCCAAGCCCCGCCAGCCACACTGCCCGCCCATCCTCAAGCTTCCTCGAAATGCATCTCTGGCGGCTGTTGGCGCAACCCACGAGTGATGACCAGCAGGTACAGACACCCCATGGCCAGCCAGGCCAAACCAAGGTAGATGGCCATGTGGTCCAGGCTTGCCATCAGCCACAGGTCCGCCACCAGCCCAATCAAGGGGAAGGCCAGGTACACCGTTGCAGCCTTGAGCCCGCGCTCGCCCTGGGCGATCCAGTAGTGAAAGATCACCGACAGGTTGACCAGGCTGAAGGCCAGGAAAGCGCCGAAGTTGATGAACGAGGTGGAGGTCGTCACGTCCATGCGTAAGGCCAGCAGCGCGACCATGCCACACAGGACGATGCTGATGACCGGTGTGCCGAACCGTGCACTCAGTCGCCCGAACCAACGCTTGGGCAATACGCCGTCGCGGCCCATGGCGAACAGCAGGCGCGAGGCGCTGGCTTGTGCCGAAAGCCCTGAGGTGAATTGCCCCACGATCAGGCCGATCAGGAAGAAACTGACGAAAATGTCCCCACCAATGGCCTTCGCGATTTCGTAGGCAGCCGAGTCCGGGTTGCTGAAGGTCGCACCAGGGTGGGCGAGTTGGACGAAGTAGCTGGCCACGATGAAGATGAAGCCGCCCAGCAGGGTGATCAGCAGGATGGCGCGAGGGATGGTCTTGCGCGGTTCATGGGTTTCTTCGGTCAAGGTGCTGACCGCATCGAAGCCCAGGAACGAATAACAGGCGATTGCGGCGCCACTCATGATCAAAGGCAGTTGGAAACCGTCCTGATGAAAGGGTGCCAGCGACCACAACGGCTGGTTCAGCTCGCCGGTGGCGTAGTGCACGGCCAGGCCCACGAAGGCTGCTAGTACCAGGAACTGCAGCAGCATCAGTACGCCATTGACGGTCTTGGCCAGTTGCAGGCCGATGATGTTGATGGCCGTGGTGACGGCAATGAAGGCCAGCACCCACACTGGCTGCGGCACCGCCGGGAAGGCCGAATGCAGGTAGGCCGCGCCGATCAGCCAGATCGCCATGGGCAGGAACAGGTAGTCCAGCAGCACCGCCCAACCGGCCAGAAAACCCAGCTTGGGGCTGATGGACTTGCGCACGTAGGTGTAGGCCGAGCCGGCGACGGGGAAGGCCTTGGCCATCTTGCCGTAGCTCAGGGCGGTGAACAGCATGCCGATGGAGGCGGCCAGGTAAGCCGAGGGCACAGCGCCCTGGGTGGTGTCGGCAAGGATGCCGAAGGTGCCCAGCACAATGATGGGGGTCATGTAGGCGATGCCGAACAGCGTCACCGCACCCAGCGACAGGGTACGTTTCAAGTGGGCCATGGTGTTACTCCGGATTGTGTTTTTTATGGAGTTCAGTGTCAGGGCCCGGCCAGGGCCCTGGGCGCCAGCCGTGGCGCAAGGGTTCAGCCGGTGGTCAGGATCAGTTCTCGCAAGCCGCCTGGGTGCTCGACCTGCTGGCCTGGCAGCTCGAAACGGCGCTCGGCCAGGTAGCTGTAGTCCTGGCGCGCTTGCCCGATCAGCGCCATGTCGAGGTCCAACTGCAGCCGGCAGGCGCTGCGCCCTGCCTCGCACAATAGTTGGCCGTAAGGGTCGACCACCGCGCTGCCGCCTGCAAACACCAGGTTGCCATCGCCCTGACCGACGCGATTGACCATCACCGCATAGGCCTGGTTTTCCATGGCGCGAGCGCTGATAGCGGTGCGGTGCGTGGGGCCATACGGGTCCATGTTGCCGTTGGTCACCAGGATCAGCTCGGCCCCCAGCTGGCCCAGGGCGCGGGCGCTTTCGGGGAATTCGATGTCGAAGCAGATCAACAGCCCTACGCGCACCCCTTTGTACAGCGCCGTGGCGTAGCGATCGCCCGCCGTGAAGATGCCCTTGTCGGAGGCCCACAGGTGGGTCTTGCGGTACTTCAGCGCGACACCGTCCGGGGTGATCAGCACGGTGGTGTTGTAGAAGTGCCCGTCTTCGCCCGCTTCGGCAAGGCCGACCACGGCTGCCACGCCCTTGTCGGTCACCGCTTGGGCGACGGCGGCAAGCGTCGGGCCGGTCAGGGGCTCGGCGATGGCCGCGATGTTGTCCTGGGTTGGAAAGCCCATCAGCTGGGTTTCCGGGAACACGATCAGGTCCACATCCGCTGCGGCGCGGTGGATCGCCTCGAGGGTGCGTTCCAGGTTGTAGGCGGTGTCGCCGTCGCGACCGTCCAGCTGGACGAGTTCTACTTTCATTGCAACTCCTGACTGCGCAGCCAAACGGCTGCCAGGTGATCGACGCGGCGTGAAACCAGCGCACTGCACCGGCTGAGATAACGTGCCTGCCACTTGCTGTGGCGGACGGTGATTGCCCGAGTATGCCGCTGCCATCGGCGGCGGGGTAATTACGCCCTTGAGGTAACCCATAGGGGTTAGCCCTGTACACATTCCTTCGGTACTGGCCAGCGCTGCGCCGAAAACAGCGCCGCAATGCCCATGCACTCCAGTACACTTTGCCTGCTCAGTTGTATTCACCCTGACCTGCATCTCACCTTTTGGTACAGAGCCCGGACATGAACCTCACACTTCAGGACATTGCCTGGCATCGGTCGGTCGGCCAGGTGATCGATGCGCTGGACCACCCCGGTTTCTGGCTGCGCCTGGTGCGGTTGCTGGAGCAATACGTGGCGTTCGACAGTTGGGTCGCGTTTCTTTTCAGCGAGCATCGCCCGCTGGTGTATGCCGAATCCCCCGGCAGTGATGGCGGGCTGGACCCGTTATTTCAGGATTACCTCAAGGGCCTTTACCTGCTGGACCCGTTCTACATCTCCAGCCGGGAGACGCCGGCAAGCGGCCTGGTGCAGCTGGCCGACGTGGCCCCTGAATGCTTCGAGCGCACCGACTATTACCAGCGTTATTTCCGCCTCAACGTGGTGGCCGACGAGGTGCAGTACAACGTGGCCCTGGATGCCGGGCGCACGCTGTGCCTGTCGCTGGGTAGCCGCTCACGCTTTGCGGGCGAGCAGATTGCGCTGCTGCACCTTCTGCAACCCTGGGTGCTGGCCACCATGCGCCAGCGCTTTCGGTTCGAGCACGATGTCGACGAAGTCACCCCGGCGCCTGCGTGGCAGAACCACCTGGCCGAGGGCTTCGGCCACCTGGAAACGCCGCTCACCGCCCGCGAACTGGAGGTGGGCCGCATGCTGCTCAGCGGCTGTTCCAGCAAGGAGATTGGCCGCAAACTCGCCATCTCCTCGGAAACCGTGCGGGTCCATCGCAAGCACATCTACCGCAAGCTGGGCATCAAGTCCCAGTCAGAGCTGTTCGCCTTGTTTCTCAAGGCCCAGCGCTAGCAGCCGGTAGCTGGGTTCACGTGCGCTGCTCAACCTCGAGCAGCATGAACAGCCGGTACATGACCACCGTGCCGAACAATTGCAGGAAGCCTGCCAGGCTGTCCACGAGCAGTTGCACGCCAGGAGATGGGTCGGGGATGGCCATCAGGATCAGGCCTTCGATCAGCCAGATCGACGCCAGCACGGCCAGCAGGCACACCAGAATGCGCATGAAATGGCCAGTGGTCATGCGGGCGCTTTCGCGCATCGCCTGCACCACGGGCAAGCCGCGCAGCACCAGCAGGTATTCACCGAACACCAGGTTGACCATGATCCACACCCCTGGGAACACGAACAAGGCCATGCCGGCCATGATCAGCAACGAGCTGATCAGCACCAGCAGCGTCAGCGCCGGCCAGAGCTGCACCGCACGGGCAAACAGGTCGCGCTTGGCGATGGCCTGGCCATTGCTGCGGGTATCGAGGTACAGGATCAGTGCTGCGCTGTACAGCGGGTAGCACAGCACGTAGATCAGCATGCCGTAGGCCGGCGAGGCCTGCTCGCCCAGCTGGCGATACAGCACCTGGGTCAGCACGGCTTCGAGCACCACCAGCGGCAGGCACAGTTGGGCAATACCGGCCAGGTGGCGGGTGAAGAAGTGGAGGGAGTCGCGCAAAACGCTCAGCGGATTCATGGGCTCAACATCGCATGGCAGTTGAAACAGGGGGTCTAACTCTAGCCCAAAGCGACCCTTGATCCGTTACTTGCTGAAAAAAGTTTCACCCCGCCGGTGATTGAATCAGCCGCGTCGACGCCCCATCTTTGAGCCTGTCCGTAGTCCCGCTACCCACGAGGTCGCCCCATGAATACCGAAGAACAATCCCTGATCGATGGCCTGTTCAGCCGCATCAAGCAGGCCGAAGACCCAAGCCAGCCACGTGATGCGCAGGCCCAGGCCTGCATCGAGGCGCATGTGCGCCAGCAGCCGGCGGCCCCTTACTACATGGCCCAGGCGATCCTGGTGCAGGAAGCGGCCATCAAGCGCCTGGACGAACAAAACAAACAGCTCGAAGCGGAACTCAAGCAGGCACGCGCCCAGGCCGAAGCTGCGCAGGCCGGCGCCTCGCAGAACACAGGCGGCGGCGGTTTTCTGTCCAGCCTCTTCGGCGCTGGCGGGCGTAGCTCGGCGCCGACACCTGCTTCTCAGCCCCAGCGTTCGGTCGCACCGTCCGCACCCGCCAGTGGCGGCTGGCGCGAACCCGCGGCACCTGGCTTCTCGCAGCCGCCGGCCCAGCAGTCGGGCTTTGGCGCAGCGCCCGCGCGCGGCGGCGCCAGCAGCTTCCTGGGCGGCGCCATGCAGACGGCTGCCGGTGTAGCCGGTGGTGTCTTGCTGGCCCAGGGCATCAGCAGCCTGTTCAACCACAATTCCCAGCCCGAAGAGGTGGTCGAAGTGATCAAGGAAGCGCCTGCGCAGGCCAGTGACAGTGGCGGCTGGAACGACCAGAGCGAGCAGCAGCACGTGGCCGACAACAGCGGCTGGGGCAGCGACCAGGGCGGTTACAGTGACGCCGATTACGGCGGTGATGACGGGGGATTATTCTCCGACGACGATTCCTACGTCTGACGGCTCTGGCATACTGCTGGCCTTCGCGGGGCGCTGAACCCGCCCCCGATCCGGCCAGACGAGGTGCCAAGGTGAAAAAGATCGCGCTGTTCGCCGACGTGCAGAACCTCTATTACACCGTGCGCCAAGCCCACGGTTGCCATTTCAACTACACCGCCTTGTGGAACCAGGTCAGCCGCGAAGGCGAGATCGTCGAGGCGGTGGCCTATGCCATCGATCGGGGCGACAGCAAGCAGCAGCAGTTTCAGCAGATACTGCGCAACCTGGGTTTCGATGTGCGCCTCAAGCCCTTCATCCAGCGCAGCGATGGCTCGGCCAAGGGCGATTGGGATGTCGGCATCACCCTGGATGTGATCGATGCGGCCAGCCGCGTGGACCAGGTGGTATTGGCATCGGGTGATGGGGATTTCGACCTGCTGCTAGACCGCGTGATCCAGCGCCACGGCACCGAAGCGGTGGTCTATGGCGTGCCTGGGCTGACGGCGATGTCGCTGATCCGCGCCGCCACCCGCTATGTGCCCATCGAGGGCCCGTTGTTGCTCAAACACTAAGGTTTTTATGGAACGTATCGCTGTCATCGACTTTGAAACCACCGGCATTTCCCCAGGCACCGGTTGCCGCGCCACCGAGGTGGCCGTGGTGATGCTCGAGCGCGGGCAAATCGTCGAGCGCTATCAGAGCCTGATGAACGCGGGGGTGTCGGTGCCTGCTTTCGTGTCGGGCTTGACCGGCATCACCACCGCCATGGTGCGCAAGGCACCCCCGGTGGAGCAGGTGATGAACGAGGTGGCCGAGTTCGTGGGGGCAACGCCGCTGCTGGCCCACAACGCCGCTTTCGACCAGAGGTTCTGGGACTTCGAGCTGGGCCGCATCGGCCGCAGCCGCAGCCAGCCCTTCGCCTGCTCGCTGTTGCTGTCCCGGCGCCTGCTGCCGGCAGCCCCCAACCACAAGCTGGGCACACTGACCCACTGGGCCGGGCTGCCCAACACTGGCACGGCCCACCGGGCCATGGCCGACGCGGAAATGGCCGCCAACCTGGTCCAGCACCTGGCCGGCGTACTGCGCCAGGACCATGGGGTGCAGCAGCCTTCCCACGAATTGTTCTGCCGTCTGCAGAAGACCCCCGCCGCCAAAGTCCGCGACGCACTGGCAACCTACCGCTGACGCTGGCAGCGCCTGTCATCGCACGCCCGCGGCTGCAAGTGTGCTGCTTATCCAGCGCCCCACTGTAGGGTTGCCGCTGCGCTTCACGCCGTTAGACTGCGTCACCCGCAAAAGGATTTTCGACTCGACCATGTCCAGCACCCGCCGCTTCCCGCTTCTGCTAATCGGGGCCTTCGTGGCCCTGTATTTCGTATGGGGTTCAACCTACCTGTTTATCCGCATCGGTGTGGAAAGCTGGCCGCCCATGCTCATGGCCGGGGTGCGCTTTCTGATTGCCGGGGGGCTGTTGTACGGCTTCATGCGCTGGCGAGGGGCGCCATCGCCGTCCTGGCCGCAGTGGCGGGCAGCGGGGCTGGTGGGCTTTTTGCTGCTCAGCTGTGGCAACGGGGGCGTGACCATCGCCGAACATGCGGGCGTGGCGTCCGGCGTGGCAGCGCTGGCGGTGGCGACCGTGCCCTTGTTCACCCTGGTGTTTGGGCTGATGTTCGGTTACCGCAACTCGGCGCTCGAATGGGCGGGCATCGTCTTGGGCCTGACTGGCATCGGTCTGCTCAACCTGGGCTCCAACCTGCAGGCGAGCCCGCTTGGCGCGGCGCTGCTGATCTTCGCCGCCGCCTCGTGGGCGTTCGGGTCGGTGTGGAGCAAGCGCCTGCCCATGCCACCGGGCCCCATGGCCAGCGCTGCACAGATGCTGGTCGGCGGCACGGCATTGCTGCTGGGCAGCCTGCTGTCGGGCGAACGCATGACGCAGATGCCCACCGTTGCCGGCTGGGGCGCGCTGGCCTACCTCGTGTTCTTCGGCTCGATCCTGGCGTTCAGCGCCTACATGTACCTGCTCAAGCACGTTCGCCCGGCGGCCGCCACCAGCTATGCCTACGTCAACCCGGCCGTGGCGGTGCTGTTGGGCATCGTGTTCGCCGGCGAGCAGATCGGTGCCGAGGAGTGCGTTGCCATGGCCGTGATCATCGGCGCGGTGGTCCTGATCGGCCTGCCGCAGTGGCGCAAGGCGCGACCCGTCGCGTAGCCGCTCGACCGGGAAACCTGCAAGTGCACAGGGGGGATGCGGTAGACTTGCCGGCTTCGCTGAACCCCTGATGGTATTGCCATGAATTTCGCCAAACTCGGCCTGATCGAACCCTTGCTGCGCACCCTTGAGCAGCGCGATTACACCACCCCGACCCCGGTACAGGCCCAGGCCATCCCCGCCGTGCTGGCCGGCCGCGACCTGATGGCCGCCGCCCAGACCGGCACCGGCAAGACCGCAGGTTTTGCCCTGCCCGTGTTGCAACGCCTGGCGCTCGAAGGCGAGAAGGTCGCGGCCAACTCGATTCGTGCCCTGGTCCTGGTGCCCACCCGTGAACTGGCCGAGCAGGTACATACCAACGTGCGCGAATACGCCGAGCACCTGCCGCTGAGTACCTATGCAGTGTATGGCGGGGTGAGCATCAACCCGCAGATGATGCGCCTGCGCCGCGGTGTGGACCTGCTGGTGGCGACCCCGGGCCGGCTGCTGGACCTGTATCGCCAGAACGCGATCAAGTTCAACCAGGTGCAGATTCTGGTGCTCGATGAAGCCGACCGCATGCTCGACCTGGGGTTTGCCGAGGAGCTGCAATCGGTCTATGCCGCGCTGCCCCGCAAACGCCAGACGCTGTTGTTCTCGGCGACGTTCTCGGACCAGATCCGCATGCTCGCAGGGCTCGCGCTCAACGACCCGCTCAGCATCGAAGTCAGCCCGCGCAATGCCACGGCCGCGAGCGTCAAGCAATGGCTGGTGACGGTGGACAAGAAGCGCAAGGTCGACCTGTTCTGCCACCTGTTGCGCAAGCAGCGCTGGAAACAGGTGCTGGTCTTCGCCAAGACCCGCAACGGTGTCGATCAGCTGGTCGAGCGTTTGCTGGCCGAAGGGGTCAAGGCCGACGGCATCCATGGCGACCGCCCGCAAGCGACCCGGCAACGGGCGCTGGACAGCTTCAAGGCACGCGAAGTGCAGGTGCTGGTGGCCACCGACGTGGCTGCGCGCGGGCTGGATATTGACGACCTGCCGCTGGTGGTCAACCTGGACCTGCCGATCGTGGCCGAAGACTACGTGCACCGTATCGGTCGCACCGGCCGTGCGGGCAACACGGGCGAGGCGATTTCGCTGGTGTGCGCCGACGAGGTGCAATTGTTGGCGGCCATCGAGGTACTGACCCGCCAGACGCTGGCGCGTCATGAAGAGCCTGATTTCATTCCTGATCACCGGGTACCGCTGACCGATGCCAGTGGTCAAGTGATGAAAAAGCCCAAGAAACCGAAGAAGCCCAAGGAAAACAGTGCCAAGCGCGGGCTGGGGCGGTGGATGGACAGTGACGAGGCAGGTACCGCGCCACCTGCGGTGAAGGCGGTGCGCAAGGTGCCTAGCTTCAATGGGGGGCCGCGCAAGCGCAAGCCTTGAGCGAGTTTGGACAGGTCTAGGGCAGGGCCCTGGTTGTTTGCGGGTGTCGTGCAGGGTTGCACAGCCGGCCCGGCGATTTGTCATACGGGGCTGAAACTCTGGGGCCACGCAGCGGCCCCCAACGGGCTTGAATACAGAACAGAAGACCTTCAGACCACAACGCAACCCCTCACCCCACCCAACCCCGCGATCAGCCCGGCGTCTTCCCCCGCCGCCCCACCCAAGCCGCCGCCGCCCGCCCGGCGCGCAGCCCGCTGGCGAAGCAGGCAGTCAGCAGGTACCCGCCTGTTGGCGCTTCCCAGTCCAGCATTTCGCCTGCACAGAACACCCCTGGCATGTGCTTTATCATCAGCCCCTCATCCAGGCTTTCGAAGCGGACCCCGCCGGCACTGCTGATCGCTTCGTCCAGGGGGCGAGTGCGCACCAGCGTGATCGGCAGGGCCTTGATCGCCCGAGCAAGGGAGGACGGGTCGGCGAAGGTTGCCGGGTCGGTCAGTTCACGCAGCAGCGCTGCCTTGACTCCGTCCAGGCCCAATTGCCCTTGCAAGTGCTTGGCCATGGACCGCGAGCCCCTCGGCCGTGCCAGCGCCTGGGCAATTTTGTCCACAGGCTTGTCCGGTAGCAGGTCCAGTACCAGCACACCGCTGCCACGCTGCTCGATGGCCGTGCGCACCTGCGCCGACCAGGCGTAGACCAGGCTGCCTTCCACACCCTGGGCGGTCAGGATGAATTCGCCTTTGCGCGGTGTGCTGCCGGGTACGCTCAACGCAATGTTCTTGACCGGCGCCCCTGCGAACTTGTCGGTGAGCACTGCGCTCCAGCCCGCCACCTCGAACCCGCAATTGCTCGGTCGTAGGGGTGAGATATCCACAGCCCGGTCAGCCAGGGTTGCTTGCCAGCGCCCATCAGACCCCAACCGCGCCCAACTGCCGCCACCCAGCGCCAGTACTACCACCGCAGGCCGGACCAGCCGCTCGCCCTGTGGATAAGCAATCCGCAGCGCGCCGTCCTCGCTCCAGCCCAGCCAGCGATGACGGTTGTGGATAACCACGCCGCTTTCACGCAGGCGCTTGAGCCACGCGCGTAAAAGCGGGGCGGCTTTCATGTCGGTGGGGAACACGCGGCCCGAGCTGCCTACGAACGTGGCAATGCCCAGCGCGTGAATCCACTGGCGCAAGGCGTTGGCATCAAAATCGCGCAGCAGCCCGTCAACCTCGCCCTGGCGCTCGGCATACCGCCCCGCAAAGGCAGGGTAGGGCTCGGAATGGGTGATGTTCATGCCACCCACGCCCGCCAGCAGAAACTTGCGACCTACTGAAGGCATGGCGTCGAACACTTCCACCGCAAGCCCGGCCTGTGCCAGGGCTTCAGCCGCCATCAGGCCGGCAGGGCCGCCCCCGATGACAGCGGCGACAGGAAGGGCGGGGTGACTTACTTCGGACATGATCGGCTGCAGGCTGTGGAAAAGACGCGCATTCTAACGCAGCACGCCTCCCACAAGCACTGATCAAAAAATGATCAAGATCGCGCAAACAGCGCCATCAAAGGGCTACAGCCTGTTTCGCTCAGGTTATCCACAAGCGGTTCCACAGTCATTGTGCACAACGCAAGACTTTGGCTGCCGTGTGATGAAGCACACCGTGACGCTTGGCCAGTGCTTTGCGGTCCTTACTGTAGCCGCCCCCGATCACACCCATGACCGGAATATCGCGCCCCAGGCACTGGCCGAGCACGCGCTCGTCACGTGCGGCCAGCCCTGCATCGGTGATTTGCAGATAACCCAGGGCATCGTCCTTGTGAACATCGACTCCGGCGTCGTACAGCACCAGGTCAGGCTGATAGAGCGGCAGCAGGTAATTGAGCGCCTCATCCACCACTTGCAGGTAAGCGTCGTCCCCCATGCCGCGTGGCAGAGGAATGTCCCAATCGCTTTGTGCCTTGCGGGCCGGGAAGTTCTGCTCGCAATGCAGGGAGACGGTAATGGCGTCGGGTGTGTCCTCAAGCATGCGCGCAGTCCCGTCCCCTTGATGGACATCGCAATCGAAAATCAGCACCCGATGCACGCGACCGGCTTCGAGCAGGTACCGGCTGATCACGGCCAGGTCATTGAAGATGCAGAAGCCGGCCGGGTGGTCGTAGTGGGCATGGTGCGTGCCCCCGGCCAGGTGGCAGGCCACCCCGTGTTGCAGGGCCATCTCGGCCGTCAACAACGACCCCCCGACCGCGCGCACGGTGCGCCGCGCCAGCGCTTCGCTCCACGGCAGGCCCAGGCGGCGCTGGTCCTCGCGCGACAGCTCGCCGTGCATGTAGCGCTCGATGTAATGGCGATCGTGGGCCAGCGCGAGAATGTCATTGGGGCAGATGTCGGGCCGCAGCAACGCCTGGTCAGTGGTCAACCCGCTGTCGATCAGGTGATCGTGCAGCAGACGAAACTTGTCCATCGGAAAACGATGGTCCGGCGGAAACTCAGGGCTGTAGTCTTCGTGGTAGATCAGCGGCAGCGACATGGGTTATCCACAGCAGGGAACAGCCTCGATCTTGCCATGAGTGGCCTACGGCTGTGGAAAACTTTGCTGTCGCTAACTAGAAGCCGGTGGCGGCCCATGCAGTGGGCACTTTCAACGTGCGGCACTGGCCAGCACGCGCTGCCATGCAGGCTCGTTCAAGCGCCCCAGAATGCGTGCCTTGCCGCTGTCGTCCACGGAAACGAACAGGGCGCTGGCATAACCGCTGTCCCGTTCGCCGCCGGCAACGTTCTGCTGACGAGCGAACTGATCGACGCAGCCGCTATGGGTTACCAGCACCAAGTTGTGTTCGGTGCGTTTGGCGGCCAGCGCCTGGGCCGGGAAGCTGCCGTCGCACTGCCCGATCCATTCCCGCGTGGCGACCGGCTGCCCCAGAATGAAATGCGCCGTCTGCTGGGTGCGCACCTTCGGGCTGCTTAACAGGTCGGCATCGGCCAGCCCAAGGTGCTTGAGACCTTCGCCCACGCGCCCGGCAGCCTGGCTACCGGCCACCGTGATGCCCGCTGGGTCGTCCAGGCAAGGGCCTGGTGCGCTGTCGCAGCGCTCGGCATGGCGGATCATGACGATCACCGCACCGTTGGCCCAGGCCTGGAGCAGGCCGCTTTTGCTGAGTTGTTGCTGGCTACCAAGGTCCACGATGGAGGTTCTCGTCATAAACCAGGAGGTCGATGCCGCCACGGCCAGGCTCAGGCTCAAGGCGACGGTCACGGCGCGGCGGGGCAGCCATCGCTTGCGCGGTGAATGCAAGGCGTAGGGCGGCAGGGTGTTGCTCGACAGCATGGGTGGCTCCGACAAGAAAACCGCGCGCTGGGCGCGGCAGGGATGGCGGCATTTTGCTAACCGACGTGTTGCCAGCCGGTGAAGCGCATGTGAAAAATGCATTCGGCTACCCGTCACCCGGTGCCCTGCCGTGGCTGCGCCTACGCTGTACACTGCATCACGCCAAAACGGAGCGAACCCCATGACCCCCATTCTGGAACTGGAAAGCGCGCGGCTGATCCTGCGCCAATGGCAGGACGAGGATCTGCGCGAGTTCGCTGCCCTGTGCGCCGACCCCCAGGTCATGCGGTATTTCCCCGCGCCGCTCACACGTCTGGAAGCGGCTGCCTTGATCGGCCGCATCCGCGGGCATTTTCATGAGTACGGGTTTGGCCTGTGGGCGCTTGAGCGCAAGGACAGTGGCGCGTTCATCGGCATGACGGGCCTGCTCAACGTCAATTTCGACGCGCCCTTCGCCCCGGCGGTCGAGATCGGCTGGCGCCTGGCACGCCGGCACTGGGGCCTGGGGTTTGCCAGCGAGGCGGCCTGGACGTGCTTGCGCTGTGCGTTCGCCCAGTTGCAGGTCGAAGAGGTGGTGTCCTTCACCAGTACCCTCAACCTGCCCTCGCAGAAGGTCATGCAAGCTATCGGCATGGAGCAGGACCTGGCAGGCAGCTTCGACCACCCGCGTGTCGCCCTCGGCCATCCACTGCGCCCGCATGTGCTGTACCGGATCGATCGCTCGCGGTGGGAGCAGACCTTGCGGGCCGAGTGAACCGCCAGGGGGGCCAGCGGTGTCAAACCCTGTATCATTTGCGCTATTGGACGGTGGGGCTCATGCAGGGGCCGCGCCGGTTGAATCGAGCGCCGGCCCACGGCGCCTTGTGAGCACGCCTTGCGTCTACGGAGAACCCCGATGAGTCATGTGTTGGACGACCTGGTCGACCTGTTGAGCCTCGAAGCCATTGAAGAAAACCTGTTCCGCGGCCGCAGCCAGGACCTGGGTTTTCGCCAGCTGTATGGCGGCCAGGTGCTGGGCCAGTCCTTGTCGGCCGCCAGCCAGACGGTAGAGGATGCCCGCCATGTGCACTCGCTGCACGGCTACTTCCTGCGCCCGGGCGATGCCAGCCTGCCGGTGGTGTATTCGGTGGACCGCGTGCGCGACGGTGGCAGTTTCAGTACCCGCCGCGTCACGGCGATTCAGAAGGGTAAGACGATCTTCACCTGCAGCGCGTCGTTCCAATACGACGAAGAAGGGTTCACCCACCAGGCGCAGATGCCCGATGTAGTCGGCCCTGAAAACCTGCCCACCGAAGTGGAACTGGCCAGCGCCATGGCCGATCAGCTGCCTGAGCGCATCCGCGACAAGGTGCTGTGCGCCAAGCCCATCGAGATTCGCCCGGTGACCGAACGTGATCCGTTCAACCCCAAGCCCGGCGACCCGGTGAAATACGCCTGGTTCCGCGCCGATGGCAACCTGCCGGCCGTCCCTGCGCTGCACAAGTACATCCTGGCCTACGCCTCTGATTTCGGGCTGTTGACCACCTCGATGCTGCCCCATGGCAAGTCGGTCTGGCAGCGCGACATGCAGATCGCAAGCCTGGACCACTCCTTGTGGTTCCACGGCAACCTGCGCGCCGATCAATGGCTGCTGTATGCCACCGACAGCCCTTGGGCAGGCAATGCCCGTGGCTTCTGCCGGGGCAGTATCTTCAACCAGGCCGGCCAGCTGGTGGCCTCGTCCAGCCAGGAAGGCCTGATTCGTCATCGCAAGGACTGGGTATGAACCTCGGCCAGGTGCGCCACTGGGTGTTCGACATGGACGGCACCCTGACCGTGGCCGCGCACGATTTTGCCGCTATCCGCGTGAAGCTGGGCATCCCGCCCAAGGACGACATCCTGGCGCACCTGGCGGCCTTGCCCGCCGACGAAGCCGCCGCCAAGCATGCCTGGCTGCTGGAGCACGAGCGTCATCTGGCGTTTGCCTCCAGAGCCGCCCAAGGGGCGGTGGAGTTGGTCCGTGAGCTGGCCAGCCGTGGTTGCCAGCTGGGCATCCTTACCCGCAATGCCCGCGAGCTGGCGCACATCACGCTCGAGGCCATTGGCCTTGCCGACTGTTTTCCGGTGGCGCACATTCTTGGGCGTGATGAAGCGCACCCCAAGCCCAGCCCCGATGGGCTGCTCAAGATCGCCGGTGCCTGGGGCGTCGCGCCGCAGGCGATGGTGATGGTCGGCGACCACCGCTTCGACCTGGACTGCGGGCGAGCCGCCGGTGCGGGCACGGTACTCGTGAACCAGCCGCACGACGCCTGGCCGGGCCTTGCCGATCGACATGCGCCCGACTGCCATGCTTTGAAGCGTATGCTGGGCTGAACCGACGCTCGCCGGCCACTTTCCTTTTTACAGATGGAGCACTCGACCATGAGCAGCAAGGCGATTTACGTTCAACCCGGCGGCGGCTACGACAAGGTCGAGGTCGGCACCTGTGAAGCCACTGCCCCAGGCGTGGGTGAAATCACCGTGCGCTTGCATGCCAGCTCCCTCAATTACCATGACTTTGCCGTGGTCAGCGGCATGTGGGGCCCGGCCGAACGGCGCATCCCGATGGCCGACGGTGCTGGCGAGGTGGTAGCCGTGGGCAGCGGTGTCAGCGACTTTAAGGTCGGTGACAGCGTGGTCAGCACCTTCTTCCCTGACTGGCTGGATGGGCAGGCTAATGTCGAGGGCTTTGCCCGGGTGCCGGGCGATGGCCTGGACGGTTATGCCCGTGGCCATGTGACCGCGCTGGCCACGGCGTTCACCCGCGCGCCCAAGGGCTTCAGCCACGCCGAGGCGGCGACCTTGACCACTGCCGGGCTGACGGCCTGGCGCGCGCTGATGAGCGACGATCACCTCAAGCCCGGTGATACGGTGCTGGTGCAGGGCACCGGCGGGGTTTCGATCTTCGCCCTGCAGTTCGCCAAGCTGGCCGGCGCGTCGGTGATCGCCACTTCTTCCAGCGATGCCAAGCTCGAGCGGCTCAAAGCCTTGGGCGCCGACCACGTGATCAACTACACGCGCACGCCGGCCTGGGGCGAAAAGGTGCGTGAGCTGACCGACAACCGTGGGGTGGACCATGTGATCGAAGTGGGCGGGCCTGCCACTTTGGAGCAGTCGATGATTGCGGCGCGCATCGGGGGCCATGTGTCGCTGATCGGTATTCTGACCGGTGTAGCGGGGCAACTGCCGCTGGTGCAGGCACTGGTGCGGCAGATCCGCTTGCAGGGTGTCCTGGTGGGCAGCCGTGCCCAGCAACAGGCCATGGTCCGGGCCATCGAGGCCAACGGCCTGCGCCCGGTGGTGGACAAGCACTTCGAACTCGAACAGATCGTCGAGGCGTTTCGCTATCAGGAAAGCAACCGCCATTTCGGCAAGATCTGCCTGACCTGGTAACGCCTTGGGGTAACGGGATGTAATGGCTGGCGAGCAGGCCAATACATTCGCGCACATCGGGCGCACAGGTGGCTGGCTAGAATGCCCGGCTCCGTTGCGACTGATTCTCTCTTCAAGAGGACGCCCCGATGTGCCTGTTCCCCCGTTTGCGGCAGCGCCTGCTGCCGGCCTTGTTGCTGTTGGCGTCCTGCCTCGGCTTTACCCATACCGCCCACGCCCTGCAAGTCACCGATGTGCTGGGGCGTACCGTCGAGCTTGACCACGCCCCGCAGAGGGTCGTGCTGGGCGAGGGGCGTTTGTTCTTCGCCCTGGCGCTGCTCGACCGGGACAACCCGTTCCAGCGCGTGGTGGGCTGGCAGAACGACATGCGCTTGCTGGACCCGCACACCTACGAGGTCTACGCCCAGCACTACCCGCAGATCGCCAAGCTGCCCTTGATCGGGCAGGCCTCCGAGCAGAGCGTGAGCGCCGAGCAGATCCTGTCGCTCAAGCCGGACCTGGCCATTTTCAGCATCGCCGGTGAAGGCCCGACCCAGCACAGCCCGGTGGCCGACTTGCTGGCCAAGGCCGGCGTGCCGGTGTTGTTCATCGATTTTCGCGTGCACCCCATGCGCAACACCCACGTCAGCATGCAGGCGCTTGGCACGCTGCTGGGCCGTGAACAGCAGGCGCAGCAGTACCTTGACCTGTACGACCGTCACCTGGAGCGGGTGAAAGCGGGCGTGGCCGGCATCAAGGACAGCGAGCGGCCCAAGGTGTTTCTGGAACTGCTGGCCGGGGTATGGCAAGCGCCCGGCCATACCACTGGCAAAAGCGGTTTGGGCAGTGTGGTCCAGGCGGTGGGTGGCCATAACATTGGCGCTGACGTGGTGCCCGGTGCGCTGGGCGATGTCAGCGTCGAGTACGTGCTGCAATCCGACCCCGACGTCTATATCGCCACCGGCAACCGCGCCCCTGGGGTGCTGCTGGGTGCCGGGGTGTCCGAAGAAACGGCCCGGGACAGTTTGGCGAAGATCACGGCCCGCCCGGAATTCGCCCCCTTGCGCCCCATCCAGGCCGGCCAGGCCCATGGCTTGTGGCATGACTTCTACAACTCGCCGTTCAACATCCTGGCAATTGAAGCGATGGCGCGCTGGGTGCATCCAGAGCGGTTCAAGGCCATTGACCCGCAAGCGACCATGGCCGAGATCAACCGCATGCTCAAGGTAGGGCTGGACGGTCAGTACTGGGTCGACGCCCAGTGACCGCACAGGCGCTGCCAGGCGTGCAGCAGGCCGCCTGGCATTACCGTCGGCTGCTGTGGCGGCGTACCGGGCTGGTGGCCGGGCTGGCCGTGCTGTTGCTGGTTTCGGTCTTGAGCGACCTGGCCAGCGGTGCATCGGGCATGAGCTTGGGGCGACTGGTGCAAGGCCTGTTCGACCCGACCACCCTCAGCGCCACGGAGCGGGTGATTATCTGGAACGTTCGCCTGCCGTACGCGCTGATGGCCGTGCTGGTGGGCACGGCACTGTCGCTGGCAGGGGCCGAGATGCAGGCGATCCTCGACAACCCGCTGGCCAGCCCCTTCACCTTGGGAGTGTCCTCGTCAGCGGCACTGGGGGCTTCGCTTGCCATCGCCTACCCGCTCAGCGTCGCCTGGATGACGGCGGGTGTGCAGGTGACGGTGATGGCCTTCGTCTTCGCCTGCCTGTCGGTGGTGCTGTTGCAGGCCATGTCGCGGCTTCGCGGGGCGGGCGTGGAGAGCCTGGTGCTGTTCGGCATCGCCCTAGTGTTCAGCTGCAATGCCCTGGTGTCGCTGTTGCAACTGCTGGCCACCGAGGACGTGCTGCAGCAACTGGTGTTCTGGACCATGGGCAGCCTGGCCCGGGCCGATTGGAACAAGCTCGGCATGCTGGCGCTGGTCGTGGCGCTGGTGTTGCCGTTTTCGCTGCGCGCAGCACCTGCGATGACGCTGCTGCGCATGGGCGAGGACCGGGCGCGCAGCTTCGGCGTGGACACCCGGCGGCTGCGCTTTGCCTCGCTGCTGCGCATCAGCCTGTTGTCGGCAACCGCCGTGGCATTCGTCGGCACCATCGGCTTCGTCGGCCTGGTCGGGCCGCACATTGCGCGCCTGCTGGTCGGTGAAGACCAGCGGTTCCTGCTGCCGGCCAGCGCCCTGGTGGGCGCCCTGATGCTGTCGCTGTCCTCCATTGCCAGCAAGCTGATCATGCCAGGCGTGATTGTGCCGGTCGGCATCGTCACCGCCCTGGTGGGGGTGCCGATTTTCGTGACGCTGGTGTTCCGGCGGGGGAGAAAGCTGTGAGCCTGGTGATCGACAAGGTTTCGGTCGCCTACGGTGCGCGGCAGATCCTGCACGAGGTCAGCCTGCCGGCCTTGCCCGAAGGCAGCCTGGTGGCGCTGGTGGGGCCCAATGGAGCAGGCAAGTCCACGCTGCTCAGGGCCCTGGCAGGGCTCGAGCGCATGCGCGGCGGCCTGCGCCTGGATGGCCAGGACGTGACCCGGCTGGCCTTTGCCGACCGTTCGCGACGGCTGGCCTACATGCCCCAGCAGTTGCCCCCCGGCATTGCCCTCAGTGTGCTGGAAAGCATCATGGCGGCACTTCGCGTAGGCAGTGCGGACGATCTGCTGGGCCAGGCCTTTGCGGCCCTGCGCCAGCTGGGTATCGAGCATCTGGCCCAGTGCTCGCTGGACAGCTTGTCCGGCGGGCAGCGGCAATTGGTGGCGCTGGCCCAGTTGCTGGCGCGCAACCCGCAAGTGCTGCTGCTCGACGAGCCCACCAGCGCGCTGGACCTGCATTATCAATTGCGGGTCATGGACGCCGTGCGTGAGCGGGTGCAGGTGCATCGCCTGTTGGCGGTGGCGGTGCTGCACGACATCAACCTGGCCGCCAGCCATGCCGACTGGCTGGTGGTGCTGCGCGAGGGCAGGGTGGTGGCCAGTGGTACGCCGCAGGATGTATTGGTGCCTGACCTGCTAGCGCAGGTGTATGGCGTCCAGGCGCGGGTCGAGCGCTGCTCCCAGGGGCGGCTGCAGGTGCTGGTCGACCACGCACTGGCCTGATGCCCGCGCTGCCTGCTGGACAGGCAGCGGGTGCAACACACTCGAATGAAAAACCCAAGCGCCATTGGCGTGCATGGCGCGTTCGGATATGCCAATCGCGACATTTGTCGCTTGCACAAAAGCGCTGTCGTGATCGAACAGTTCCGGGGCGTTCTCGTGTAATTTCCCTCCCCCCTGCGGGGCTTAAATGAAGCCCGACCCCCACCGGCACGTTGCCTTGTGATGCGCTGCAAAGATCAACAACAGAGCGCAAGCAACCTGTCGACCTGAACCCTTCAAGGAGCTATTTTCGCCTACGCCTGCCCGTCCATCCTTGTGTCAGCAAAAAGAGAACAACATCCATGAACACCGTGGGATCTGATGGCAACCTTGCACAAGGTTTCAAGCCACGTCATGTAACGATGCTGTCCATCGCCGGCATCATCGGCGCCGGACTTTTCGTCGGCTCGGGCCACGCCATTGCGGCAGCCGGCCCGGCTACCATAATCTCCTATTTCGTGGCCGGGACCTTGGTCGTCCTGGTCATGCGCATGCTCGGCGAAATGGCCGTCGCGCACCCCGATACCGGTTCCTTCTCCACCTACGCCGACCAGGCCATCGGTCGCTGGGCCGGCTACACCATCGGCTGGTTGTACTGGTGGTTCTGGGTGCTGGTCATCCCCATCGAAGCCCTCGCGGCAGGGCATGTGCTCAATGCCTGGTTCCCGCAGATAGACAGCTGGATATTCGCCCTGGCGTCGGTGTTGCTGCTGGCAGGTACCAACCTGTTCAGCGTGGCCAAGTACGGTGAGTTCGAGTTCTGGTTCGCCATCCTCAAGGTGACCGCGATCCTTGCCTTCATCAGCCTCGGGTTCGCGGCGCTGATGGGGTGGCTGCCCAACCGCGAAGTCAGCGGCCTGAGTGGGTTGATGGCCGACCACGGTGGTTTCGCGCCCAAGGGCTGGGCCGCGGTGGTGGGGGCGTTCATCACTGTGATGTTCAGCTTCATCGGCACTGAGGCGGTGACCATCGCAGCGTCCGAGTCCAGCGACCCGTCGCGCAACATCGCCAAGGCCACCCGCTCGGTGATCTGGCGCATCAGCACCTTCTACATCCTCTCCATCTTCGTGATCATTTCCGTGGTGCCGTGGAATGACCCGCAGCTGGCTGTGGTGGGCTCGTACCAGCGTGCACTGGAAATCATGAACATCCCCAACGCGGCCTTGCTGGTCGACCTGGTGGTGCTGGTGGCGGTCACCAGCTGCATGAACTCCTCGATCTACATCGCCTCGCGCATGATGTACTCGCTGGCCAAGCGCGGCGATGCGCCGGCAATGCTCAAGCACACGTCCAAAGTCGGCGTACCACGTGCTGCGGTGTTCGGCAGCACCCTGATCGGTGCGTTCATCGCCGTGCTCAACTACTTTGCACCCAAGGGCGTGTTCGAGTTCCTGCTGGCAAGCTCAGGCGCCATCGCGCTGCTGGTGTACATGGTCATCGCCATCTCCCAGCTGCGCATGCGCCGCCGTCTTGAGCGGGAGAATACCGAGCTCAAGTTCCGCATGTGGCTGTTCCCCTGGTTGACCTGGGCGGTGATCATCTTCATTGCCCTGGCCTTGGCGGTGATGATGTACACGCCCGAGCACCGGGCGGAGGTGAGCGCCACGCTGGGGCTTGCGATCATGATTTCCTTCCTGGGCATTGTGACGACACGCGGTCATGCGCAGCCGATGGGGGCGCGGTCGTTGGGTTGAGATGAGCTTTGCTGGAACCTTCGGGCTGCGAAGCGGCTCTAGGGTTTCAGCTTCGCAACTCATGGTGCTGGGGCCGCTTTGCGGCCCATCGCGGCACGAGGGCCGCTCCCACAAATACCGTGCAACCTTTCGCTACGCAGCAACCGGCTCGCGCCAGCCCGAAGGCAGACACCCATCCAAGTAGGAGCGGTCCTTGTGCCGCGATGGGCTGCAAAGCAGCCCCGGCAATATGCGCCGCGCCGCCAATATCCTCGGCCGAGCGTGTGCACTCACCGAGCGTATACCTGGCCAGTGGAGCCTTCTTGCTGACAGTGGGTCGTAGCGCACCCCCCCCCCCGCGCATTCAATGGCCCGGCCAAGCTGGCCGAGCACATACACGCTGGCATACCCCTCCACCGAATGATGGAAATTCCCCAGGTCATCCTTGCCAATGCCGCCTACCTGCCCTTGATCCAACCTGCCAAATTTCTTTGCGCAATGGGCTACCATCCGATGGCCTAATGCAATTAAATGCGCCACCCGGACAACTATTCCGGCCAGTAACTGTCACTCAAAAAAACCCCGGTCATAGTGTGAAAGTGCCCGCTTTCACCACAGGAGCTCAGATACATGGCAGCACTGCAGAGCAGTACGTTGGACGCGGTCGAAAACAACCAGGAACAGCTGTTGACCCAATGGATAGCAGGCCTGGAAGGCAACGGTGCCACGCGCAATGTCAAGGAGCAGGTGCTGGCCCAGGAAACCCGCGAGTTTCTGCAACTGCTGGTGCAAGGCTTCAAGGGCCAAGGTGGCGCTAACCTGGCAGCCGCCGATTGGGAGGCCGTGCGCCGGTTCCTCGAAAAGCTGTCGTTATCGCGCGCGCAGATGGGCCATGACTCCCACCAGACCGTGTACTTCATCTACGCCCTGAAGCGTCCGCTGTTCGCTTTGCTGCAATCGCACTACGGCGACGACCCGGCCACGCTTGCCGAGGAACTCTGGCGCGTGTCCGAGCTGCTCGACAGCATGGGCATGCACACCATGCGCACGTACCAGGCGAGCCGTGAAAACGTCATCCGCCGCCAGCAGGAAGAACTGCTGGAGCTGTCCACGCCCGTGGTCAAGCTGTGGGACGGTGTGCTGGCATTGCCACTGATCGGCACCCTGGACTCCCAGCGCAGCCAGACTGTCATGGAGTCGCTGCTGCAGCGCATCGTCGACACTGGTTCGGAAATCGCCATCATCGACATTACGGGCGTGCCCACCGTGGACACCCTGGTGGCGCAGCACCTGCTCAAGACCGTGACGGCCATTCGCCTGATGGGCGCCGATTGCATCATCAGCGGCATTCGTCCGCAGATCGCCCAGACCATCGTGCACCTGGGCCTGGACCTTGGCACCCTGACCACCAAGGCCAACCTGGCCGACGCCCTGAAGCTGGCCCTGACCCGTGTGGGCAGCGACCTCGGCCAGCGAGCCTGAGCCATGGAGCGTATCCCGATCCTGCAGATGGGGGAATTTCTGCTGGTGACCATCCAGGTGGACATGCATGACCAACTGGCCCTCACCCTGCAGGAAGACCTGACCGACCGCATCAGCAGCACCTCCGCCCGTGGCGTACTCATCGACATCTCGGCGCTGGACATGGTCGACTCGTTCATCGGACGGATGATCGCCAGCATCTCGGGCCTGTCGCGCATCATGGACGCCGAAACCATGGTGGTCGGCATGCAGCCGGCCGTGGCCATCACCCTGGTGGAGCTGGGGTTGACGTTGCCTGGCGTGAGTACGGCCTTGAATGTGGAGCGCGGTATGCACGTGCTGCGTCAGCGTGTGGCCCGCAAATGAACGTGCGCGACAGCGGTAGCCTGCCGGTGCGCATCGAGCAGGATGTGGTGCTTGCCCGCCAACTGGCCCGCAAGCTGGCGGGCGAGTGCGGTATGCGCCTGGTTGACCTGACCAAGCTGGTCACCGCCGTCAGCGAGCTGGCCCGCAACACCGTGGTCTATGGCCGTGGCGGCGATATGGACTGGCAGGTGCTGGAGGACTTCGGCCGGGTGGGCCTGCGCCTGCATTTTCGTGACGAAGGCCCTGGCATTCCCGATATCGGCCTGGCGTTGACCGACGGCTGGACCTCGGGCGGTGGCATGGGCCTGGGCTTGACCGGGGCACGGCGCCTGGTGGATGAGTTCGAGTTGGACACCGCGCCTGGCCAGGGTACTCGCGTGACGATCACTCGATGGGCGTGAGCATCGCCGCGAGCCAGACCTGCGTCGTACTGTTGGCTGATGCCAGTGACGTTGGCCACGCTCGACGGATCGCGCAAAAGCTCGCACAGGCCCACGGGCATGACGAGACGGACGCCGGACGTGTCGCGCTGGTGGTGACCGAGCTGTGCACCAATGTGCTCAAGCATGCCGGGCACGGCGAGCTTCATCTGCGCGCGCTGCCGCGCGGTGACGGCAGGTTTGGTATCGAAGTGCTCACCCTCGATCGCGCCCAAGGGTTCGATGCCCAAGCCTGCCTGGCCGACGGCTATTCGTCGGCGGGCACCCAAGGTATCGGCATGGGCGCCATCGCCCGCCAGGCTCAAGTCTTCGACGTTTATGCCGATACCCGGGGAGCTGTGGTCCTGGCGCGGTTGTATGCCCAGGGTGACCCAGGCACTGACCTGCGCTTCGGCGTCAGCCAGCATGCCCTTAATGGCGACCCGGCCTGCGGCGACACCTGGCACCTGGCTTTCGACGGGCGGCACGTGAGCGCCCTGGTGATCGACGGGCTGGGGCACGGCAGCGAAGCCGAAGCGGCAGCCCAGGCGGGTGCGGCCGTGTTTGCACAGGCACCGTTCGCCAAGGCGCAGCAGCAACTTTTGGCCATGCACCAGGCGATGACGGGCACGCGCGGTGGCGCCGTAGCCCTAGCGCACTACGATGGCTGCAATGCACGGCTGAGCTTCACCGGCATTGGCAACATCGGCGCGAGCCTGGTCAATGGCAGCCAATCGCGAGGCCTGGCGTCGATGCCCGGCATTGTTGGCGGGCAATTCAGAAAAACCCAAGTGTTCGACTACGCTGATCTGAACGGAAATGTGTTGATCATGTACAGCGATGGCCTGCAGTCCCGGTGGAACCTCAAGGATTACCCTGGCCTGGTGCACCGCCATCCGGCCGTGATCGCTGCCGTGCTGCATCGCGACTTTTGCCGCGGCCGTGACGATGTCACCGTGCTTGTCATCGACCTGGAGTTGCCCAATGTCTGATGCTGCCATGATTGCCCGCCTGCAAGCCGAGAACGACGCCTTGCGCGCCGAGCTGGATGAAACCAACCAGGGCGTGCTGGCGCTGTATGCCGAGCTCGATACCCAGGCCGAGCACCTGCGCCAGGCCTCGGACCTCAAGAGCCGCTTCCTGTCCTACATGAGCCATGAATTTCGCACGCCGCTGGGCTCGATCTTGAGCATCACCGGCCTGCTGACCGACGAGCTCGACGGGCCGTTGTCGGCCGAACAGCACCGTCAGGTCACGTTCATCAGCACCGCTACCCGCGAGCTGTCCGACATGGTCGACGACCTGCTGGACCTTGCCAAGATCGAAGCCGGCCGCATCACCATTTCGCCGGCCTGGTTCGACATGTTCGACCTGTTCGCCGCCCTGCGAGGCATGTTCAGGCCCATTGTCGATGCCTCGGCCGTGGACCTCATCTTCGAAGAGCATGCCGGCCTGCCGCGGCTGTACACCGATGACAAGAAGCTGGCGCAGATCCTGCGCAACTTCATTTCCAATGCCCTGAAGTTCACCTCCCAGGGCGAAGTGCGTATTTCCGCCTGCCTGGAAGGCGATGACAGTATCCGTTTTGCCGTGAGCGATACGGGTATCGGCATCGCACCGGAACTGCTGGGCACCCTGTTCGAAGACTTTGCCCAGGTGGACTCGCCGCTGCAAAAGCGCCTGCGCGGTACGGGCCTGGGCCTGTCGCTGTGCAAACGCTTTGCCGAGCTGTTGGGTGGTCATGTGGGCGTTGAGAGCGAGCCGGGCGTCGGCTCCTGCTTCTTCGTGGTGATCCCCCTTGCCCTCGCTCCGGAGAGCGCTGAATGAATGCCGATGTGCGCTTGCTGATCGTCGATGACAACGTTGCCACCCGCTATGCCATGCGCAGGCGGTTGGCGGTGCACGGGTACCAGGTACTGGAGGCCGGCACGGGCGGCGAGGGCCTGGCGCTGATCCGCGACAGCCAGATCGACGCCTTGATCCTGGACGTGAACCTGCCGGACATGAGCGGCTTCGACATTGTCCGGCTGCTGCGTCAGGACCCACGCACGGCCCTGCTGCCGGTGATTCATGTGTCGGCCGCTTCGATCCAGAGTGGCGACATCATTACCGGGCTGAACGCCGGTGCCGACGCCTACCTGATTCACCCCGTCGACCCGGACGTGCTGCTGGCCACCCTGCGCACCTTGCTGCGCGTGCGCGACACCGAGCGCGCACTGCGCCAGAGCGAGGCAAGCTTTCGCGAGATATTCACCAGCGTGTCGGCGCCGATTGCCGTGATGGACGCCCAGCTGAAGGTGCACGAATGCAACCAGGCATTCAGCTACCTGATCCAGGACAACCGCCACCCCGAGCAGCTGCACGAATGCTTTGCCGATGGGCAGGAAGCGGCACTGGCCAGCCTGCGCGAGCACCTGATGGCCGGCGAGCGCTGGCAGGGCACCTTGAGCATGCAGGTGCATGGCCATGTACGCGAGACCGAGTGGCAGCTTTCGCCGTATCAGGCGCCAGGTTTGTGCCTGGTGTTCGTCGAGGACATCACCGAGCACCGTCACCGCGAACGCTCGCACCTAGCCCGGCTGGACGACGCCACCAGCCAGCTGGCCCACGAAGTGGCCGTGCGCGAACGCACCGAGGCGCAGCTGGTGCAACTGCAAAAAATGGAGGCACTGGGCAGCTTGACCGGCGGCATCGCCCACGACTTCAACAACCTGCTGACTGGCATCATCACCAGCCTCGAACTGATCTGCAAACGAGTGGCCGAGCACCGCATCGACAAAGTGCCGCGCTATGCCGAAGCTGCGCTCAGCTCGGCCAATAGCGCGGCATCGCTGACCCATCGGTTGCTGGCCTTCGCTCGCCAGCAACCCCTGGATACCCGGCCGGTGGACGTCAACCGCCACGTGCGCTCGCTCGAAGAACTGCTGACCCGCACCATTGGCGAGCGCATCACACTGACCCTGAACCTCTCCACGCAACCGGTCATTGCCCTGGTCGACCCGGTGCAACTGGAAAGCGCGGTGCTCAACCTGGTGATCAACGCCCGCGACGCACTGCCCAAGGGCGGGCGGATCTGGCTGGACACGGCCGCCATCTGGTCCCAGGAAAACCCCAACCTGGCCGACGGCCCTTATGTGATGGTCAGCGTGCGCGACAACGGCACCGGCATCGAACCTGAGTTGCTGGACAAGGTATTCGACCCGTTCTTCACCACCAAACCCGTCGGCCAGGGCACCGGCCTTGGGCTGTCGACCATCTACGGCTTCGCCCGCCAGTCCAGCGGCCACGTGATGCTCAGCAGCGTGATGGGGCAGGGCACTGAAGTGGCGCTGATGCTGCCGGCCAGCGCACAGGCAGCCGTGCCCGTGGTGCGCGAGCGTGGGCTCGACCTGCAAGGAAACGGCGAGCATGTGCTGATCGTCGAGGACATGGCGTCGGTGCGGCTGTCGGTGGCCGAAGCGCTGGCCGATGCCGGCTACCACTGCACACTGGCCTCGACCACCGACCAGGCGCTGGAATACCTGCGCGACGACCCGAGCCTGGACCTGATGCTGTCCGACGTTGGTCTACCCACGCTCAGCGGCCGGGAGCTGGCTGACCTTGCCCGTGGTTACAGGCCCGACCTGCCCGTGCTGTTCATGACCGGGTATGCCGATGCCGCGCTGGACCGGCAGGCGTTTCTCGGCGATGGCATGGACATGCTGATCAAGCCCTTCCGCATGGGTGAGCTGCTGCGCAAAGTGAAGCAGGCTATCCGTAAGGCGTAGGAAGCAACCTACAATCGAAGTTAATTAATCTGAAAATAAATGAGGTGTTTTCTCATTCTCGTTCGGCAGGTAGGGAAGGCCGGAATACAGGCCGCCCGCCGACACGCTACGGAGCGAGAGAATGAGTTCTACCCCGGTTTCACCGCGCCACCCCCTGAACCGAGCCCTGCGTGGCGCCCTGTTCGGGCTGGTGGTCGGCAGCCATGTTCTGCCAGCCCTGGCCCAGCCTGCGGCCACTGACAGCAGCAGCCCGCTCAAGCAGTGGAACATCCCGGCAGGCCCGCTGGCGCCAGCGCTCGATCGTTTTGCCAGGGAAGCCGGCATCAGCCTGTCGTACGACGCGCAAAGCGTGGCCAACCGGACAACGCCGGGCGTCCAGGGCTCGCTGGGTACCACCGCGGCCTTGTCTGCGCTGTTGCAGGGCAGTGACCTGCAATCGGAACAGCAAGGCCCCAACGCCTACTTGCTGCTGCCCCAGCCCAAGCCCACCGGCCCCCTGGAGCTGGGCGCCACCGAGGACTACCGCCTGGCCCCGGTGATCGTCAATGCCAAGGTCAAGGCCAGCGCCGACGACGACATCAACTCGGTTGTGGCCAAGGAGCTGTGGGTAGGGGGCAAGGTCGCCACCAGCATCCTCAATACCCCAGCTTCGGTGTCGGTGGTGACCCGCAAAGAGATGGAACAGCGCAGCGTCAGCACCACCGAAGAGGCGCTGCAGTACACCCCTGGGGTGATCAGCGACTTCTATGGGTCGGACGACCGTAACGACTACTTCCAGATCCGCGGCTTCCAGGCCACCACCTACCGCGACGGCCTGACGCTCAGCTCCATGCGTGGCGTGCGCGAAGACCCGTACGCCTACGAGCGTATCGAGATCATTCGCGGCGCCAACTCCACCCTGTTCGGCCCCGCCGACCCGGGTGGCTCGGTCAACTTCGTGACCAAGCAGCCGCGGTTCGAACGTTTCGGCCAGGGCTATGTGACCTACGGTTCGTACGACCATGCCGAGACCGGCATCGACGTGGGCGATGTGCTCAACGAAGGCGGTACAGTGGCAGGGCGCTTCACGGCCAAGCTGCAGGACAGCGACCGTGAGTACGACCACTCCCGCGACGACAGCCGCCTGGTGATGGGCGGGCTGACCTGGGCACCGAGCGACTTCACCTCGGCCACCGTGGTGCTGGACTACCTGAAGACCAACAGCTCGCCCAACAGCGGTGGCTACCCGCTGGACAAGGAATACGACCGCAGCAAGTTCTTCGGCGAGCCTGGCTACAACTTCCACGATGTGGAGCGCACCAGCTTGTCCGGCAACCTCACCCACGACTTCGACAACGGCTTCGTATTGCGCGGCAACCTGCGCTACAGCGAACTGACCGACGATTTCGGCTACGCCTACTTGAGCGACAGCCCTTCGCGCGTTGGCACGACCATCCCGCGCTATGTGTTCGGCACCGACAGCGACGCCGACCAGCTCAACGGCAACCTGATGCTGCAATACGATGCGCAGTTCGAGCACATCGACAGCAGCACCCTGGTGGGGGTGGAGTACCTCGACTCCTCGACCAAGCAGCGCTCGGTCTACAGCCTGGCCACCCCGATCGACATCGCCAACCCGGTGTTCACCGGCGTGCCGCGTGGCATCGAGCCCTACAGCCGCAAGAAGCAGGACGTGACCACCAAGGCCGTGTTCATGCAGCAGAACCTGTCGTTCTACGACCGCGTCATCGCCACCGCTGGCGTGCGCAACGACTCCATGGACTTGTCCAGCACCGAGTACGTGGGCGGGGCGGCCAAGCAGAGCGACGACTTGTCGGAGACCTCATATCGCGCTGCGCTCACCTACATCGTCAACGACGAAGTGTCGACGTACGTGAGCATGGTGGAATCGGTGTCCCCACCCCAGGTGGGCGTGACTCCGCAAACCGGCAAGCAGTACGAAGTGGGGGTGAAGTACTCGCCCATCGGCATGGACGCGATGTTCTCCGCTGCGGTGTATGACCTGACCCAGGAAAACGTCACCATTGCTGTGGTACTGCCCAGCGGCATCATCGAGCAGCAAACCGTCGGTGAGTCTCACGCACGCGGCCTGGACCTGGAGGCCAAAGCCCAGGTGACGGCTGATATCAGCGTGATTGGCGCTTATTCGTACATGGACACCGACGTGAAGCGCGGGTCGCTGTATGACGGCTCTTCGCTCAAGGGCAACGCCTTCGCCACCGCGCCCAAGCATTCGGCTTCGCTGTGGACGTACTACGATATTCCGGCGACCGCCGTGAGTGTCGGGCTCGGTGCCCGGTACGTGGGGGCTTACTACATGGATGCGGCCAACACCAAGAAGAGCGATGGGACCACGTTGTTCGACGCGGCCTTCAAGTACCAGATCGCCAAGGGCACTGACCTTGCGGTGAACGTGAGCAACCTGTTCGATGAACAGCACGTGGTGGGCTCGGGGACGGCCGATTATTACAACCCTGGGCGTGAGGTGACGGCGCGAGTGAGTTATAGCTGGTAAGCGATTATTGGGGGATTGCGGTGGCTTTGGGGGCTGCAATGGATAGCCTGTGCGCGTTAGGCGTTATGGGCAGCGCGGTAGGCCTTGGGATCTGATGCCCGGCTGCAATCCTAGGGCCGCTGTGCGGCCCATCGCGGCACAAGGCCGCTCCCACACTGCGCTATCTTGAGCTGCGCGCTGAACCTGCAGAGTAACCAGCTTGTGCCGCCTCTGAAGGCTTGAATGATCCCCTGTTGGAGCGGCCTTGCCGGGGCGCCGGACCGGCCGCGATGGGCCGCGCAGTGGCCCCAGGATTGCAGCCAGCATCACAAATCACCGGGGCCGCTTTGCGGCCCATCGCGGCACAAGGCCGCTCCAACAGGGGCGACACTGTGCGGGATGGTTTGCCTAGTTGGCAGGCATCAGCGTCTTGATCAATGCGCGCACCGTTCCCGGCAGGGCCTCCAGTTCCCGGACAAGGATGCTGCGTTCGCGCTCGGCCCAGGGTTCGTCCAGGGCGATGGTCACCAGGTTCATGGTGTGGCTGTGACGCGATGCGGATGACTCGGGAATGATGCCGATGCCCACGCCGGCCTCGACCATGCGGCAGATGGCTTCGAAGCCCGATAGCTGGATACGCAGGGCCAGGGTTTCCCCCATGCGCTCGACCTGGTCGCGCAGAAAGGTCAGCAGGGTGCTGCCGTCGTGCAGCCCGATGTGCTGGTAGGCCAGGGTCTGTTTCAACGTCACCTGGCGGCGGCTGGCCAGTTCGTGGCCGGCGGGCACGATCAGCACCAGCCGGTCGGTGCTGAAGTGCATCACCTGCAGGCCGCTGGCCTCCACAGGGCCGGCGATGATGCCCATGTCGGTGCTGCCATCGAGCACGCCTCGCACGATGTCGCGGGACAGGCGTTCCTGCAGGTCGACCGTGACCCCCGGCCGTTGCGCCAGAAAGCCTGCCAGTACCTCGGGCAGGAACTCGGTCACCGCCGTGGTGTTGGCAAAGATGCGGATATGCCCCGCCGAATCGCCGCCGAACTGGGTGAATTCCGCCTTCAGGTAATCGACCTGGCGCATCACCAGGCGTGCGTGGGTCAGCAGCGTGTGCCCGGCCGGGGTCAGCTCGACGCCGCGGCTGTCGCGGTACAGCAGGCGGGTGTCGAGCTGCGCTTCGAGTGCCTTGATGCGCGCACTGGCGGCGGCCGGGGACAGGTGCGCACGGCGGGCGCCTTGGGTCAGGCTAGGGGATTCGCCGATGTGGATGAACAGGCGCAAATCAGCCAGATCGAAGTGCATGGGCAAGTCCTGGAGTCGGGAAGGCGTTCGGTATTTATGAACGCCGGGTTATGGAAATGCAAATTCACAGAATGCACGACAGGGTCGCATGATCGTCCCTGTCGCCTGCGCAGCGTCGATGACGCGCCCGCAAGTGGCCTGCCATAACAACAATTCCAGAGGCCCACCCATGCCCACTCCGCCCTTTGATTACAGCCCGTGGCTCGGCCGCACCGAGCAAGCCTGGGATGTGCTCAGCCGCAACCTGGTGCAGCGCATCGCGGCGACGTTCGGCGAGACCGCCCCGGCCCACGGCGAGGCATTGCCGCCGCTGTGGACCTGGTGCTTCTTTCAAGACCCTGTGCCCGAAGCGCAACTGGGCACCGACGGGCACCCGGCACGCGGGGGCTTTTTGCCGCCGGCCGATGGGCGCAACCGCATGTGGGCCGGTGGCCGGGTCGAGTTCATCGCCCCGCTGGTGGTCGGCGGCGAGGCGCAGCGTACCTCGACCATCCTGCACATCGAGGAGAAACACGGCCGCAGCGGCGCCTTGCTGTTCGTGACCGTGCGCCATGATTACACCCAGCACGACCAGCTGTGCATCCGTGAAGAGCAGGACATCGTCTACCGCGAGCCGACCCCGCCCAAGGCGAGCACGGGCGAGCCTTGTGAAACCGGCACCTGGGGCGAAACCGTCACGCCCACCGCGACCCTGCTGTTTCGCTATTCGGCGGTCACCTTCAACGGCCACCGCATCCATTACGACTACCCCTATGTCACCGCCACCGAAGGCTACCCGGACCTGGTGGTGCACGGCCCGCTGATCGCCACGCTCAACCTGCGGGCTTTTCTGCGCGCCAACCCCGGTGCCCGCCTGCGCCGCTACAGCTACCGCAGCCTGCGCCCGCTGACCCTGCCCACGCCCTTCGAACTCAGCGGCTGCCTCGACGGCCCAGGCCAGGCGCGCCTGTGGGCTGGCAATGCCGCCGGCGTGGCGCAAAGCGCCGACGTCACCTTCGACTGACCCCTTTTCAGCACCGTAGAGAAGCCTGCCATGCACAGCTACGACAGCGATGACCTCAACGCCATCCGCGAAGGCGTGCGCGCCTTGTGCGCCGAATTTCCGGCCGAATACTGGCGCACCCTGGACGAGCAGAAGGCCTTCCCGGAAGCCTTCGTCAAGGCCATGACCGACGCCGGCTGGCTGTCGGCGATGATCCCCGAGGCCTATGGCGGTTCAGGGCTGGGCCTGGCCGAGGCGTCGGTGATACTCGAGGAAGTGAACCACTGCGGTGGCAACTCCGGCACCATCCACGGGCAGATGTACAACATGTTCACCTTGCTGCGCCACGGCAGCGAGGAGCAGAAAAGTCATTACCTGCCCAAGCTGGCCAGCGGCGAGCTGCGCCTGCAATCGATGGGCGTGACCGAGCCGACCACCGGCACCGACACCACCCAGCTCAAGACCACGGCCGTGCGTGAGGGCGACGATTACGTGATCAACGGGCAGAAAGTGTGGATTTCGCGCATCCAGCATTCGGACCTGATGATCCTGCTGGCACGTACCACGCCGCTGGCGCAGGTCACGCGCAAGTCCGAAGGCATGTCCATCTTCCTGGTGGACCTGCGCACGGCCATTGGCAACGGCCTGACCGTGCAGCCGATCGCCAACATGGTCAACCACGAAACCAACGAGCTGTTCTTCGACAACCTGCGCATTCCGGCCAGCAGCCTGATCGGCGAGGAGGGCAAGGGGTTTCGCTACATCCTCGACGGCTTGAACGCCGAGCGTACGCTGATCGCTGCCGAGTGCATCGGTGACGGGCGCTGGTTCGTCGAAAAGGCCAGCCAGTACGCCCGCGACCGCGTGGTGTTCGGCCGCCCGATCGGCCAGAACCAGGGTGTGCAATTTCCCATCGCCGAAGCCCACATCGAGCTGGAGGCGGCCGACCTGATGCGCTGGCGGGCCTGCGCCGAGTACGACAGCGGCGCCAACGCCGGTGCGGCCGCGAACATGGCCAAGTACCTGGCGGCCAAGGCCTCGTGGGAGGCGGCCAACGCCTGCCTGCAAACCCACGGCGGCTTCGGCTTCGCCAACGAGTACGACGTGGAGCGCAAATTCCGCGAGACCCGCCTGTACCAGGTGGCGCCGATTTCCACCAACCTGATCCTGTCGTACGTGGCCGAGCACCTGCTCGAGCTGCCGCGCAGCTTCTGAAGGAGGCCATGCCCATGCGTGATACCCAAGCACTGGCCACCTTCCTGGCCGACCTGCGCTACCAGGACATCCCGCCCGCCGTGCTGGCGCGTACCGAAGACCTGTTCCTCGACTGGCTCGGCTCGGCCCTGGCCAGCCAGGGCGCGCACCCGGTGCCGCTGTTCGAGCGTTACGCCGAGCGCATGGGGCCCCCTGCCGGTAAAGCCCGATTGATGAGCACCGGCCGTGGCACCTCGCCGTATTTCGCCGCGCTGGTCAATGGCGCAGCGTCCCACCTGGTGGAGCAGGACGATTTGCACAACAGCTCGGTGCTGCACCCGGCCACGGTGGTGTTCTCCGCTGCCCTGGCCGCCGCGCAGGACCTGGACAAGTCAGGGCCGGACCTGCTGCTGGCCGCCGTGGCCGGCTATGAGGCCGGCATTCGCATCGGCGAATTCATGGGCCGCTCGCACTACCGCATCTTCCACACCACCGCCACCGTCGGCACCCTGGCGGCCGCCGTGGCGGTGGGCAAGCTGATGGACTTCGACCAGGCCCAGTTCATCCATGTGCTGGGCAGTGCCGGCACGCAGGCAGCCGGGCTGTGGGAGTTCTTGCGCGATGCGGCCGATTCGAAACAGCTGCACACCGCCAAGGCCGCTGCCGACGGGCTGCTGGCGGCCTACCTGACCGCCGATGGCCTGAGCGGGGCGCGCAATATTCTGGAAGGCGACCAGGGCCTGGCTGCCGGCATGTCCAGCGACGCCGACCCGGCGCGCCTGTCGGACCGCCTGGGCAGCCGCTGGGCATTGGCCGAAACCTCGTTCAAGTTCCACGCCTCGTGCCGCCACACCCACCCGGCGGCCGATGCCTTGCTCGAACTGATGCAGCGCGAAGGGCTGCGCCACGGCGACATCGCCGACGTGATCGCCCACGTGCACCAAGGCGCTATCGATGTGCTGGGCCGGGTGAAAGTACCCACCAGCGTGCACCAGGCCAAGTTCTCCATGGGCACGGTGCTCGGCCTGATTGCCGTGCATGGCAGCGCGCAGTTGCTGACATTCCGGGACCTGGCCCTGAGCGACCCGGACGTGGCCGCGTTCCGCGACAAGGTGCGCATGCAGCTGGACCCGGAAGTGGATGCGGCCTACCCGGCGCGCTGGCTGGGCCGGGTGGAGGTGCGCTGCACGGACGGGCGCCACTTCACCGCCGCCATCGACGAACCCAAGGGCGACCCCGGCAACACCTTGTCCCGCGCGGAACTGGAGGACAAGTTCCAGCGCCTGCTGGCCTACGCCGGGCAGCGCAGTGCGGCCGACGGCCGTGCCTTGATTCAACGTGTCTGGCAGCTGCGCGATACCCGCTCGCTGGCCGACCTGCCATAACTTGCGCACAGGACCTTGCCATGAGTGCATCTGCCCCCCGCCCCCTGGACGGCATCACTGTCGTCAGCCTGGAACACGCCATTGCCGCGCCGTTCTGCACCCGCCAACTGGCCGACCTGGGCGCCCGCGTGATCAAGGTCGAACGCCCCGGCAGCGGTGATTTCGCCCGTGGCTACGACCAGCGCGTCGATGGCCTGGCGTCCCATTTCGTGTGGACCAACCGCTCGAAGGAAAGCCTGACCCTGGACCTGAAACAACCCCAGGCCGACGCCATTCTCGAAGCACTGTTGGCCAAGGCCGACGTGCTGGTACAGAACCTCGCACCCGGCGCCGCCGCGCGCATGGGCCTGGGATTCGACGCACTGCACGCGCGCTTTCCACGGCTGATCGTGTGCGATATTTCCGGCTACGGCGAAGGTGGCCCGTACGAGAAGAAGAAAGCCTACGACCTGCTGATTCAGAGCGAGGGCGGCTTCTTGTCGGTCACTGGCAGCCCAGGGGAGGAGGGGATGGCCAAGGCCGGGTGTTCGGTGGCCGACATCGCCGCTGGCATGTACGCCTACACCGGCGTGCTCTCGGCCCTGTTGCTGCGCGACCGCACGGGGGTGGGCAGTCGCATCGACGTGTCCATGCTCGAAAGCCTGGTGGAATGGATGGGCTACCCCATGTACTACGCCTACAACGGCGCACCGCCGCCACCGCGGGCCGGTGCCTCCCACTCGACCATCTACCCCTACGGCCCTTTCCCCACGGGCGACGGCGGCACGGTCATGCTGGGCCTGCAGAACGAGCGTGAATGGCAGGTGTTCTGCGAGAAGGTCTTGCTCGACCCGGCGTTGGCCACCGACGAGCGCTTCTGCGCCAACTACCGGCGCTCGGAGAACCGCGATGCGCTGCGCCAGATCATCGTCGAGGGCTTTGCCGCGCTGAGCCTGGAAGACGTGGTGTCACGCCTGGAAAGCGCGCAGATCGCCAACGCCCGGGTCAACGACATGCAAGGGGTGTGGCAGCACCCTCAGTTGCAGGCCCGTGACCGTTGGCGCGAGGTGGACAGCCCGGCGGGCAAGCTGCCGTCGCTGCTGCCGCCGGGGCGCAACGCGGCCTTCAGCCCGCGCATGGACCCGGTGCCTGCACTGGGCCAACACACTGCCGCGATCCTGGCCGAGCTGGGGTATGGCGACGATCAGCAGGCGCAATTGAACAGCGCAGGCGTGGTTTAGTAGAGGAGCAGAAGCATGCCATACCCCATCGTTCGCTCCGCCCTGTTCGTGCCCGGTAGCCGCCCGGAGCGCTTTGCCAAGGCCCTGGCTGCCGGCGCCGATGCCGTGATCGTGGACTTCGAAGACGCGGTCGAAGAGCCGCTCAAGGCCCAGGCCCGCGAGCACCTGGCGCGCTTTCTGGCCGAACACTTGGATGCCCGGGTGTGGGTGAGGGTCAATGCCCCCAGCCACGCAAACCACGCCGAGGACCTGCAGTTTTGCGCGCAGCATCTGGGCGTGACCACGGTGCTGCTGCCCAAGGTCGAGAGCGCCGCTCAAGTGGCGGTCGCCGCCCGCACGGGCAAGGCCGTGGTGCCGATCATCGAGTCCGCCAAGGGGCTGTTGGCCCTTGAGCGTATCGCGGGCGCCGAGGGTGTCGAACGCCTTTCGTTCGGCAGCCTGGACCTGGCGCTGGACCTTTGCCTTAACACCGACAGCCCGGCAGGCCAACGCTTCATCGACCAGGCCCGCATGGCCGTGCAGTTGCAATCCCGAGGGGCCGACCTGGCGCCACCGCTGGACGGCGTGTTTCCAGCGATCCGCGACCCGCAGGGGCAGCGCGAGGCCATGCGCCATGCCTACGACATGGGCTACGGCGGGGCGCTGTGCATTCACCCAAGCCAGGTACCGGTGATTCATGAGGCCTTGCAACCCAGTGAGCATGAACTGGCCTGGGCGCACCGGGTGATCGAGGGCAGCGCAGCTGCAGGCGGGGCAGGGGCTTTCCAGCTGGATGGGCAGATGGTCGATGCGCCGGTGGTGTTGCGTGCGCAGCGTCTGCTGGCATTGGCCCATGCTGGCTAGTGGCTATAGTTACGGCCGTCTCGCGATGGCCTGCGTTCGGGTTTGCCGAACGCAGGCTTACACAAAAGCAGATTCCCCAAACACCTATACTGGGCCACCGTACCCTTGGCTACGCTTCCCTGCTGACCTTACCAACAACAATAACAGGTGAAACCCATGTTGAAGCTGACCCAGGCGCTGTTCTGCGCCGCCGCCGTCTCCCTGACCTCGTTCGCCTACGCCGCGGACCCGGTCATCATCAAGTTTGCCCACGTGGTGGCCGACAGCACGCCCAAAGGCCAGGGCGCGCTCATGTTCCAGAAACTCGTGGAGGCCGATGACAAGCTCAAGGGCAAGGTCAAGGTCGAGGTCTACCCCAATTCGTCGCTGTTCGGCGACGGCAAGGAAATGGAAGCGCTGCTGCTGGGCGACGTGCAGATGCTGGCGCCCTCGCTGGCCAAGTTCGAGCACTACAACAAGCAGGTGCAAATCTTCGACCTGCCGTTTCTGTTCGACAACCTGGCGGCGGTCGACCGCTTCCAGCAAGGCCCTAAAGGCAAGGCACTGCTCACCTCCATGGAGGACAAGGGCATTCGCGGCCTGGCCTACTGGCACAACGGCCTGAAGCAACTGTCGGCCAACAAGAAGATCTTGCTGCCCAAGGACGCCCGCGGCCTGAAGTTCCGGGTGCAGGCCTCCAGCGTGCTGGAAGAACAGTTCAAGGCCGTGCGCGCCAACCCGCGCAAGATGAGCTTTGCCGAGGTGTACCAAGGCTTGCAGACCGGTACCGTCAACGGCACCGAGAACACCTGGTCGAACTACGAAAGCCAGAAGGTCAACGAAGTGCAGCCGTTCTTCACCGAGACCGACCATGGCCTGATCGACTACATGGTGATCACCAACGCCAAGTTCTGGAACGGCCTGCCTGAAGACGTGCGCACCGAACTGCAGGGCATCATGGACAAGGTCACCGTCGAGGTGAACAAGCAGGCCGAGGCGCTGAACCAGGCTTCGCGGCAGAAGATCATCGACGCCAAGACCAGCGAGGTCGATGCGCTCACCCCCGAGCAGCGTGATGAATGGCGCAAAGCCATGCGTCCGGTCTGGGACAAGTTCGAAGGCCAGATCGGCGCTGACCTGATCAAGGCCGCCCAGGACGCCAACACCGCTTCCTGATCCGTTCTGCTTGCAGCCGCCCCTGCGTGGGCGGCTCAGCCTCATTGTGCGCGGAGAATGCCCATGCAAACGTTACGGCGCGTCTGGGAGCGCTTCGAGGAAGGCATGATCGCCTTTCTCCTGGCGGCCATGACCCTCATCACCTTCATCTACGTGGCGCTGAACAACCTCTACACGATGTTCTACAGCTTGAGCGACCGCTGGACCTTTGCCAGCGAGCCGCTGCTGAACATCGGCGATCACCTGATGGGCTACGCCCAGGAAATGACCTGGAGCATCGCCCTGACCAAGGCCTTGTTCGGCTGGCTGATCTTCTTCGGCATCGCCTATGGCGTGCGCACCGCCGGGCACCTTGGGGTCGATGTGCTGGTCAGGCGCACCCGCAAACCGGTGCAGCGCGTGCTGGCCATGCTCGCCTGCGCCTGCTGCCTGGCCTATGCCGGGCTGTTTCTGGTCGCCAGCATCAAGTGGGTAAGCGCCGTGCTGGCTGCCGGCATCGGCGCCGAAGACCTGGACCGCTACGGCATCAAGATCGGCCACATCGCGATGATCGTGCCCTTTGGCTTCGCGCTGATCATCGTGCGTTATCTGGAGATCCTCTACCGCATCTACACCCATCGCCAGACCAACCTGGGCCTGGCCGACGAAGCGGCCGAGGCGAGCAAGCTGGCCAACCCCGGTGAGGAGTCGCCGCGATGACCGTTATCTGCCTGTTCCTGCTGCTGTTCATCTTCATGTTCCTGGGCGTGCCCATCGCCATTTCCCTGGGCCTGTCGGGGGCGGTGTCGATCCTGCTGTTCAGCCAGGATTCGCTCAGCTCGCTGGCGATCAAGCTGTTCGAGACCTCCGACAGCTACACCTTTTTGGCCATTCCGTTCTTCCTGCTGTCCGGCGCCTTCATGACCACCGGCGGCGTGGCGCAGCGGCTGATCGACTTCGCCAACGCCTGCGTGGGGCACATTCGCGGTGGCCTGGCCATTGCCGCCGTGCTGGCGTGCATGCTGTTCGCCGCGCTGTCCGGCTCCTCGCCGGCCACGGTGGCGGCGGTGGGCTCGATTGCCGTGGCGGGTATGGTGCGCTCGGGCTACCCGAAGGAATTCGGCGCCGGGATCATCTGCAACGCCGGTACCCTGGGCATCCTGATCCCGCCGTCGATCGTGATGGTGGTGTATTCGGCCGCAACCGAGACCTCCGTGGGCAAGCTGTTCATGGCCGGCGTGATCCCTGGGATTTTGCTGGGCGTGTTCCTGATGATCGCCATCTACATCGTGGCGCGGGTCAAGAAACTGCCTGCCCAGCCACGTGCCAGCTTTCGCGAGTGGCTGACGGCTGCGCGGCGGGCCTTCTGGGGCCTGTTGCTGCTGGTGATCATTCTGGGCGGCATCTACAGCGGCCTGTTCACCCCCACCGAAGCAGCAGCGGTGGCGGCGGTGTACTCGGCGTTCATCGCCCTGTTCGTGTACAAGGACATGACCTGGCGCGAGTGCCCCAAGGTGCTGCTGGAGTCTGGGCGGCTGACCATCATGCTGCTGTTCATCATCGCCAACGCCATGCTGTTCGCCCATGTGCTGACCACCGAGCAGATCCCGCAGCAGATCACCCAGTGGGTGCTCTCCGAAGGCCTGACGCCCCTCGGCTTCCTGATCATGGTCAACGTGGTGCTGCTGATTGCCGGCAGCTTCATGGAGCCGTCGGCGATCATCCTGATTCTGGCGCCGATCTTCTTCCCCATCGCCATGGAACTGGGCATCGACCCGATCCACCTGGGCATCGTGATGGTGGTGAACATGGAGATCGGACTGGTTCACCCGCCGGTGGGGCTGAACCTGTTCGTGACCAGTGCCGTGACAGGCCTGACACTGGGCCAGACCATCCGCGCAGCGCTGCCGTGGCTGTCGATTCTGTTGCTGTTCCTGATTCTGGTCACCTACGTGCCGTATATCTCCCTGGCGCTGCCGGAGTTTCTCGGCATGCCCTGACCGGCGGCTCGATCAACCCGCCAGTGCACCGACGCCACCGCCTACCCGGCGGTGGTTTCACTTTCGGCCAGGGGGGCAGGGGTGTAGGTTGACCCTCCAAGGGTGCCACCAGCCCGCCAGCCCTCCACAAGCCCCGAGCGGACCCACCATGACAACAACCAGATCACTGCTTTGCCTTGCCATCGCTTGCGCCTGGCTCACGAGCCCCGCAGCCCACGCCGCCAACACCGCCGACAACCCATGCAAGACCACCGCCGAGTGCGCCGAGCAGGCCCGCAAGATCGGCGCCTTCGTGGAAAAGACCCCCGACGGCCAGCGCCACGGCGAGACCCAGTTCGACTACCTCAACCGCATCAACAAAGCCTCGCTGGTGATGCTCAAGGAAGCCGGCATCGTCACCGCTGAACAGGCCGCGACCATTGCAGGCGGCGTACGCCACGCCATCGACCAGGCCACCCAGCCAGACGGCAAGCGCCCCAGCGATGTGCTGCAACTGGAGCAGATCATCACCGACAAGGTCGGCCCCGAGGCCTCGCTGATTCACTCGGGCCGCAGCCGCCAGGACATGTACGCCACCTACCGCCTGGCCTCGCTGCGCAACCACGTGCTGGCCTATGGCGACGCCCTGGACGCCACCCGCCAGCGCCTGCTCACGCTGGCTGCCCAGCACGTCGACACCCTGGTGCCGGCCTACACCAACGGCGTACAAGCCATGCCCATCAGCTATGCCCATTACCTGCTGGCCTACGAGGCCTCGTTCGAGCGCGACGCCCAGCGCCTGCACGAGCTGTACGCCCGCCTGAACCTCAGCCCCATGGGCACCGCCGTGCTGGCCAACTCCGGCTACCCCATCAACCGCGAGCGCCTGGCCCAGCTGCTGGGCTTTGACGGCGTGCGCGAGAACTCGCTGGACGCCAGCCAGGTCTCGACCTACGACATCCCGCTGGAGGCCGCCGGCCTGGTCTCGTCCTCGGCCATCCGCATTGGCGCCTTCATCGGCGACATACACACCCAGTACCACCAGACCCGCCCCTGGCTGCTGCTCGACGAAGGCGCCACCTACACCAGCAGCGCCATGCCGCAAAAGCGCAACCCCGGCCTCTTGATGCGCACCCGCGAAGCCGCCTCCGACGTGGTCGGCCTGGCCAACGCCACCACCTTGCGCGCCCACAATGTCACCACCGGCATGACCGACTACAAGGCCGCCTTCGACGACCTGGGCCTGTTCCGCTCCACCGGCGACATGTTCAAGCGCCTGGACCAGGTGCTCGACGCCCTGAAGATCAACGCTGCACGCGCCGAAGAAGAACTGGACGCCGACTGGACCACTTCCATGGAACTGGCCGACACCCTGGAGCGTAAGCACCACGTCCCCTTCCGCATCGGCCACAGCTTCGCCTCGCTGATCGTCGAAAAAGCCCGCGCCGACGGCACCTTGCCCAAGGACTTCGCCTACGCCGATGCGCAGGCGTTGTTCACCCATGCGGCGGACAAATACAAATGGAAGGACAACACCCTGCCCCTGAGCGAAGCAGATTTCCGCGCCAGCCTATCCCCCCGCGCGATGGTGCAAAGCCGCAAGGGCACCGGTGGGCCACAGCCTGAAGAAGTGCGGCGCATGTTGGCTGAGGCGCAGGCGCGGTTGAAGGAGGATCAGGCGTGGATGCAGCAGCGGCGGCAGAAGCTGGGGGATGCGGATGTGGGGTTGGATAAGGCGTTTGATGGGTTGATGGGGCGTGATCTGGCGGGAGCACGCGATCCGTGTGGGAGCGGCCTGGCGCCGCGATGGGCCGCATAGCG
>NZ_JBICMI010000022.1:0-111823 GCF_043106155.1 Pseudomonas sp. FYR_7
CACTCACGCCCGGCATCGAAATATCCAGCAGCACCACGTCGCACCGGGTGTGCCGCAGGCTGTCGAGCAACTGCTCGCCGTTTGCGGCTTCCCCTACCACCTGCATGTCCTTGGCCAGCCCGATCAACTGCTTGATCCCTTCCCGGACAATGGTGTGGTCCTCGGCCACCAGCACTCGAATCACGTTCGCTCCTCCTGCTCCAGGGCAATGGCTACGCTCAAGCGCGTGCCGTCGCCGGGCTCACTGTGCAGCACCATGCTGCCGCCCATCATCAATACCCGCTCGCGCATCCCGACCAGGCCAAACGAGCTGGGGCGCGGCTGGTCTGGGCAGAAACCCTGCCCGTCGTCACTGACCGTCATGCGCAACTGCCCGGCCTCGCGCACCAGCTCGATTTCCACGCTGTGCGCCTGGGCGTGGCGCATCACATTGGTGAGTGCTTCCTGAAGGATACGGAAAAGGCCCGTTGCTCGGGCGTCGCTCAACGCCGGCAGATGGTCAGGAACCTGTACCAGGCAAGGAATCTGGGTGCGCGCCTCGAAGCGCCGGGCTTGCCACTCGATGGCCGAGGCAATCCCGGCATCCAGAATGGGCGGGCGCAGCGCCGTGGCGACATCGCGTACCAGCTGAAACAACTGGCTGATCAGACGCTTCATGGTGGTCAGCCGCTCATTGAGGCCGGGGTCCAGTTCGGCAAAGGCCAGTTCGCACATGGATACTTCAAGCTTGAGTACGGTCAGCATCTGGCCCAGCTCATCGTGCACCTCGCGGGCGATTCGGGCTTTTTCCTCCTCGCGCACGCTTTCAAGGTGCGCCGAGAGTTCGCGCAGCTGCTCTTGGGAACGGGCCAGGGCCCGCTCGGCGCGTTTGCCCTGGGTGATGTCCCAGACCACCCCGTACCAGACCAGCTGGCCGTTGCCCAGGCGCCGGGTGCTGGCCTTGATATCGGCCCAGCGCTGCTCGCCCTGACGCGTAAGGATGCGCCCCTGCCAGGCCCAGTCCTGCTCATTGGCCAGCGCCAGGTCTTGCACCCGGTGATAATCGGCGCGGTCGTCGGGATGTACCAGGTTGCGCAACCCCATCTGTGGGTGCTGGATCTCGCCAGGCGTATAGCCCACCAATGCTTCACTTCCCTCGCTGACATAAGGAAATTCAAGTCCACCCTCAGCGGGGTCTCGTTCCAGGCGAAACACCAGCCCTGGTACGTTGCCAGCGATCCCCTTCAGCCGTGCCTCGCTTTCGCGCAAGGCAGCCGTGGCGCGATGGCGCTCGGTCACATCGGCCAGGTACACCACCAGGTATTCCGCATCGCGAAACCGCAGGAAACTCAAAGACAGCTCCACCGGCAGCAGACGACCGTCAGCGCGCAGGCATCGGGTTTCGAACTGCCCCACACCGCTGTCGCCTGAACGCGCACCTTTCCACAGGTCCAGCCAGCGTTCCATGCTCAACGAGGGCTCGAAGTCCCCCAACGGCTTTTCCAGCAAGGCGCCTTCGCCATAACCCAGCATGCGCTCGGCAGCCGGGTTGGCATAGCGCACATGGCTGTCCCAGTTGACCCAGAGAATACCCACGGTGCTCTGGTCGATGGCGAACTGGCTCAGGCGCGAGGCTTCATCGCGCGCATGCCGCTCTACCAGTCGCTCACGGGTGGCCAACAGGCTGCGCTCCAGCTGGCTCTGCTGGCGGCGCTGCCATACCAGGGTGATCAACGCGCAGATCAGCAACAGCCCCAGTAACAAGGCCAGGTTTTGCCAGAACCCCGGCGACTCGCTGATCCTGGGATACCTGGGCTGCAACCAGCGCTGATGCAGCTGTTCCAGTTCTTTGGCTGGCAGTGCCTGCAAACCACGCTCCAGCACCTCGGCCAACAGTGGCCAGTCTGGCCGAGAACCCATGCGCAGCAGCTGCGGCAGGCCGATATCCCCCACCACCGCCAGTTCGCTGAACTCGCTTTCACGGGACAGACGACTGAGTTGGGCCTCGTCCATGACGGCGTAGCTGGCCTGCCCTCCGACCACCAGTTGCAGGGCCTCACGGTCGTTCGGTACGCCCTGCAGGTTCAGGTTGCCGTAGTTGGCGCGCAGGTAATTGGCCAGAACCCCGGGCATGCGCACGGCCACGCGCTGGGCGGCGTCCAGTTTTTCCAGCTCAACGCCCAGCGCCGCGTTGCGGGGGCCCACGATCAACTGCGGCACGCGCATGTAGGGGTCGCTGAATAACCATAGGCGCAAGGTGGCCGGCGTCTGGGTCAAACCTGGCGCGAAGTCGATCTCCCCTGCTTGCAAGGCCCTTTCGAGATTGGCCTGGTCTGGATAATGGCGCCACGTGAGGTCCAGATGCAGCGCTTTGGCCAAGCTGCTCACCAGCTCCACGTTAGCCCCGTACAGCTGCTGCAGGCGGCGGTCGAACTGGGCATAGGGGGCTTGCAATACCAACCCCACGCGCAAGCTGCGATGGGTCTCGAGCCATTGTTGCTGCGTCGGCTCCAGTGTGACGCCAGGCAACGTCTCAGGCCTTGCCATGACCATCAGCGGCAGCCACAGGCAGCCGATCATCAACAGGCGATGCACTCGCTTCATCTACACGTTCGTCCACACAGGGGCGGCCATCGACCGTGGCCGTAACGGGCAAATACCATTACGCTGCCGGTATCATTCTGGCTTTGGGTTGAGACATGTTCACACTCTATCGCACGACGCTGGCAATGTGCTGCCTGGTCTCGCTCCTTCCTGTGGCGGCGCGGGCTGACGACGCACCGGCTACCCCGCCCGAGACACCGCCTGCAGCAGAAGCTACGCCCTCGCGCCCGCCCCTGATCGAGCGCAGCCAGGAGGACGCCCAGGCACTCGAACGCCGCGTGCCCAAGGCCGAACAGCAGACCCTGCAAGCCGGTGCCGACAGCTTCCTGGCGTTGTGGAAACCCGCCAACGACAGCGACCCGCAGGGCGCGGTGATCATCGTGCCAGGGGCCGGCGAAACGGCCGACTGGCCCAACGCCGTGGGGCCCCTGCGCCAGAAATTCCCGGATGTGGGCTGGCACAGCCTGAGCGTAAGCCTGCCTGACCTGCTGCTCGACAGCCCATTGGCGCGTGTGCAGGCCAAGCCTGCCACAGCGCCTGTTCAGGCCGATGGGCAAACGGCGCCTGCCAAGGACGAACCTGCCGACGCCAACGCCAACGTGGCGCAAGCCACCGCTGCCGAGCCCGAAGCGGCACAAGGGACCGATGCCGAAGCTGCCAGCCAGCAGGCCGACCCCGCCGATGCCGAGCGCATTTTCGCCCGCCTGGACGCCGCCGTCGCGTTCGCTCAGCAACACAATGCCCGCAGCATCGTGCTGATCGGCCATGGCAGTGGCGCCTACTGGGCAGCCCGTTACCTGAGCGAAAAGCAGCCGCCAGAGGTGCAGAAACTGGTCATGGTTGCCGCCCAGACACCGGCGCGTGTCGAGCATGACCTGGAGAGCCTGACGCCCACCCTGAAAGTGCCCACGGCCGACATCTACTACGTGACCCGCAGTGCTGATCGCAACGCTGCCATGCAGCGCCTGCAGGCCAGCAAGCGGCAGAAAGACAGTCAATACCGCCAGCTGTCCCTGATCGCCATGCCGGGCAATCAGGCCGCCGACCAGGAACAGTTGTTTCGTCGCGTGCGGGGCTGGATGCAGCCCTGATTGTGCGGGCAGGGCAGGATCTCTGCCGGCGCTCGGTCCCGGCTAGAAATCGCGGCGCTTACGGATCAGCGCGTAAGCCTGGTGCAGTTCGCGGGTTCGCTCGGTGGCTTCGCGTAGCTGCGCCTCGCTGGCGCCGGTGCCGGCCAGCTTGTCCGGGTGATGACGACTGACCAGTCGCCGATAAGCCTGTTTGACAAGCGCGCCCTCGGTGTCAGTGTCGACGCCAAGCAGGCGCATCGCGGCCGCATAGGTCATGCCGACCCCTGCCATGCCAGCCGTTCGACGAGGTTCGTACTCCTGGGACATGGCCTGCACCTGGCGCCGGCTCATGCCCAATTTGTTCCCCCAGTCCAGCAGCAGCTCCCGCTCCTTGTTGCCCATCTTGCCGTCGGCCCAGACCATGCGCCAGCTGGCGCGCAAGGTGCCTTCCGCCCCATGGGGCTGCTGGCGGATCCGGCGCAGATAGCTGCCCAACCGCTCCTTGCCACCCTTGCCCCGATTGAAGGCATCGATCGCCCGCAACCTGGCCGCTTCATCCAGGTTCAGCCGGGCCATTTCCTGCCGAGCCTGCTGGATATGCTGCTCGACCACACGCCCATCGCTCTTGGCCAGCCGCCCCAGCAGCACGAACAGCAACTCTTCGTCCCTTGGCGCCGGACGCCCGCCCAAACGCTCGCGCACATCGTCCCAGCCTTGCAGGCGCAGGTGACGGTCCATCATCTGCCCCGCCAGCGCACCGAGCAGGGCACCAGGAATGCTGGCGATGGCAAACCCTGCCCCAGCCCCGATCAACGTGCCTGGCCACCACATCTCAGCGGTGCTCGCCCAGCAGACGCTCGGCCTCGGCCAGGCGCTCGACGGTGCCCACGTCGACCCAGTGCCCGGCAAAATGCTCACCGCTCACCTGGCCGCTGGCCATGGCCTGGCGCAGCAAGGGCGCCAACTTGAAGGCGCCAGGTTTGCAGCCCTCGAACAACGCCGGATGCAGCACCGAAATACCGCTGAAGGTCAACGTACCGGCTGCACCGTCCCCATCGACCACTTGGGTACCGACCAGGCGAAAGTCGCCTTGGCCGTGATGCCCGGGGTTGTCCACCAGCACCAGGTGGGCCTGCCCTTGCAGCGGCGCCTGCAAACGCGAGAAATCGTAATCGGTCCAGATGTCACCGTTGATCAACAGGAACGGCGCATCTCCCAGCAAAGGCAAGGCCTTGAAGATACCGCCTCCGGTCTCCAGCGGTTCGCCTTCCGGGGAATAGGCAATACGCAAGCCGTAACGGCTGCCATCGCCCAAGTGGTCCTCGATCTGCTCACCCAGCCAGGCGTGATTGATCACGACGTCGGTGACCCCTGCCGCGGCAAGGGCCATCAGGTGGTATTCGATCAGCGGGCGCCCCGCCAGCGGTATCAGCGGCTTGGGCGTATGCAGGGTCAGCGGGCGCATACGCTCGCCTTTGCCTGCTGCCAGAATCATCGCCTTCATGCACGCGCTCCCGCTTGCAGGCCAGCAATCAGCTCGCCCAGCTCGGCAAGCTCTGGCCGCCGGCCGATCACTTCTTCTATATAGGTGAAGAAGCGCGGTACGTCGGCCAGATAACGGGGTTTGCCGTCACGGTGGCAGATGCGGGCGAAGATGCCGATCACCTTGAGATGGCGCTGTACGCCCATCAGGTCGCTGGCACGCTGGAAGGCTTCGAACGTGCCCTGCACCGGAACACCTGCGGCCTTGGCCTTATGCCAGTAATCGTGCAGCCAACCTTCGACCCTCGCTTGCGGCCAACTGAGGAACGCATCCTTGAACAGGCAGGTGATGTCGTAGGTGACCGGGCCGTAAACGGCATCCTGGAAATCCAGCACGCCGGGGTTAGGGGCGCTCTGCATCAGGTTGCGCGGCATGTAGTCGCGGTGTACCAGCACCTGCGGCTGGGCCAGGGCGCTGTCGATCAGCAACTGGCTGGACCGCTGCCACGCTGCCGCCTGGGCCTCGTCGAACGCCAGGCCAAGCGCATGCTTCACGTACCACTGGGGGAAAAGTTCCACTTCCCGGCGCAGCAGTGCCTCGTCATAGCGGGGCAACGGTGCGTCCATGGGCAGCGCCTGCAAGGCCAGCAAGGCATCGATGGCATCGGCGAACAGGGCATCGGCATTGTCGGCGTTGATGACGTCCAGGTAGGTCTGGCGGCCCAGATCGCCCAGTAACAGGAAACCGCGTTCAAGGTCCTGGGCATGAATCACGGGCACATGCACACCGCCACTGGCCAGCAGGTGATCGATGGCGACGAACGGTCGGCAATCTTCCTGTGGCGGCGGTGCATCCATGATCACGAAACTGTGCCCTGCGCCCTCCCAGCGAAAATAGCGGCGAAAGCTCGCGTCGCTGCTGGCAGGCGTCAGGCTGCCGGCCGGCACCGGGCCCCAGGCCTGGCGCAGGAAAAGGTCTTGGAGTTGCTGGTCGAGCCACGCGGACAGTTGCTGCAGGCGTACATCGTGTTCAGGCATTACAAGGGTCTCCGACGGCCCTAGCCGTCAAGCGGGTCATGCTTTATTATCCAGCATCTTTTTCAGACCATCGAGAGGCGTGCGGCCCCACACGCGGGCAGATGGCACGCAGGAAGCCCGGACTAATAAGATGGCATTGAAATCCCCCGCGTTTCGTAGAAAGTTTCCGTTGCTCGTCACCGGCAGTCTGCTGGCCCTGCAACCTCTGGCCATGTCGCACGTCTTGGCAGCCGAACAATTCGACTGCCAAGTGTCCGCCTCCGGTGGTTGGGACTGCAAGCCCAAAACCGCCGTCACCAACCTGCCACCGCGCCCGGTGCACGAGGGTGCCGCCGCTGCTGGCGGTACCGGCACCGAAGCGGCCGGCGAAGCCGAGGCCGACCGGCCGGTGCTGGTCACCGAGGCCAAGGGCCGTGGGCTGAAGTCGCGCAGCGAGGACTACAGCCACCTGGACTGGGTCCCGCGTGACAAGCTGACCGCCGCGCAACTGGCCGAAACCGGCCCGTACTGCGGCGGTGCCTATGTCGAGCCGCTACGCCCCGGCATGGCTGACACCACGCCCAAGGACGAGTCGCCGACCTACATCAATGCCAAGGTATCCAAGTACCAGCAGGAGCAGCAGATTGCGACTCTGGCCGGTGACGTGGTCATGCGCCAGGGCAGCATGCAGGCCCAGGCCGACGAGGCCAACCTGTACCAGGCCGAGAACCGTGGCGAGCTCAAGGGCAACGTCAAGATCCGCGACAACGGCTCGCTGGTCGTCGGTGACCAGGCGCAGATCCAGCTCGACACCGGCGAAGCCCAGGTCGACAACGCCGAATACGTGATGCACAAGTCGCACATTCGCGGCAGTGCCCTGTACGCCAAGCGCGGTGAGAACGCCATCATCCGCCTCAAGGACGGTACGTACACCACCTGCGAACCGGGCAGCAACGCCTGGCAGCTCAAGGGCAACAACATCACCCTCAACCCGGCCACCGGGTTCGGCACCGCCACAAACGTCACGCTGCGGGTCAAGGATTTCCCGGTGTTCTACACACCGTACATCTACTTCCCGATCGACGACCGCCGCCAGTCCGGCTTCCTGCCGCCGTCGTTCAGCACCAGCAGCGACACCGGCTTCATGCTGGTGACCCCGTACTACTTCAACCTGGCGCCCAACTACGACGCCACCTTGTACCCGCGCTACATGACCAAGCGTGGCCTGTTGATGGAAGGCGAGTTCCGCTACCTGACGCCTTCGAGCGAAGGCCAGTTCGGCGGCGCTTACCTCAACGACAAGAGCGACGAGCGCAAGGACCAGACCGACTACAAAGACCAGCGCTACATGGTCAACTGGCAGCACAAGGGTGGCCTGAACGAGCGCCTGATGACCGAGGTGAACTACACCGACATCAGCGACCCGTTCTACTTCCAGGACCTGGAGTCGGACCAGATCGGCGTCGAGAACAAGGACTTCCTCGACCAGCAGGGTGCCCTGACCTACCGCGGCGACAGCTACACCGCGCGGTTGAACGTGCATGCCTACGAGGCGGCGACCATCTCGCAGATCACGCCTTACGACCGTCTGCCGCAGATCACCCTCAACGGTGTGCTGCCGTACCAACCGGGCGGCTTGACCATGGGCTACGAAACCGAAGCGGTACGTTTCGATCGTGACCTTAAGAGCGACTTCGTCCGCGACAAGGATGGCAACCCAGATCTGTCTGCAGGGTTCCCTGGCCGCCGTCTGGATCAGAATATCTTTGGCGTAGCGCGCGCCAACGGCACGCGCTTGAACGTGGCACCGTCCATCAGCCTGCCGATGACGGCCAGCTACGGTTACCTCACCCCCAAGCTCAAGTATGCATACACCAAGTACGACTTGGATCTAGACAGCGAAGGCAAACGCAACCTTATCGAAGACCCGAGCCGCATTGCGCTCGAAGGTGACTTCAAGAGCAGCCAAAGCCGCGACGTCCCGATCTTCAGCGTAGACAGCGGCCTGTATTTCGATCGCAACACTTCACTGTTCGGTACGAACTACAAGCAAACACTCGAGCCGCGCCTGTTCTACCTCTATGTCCCCTACAAGGATCAGAAAGACATTCCGCTGTTCGATACCAGCGAAACCCTGTTCAGCTACGACTCGCTGTTCCGCGACAACCGTTTCAGCGGTTCGGACCGCATTGGCGACGAGAACAAGCTCTCGCTGGGTGTCACCACTCGCTGGATCGAAGACGACGGCTTCGAGCGTCAGAACTTCAGCATCGGCCAAGCGTACTACTTCAAGGACCGCAAGGTTCAGCTGCCGGGTATCGATTACAAGAACCGCAGCTATGCCCAGTCCGAAACTTCGCCTTACGCGCTGGTGTACAACTACTACTTCAACCGCGATTGGCGCTTCAATTCGGATTTCAACTGGGACCAGGACAGCCACAGCACTCGCTCGGCCAGCGCCATGTTCCACTACCAGCCTGAGGCCAATCCGAACAAGATCGTCAACCTGGGCTATCGCTACCGGAACGACACGGTCGCCTTCGATTCCAGCACGGGTCGCTGGAAAGTGGACGGTGGCGACTATGGCACCCCAGGGAGCCCGAACTACATCAAGGACTACTACAAGATCCAGCAGCACGACTTCTCGGTCATCTGGCCGATCGTCCCGCAGTGGAGCGTCATCGCTCGCTGGCAGCATGACTACAACCGCAACCGCACCCTGGAAGCCATGGGCGGTTTCGAGTACGACAACTGCTGCTGGAAGCTGCGCTTGATCAACCGTTACTGGCTCGACTTCGACGACTACAGCCAGGCACTGCCGCAGAACGAAAAAGGCGACCATGGCGTATTCCTACAGGTCGTTCTCAAGGGCCTCGGCGGCGTCGTTGGCAACAAGGTCGAATCCTTCCTCGGCCAAGGCATTCAAGGTTACCGTGAACGTGAAGAACAAGCTTATTGATCGACTGCGCCCAGTGCTGCTGGGCGTCGCTTTGCTGAGTGGCGCGGTGCATGCCGCGGTGCAACCGCTTGACCGGGTGGTGGCCATCGTCGACAACGACGTGGTCATGCAAAGCCAATTGGACCAGCGCGTGCGTGAAGTTCAGCAGACCATCGCCAAGCGCGGCGGCAGCGTGCCGCCAAGCGGCGCCCTGCAGCAGCAGGTGCTGGAACGCCTGATCGTCGAAAACCTGCAGTTGCAGATCGGCGAGCGCTCGGGCATCCGCATCACTGATGAGGAGCTGAACCAGGCGATCGGCACCATTGCCCAGCGCAACGGCATGTCCATCGACCAGTTCCGCGCGGCGCTGGCCCATGACGGCCTGTCGTTCGACGATGCTCGCGAGCAGGTCAAGCGCGAGATGATCATCAGCCGCGTGCGCCAACGCCGGGTGGCAGAGCGCATCCAGGTGTCGGAGCAGGAAGTTAAGAACTTCCTTAATTCGGACATGGGCAAGATGCAGATGTCCGAAGAATACCGTCTGGCCAACATCCTGATCCCAACGCCGGAAGCGGCCAACTCCAACGACATCCAGAAGGCTGCGCGCAAAGTGGGCGATGTCTACCAGCAGCTCAAGCAAGGCGCGGACTTCGGTCAGATGGCAATCGCCAACTCGGCCAGCGAGAACGCGCTCGAGGGCGGCGAGATGGGCTGGCGCAAAGCCGGTCAACTGCCCCCAGACTTTGCCAAGATGCTGAGCAGCATGCCGGTGGGTGAGATCACCCAGCCCATTCGCATCCCCAACGGCTTCATCATCCTCAAACTCGAGGAGAAGCGTGGTGGCAGCGAGAACGTGCTGCGCGACGAGGTGCACGTACGCCACATCCTGATCAAGCCAAGTGAAGTGCGCAGCGAAGCCGCCACCCAGCAACTGGCTGAAAAGATCTACGAGCGCATCGAAAATGGTGAAGACTTTGCCACCCTGGCCAAGAGCTTCTCGGAAGATCCGGGCTCGGCGCTCAACGGCGGCGACCTCAACTGGGTAGACCCGAACACCCTGGTGCCGGAGTTCCGCGAGCAGATGGCCAACGCACAGCAAGGCGTGGTGACCAAGCCGTTCAAGACCCAATATGGCTGGCATGTGATGGAAGTGCTGGGCCGCCGCGCCACTGACAGCACAGAACAGGCCCGTGAACAGCAAGCCCTGAGCGTGCTGCGCAACCGCAAGTACGACGAAGAGCTGCAAACCTGGCTGCGCCAGATTCGCGACGAAGCCTACGTTGAAATCAAGCTGCCTGGCGCTGACCAGGCCGCTCAGTGAAGCCCCTGCGCTTCGCCGTCACACCCGGCGAGCCAGCGGGGATAGGTCCTGACCTATGCCTGCTGCTCGCTGCCGACGCTCAGCCCCACCCCCTGATTGCCATCTCCAACCGTGACCTGCTCGCCGAGCGGGCCACCCAGCTGGGGCTGGACATCACCTTGCTGCCTGTCATGCCAGGTCAATGGCCGAGTCAACCGGCACCCGCTGGCAGCCTGTATGTGTGGGACACGCCGCTGTCTGCCTCAGTGGTCGCCGGTCAGCTGGACAAGGCCAATGCGCCGTTCGTGCTGCAGACCTTGACCCGTGCCGGACAAGGCTGCCTGGACGGCGATTTCGACGGCATGATCACAGCGCCCGTGCACAAGGGCGTTATCAACGAAAGCGGTATTCCTTTTTCGGGGCATACCGAGTTTCTCGCTGAGCTGACCCATACCGCCCAAGTGGTGATGATGCTCGCCACCCATGGCCTGCGCGTCGCCTTGGTCACCACCCACCTGCCCCTGCGTGACATCGCCGAGGCCATTACTGCCGAGCGCATCGAGCGCGTGACACGCATTCTGCATGCCGACATGCGCGACAAATTCGGCATCGCCAACCCTCGCATCCTGGTATGCGGCCTGAACCCCCATGCGGGAGAAGGTGGCCACCTGGGCCGCGAGGAAATCGACATCATCGAGCCTACCCTGGCCCGCCTGCGTGCCGAAGGCATGGACCTGCGCGGGCCACTGCCGGCCGATACCCTGTTTACCCCCAAATATCTGGAGCACTGCGACGCGGTGCTGGCGATGTACCACGACCAAGGGCTTCCCGTACTCAAGTACAAGGGCTTCGGCGCTGCGGTCAATGTCACGCTGGGCCTGCCGATCATCCGTACCTCGGTTGATCATGGCACGGCCTTGGACCTGGCCGGCACCGGCAAAGTCGATACCGGCAGCCTGCGCGTTGCCCTGGACACCGCCTACCAGATGGCCGAGAACCGACCATGAACGAGCAATACCAACACCGGGCGCGCAAGCGTTTCGGGCAGAACTTCCTGCACGATGCAGGCATCATCGACCGCATCCTGCGCGCCATCAATGCCAAGCCAGGCGAACACCTGCTTGAAATCGGCCCGGGCCAGGGCGCATTGACCGAAGGCTTGCTGAGCAGCGGCGCGCAACTGGATGTGGTGGAGCTGGACAAGGACCTGGTGCCGATCCTGCAACACAAGTTTGCAGGCAATGGCAATTTCCGCCTGCACCAAGGTGACGCCCTGAAGTTCGACTTCAACCAGCTCGGCGTACCGGCACGTAGCCTCAAGGTGGTGGGCAACCTGCCCTACAACATCTCTACACCTTTGATCTTCCACCTGCTCAGCCACGCCGGCCTCATCCGGGACATGCACTTCATGCTGCAGAAGGAAGTGGTCGAGCGTATGGCCGCAGGGCCTGGGGGCGGTGATTGGGGTCGGCTGTCGATCATGGTCCAGTATCACTGCCGCGTCGAACACTTGTTCAACGTAGGCCCCGGCGCCTTCAACCCGCCGCCGAAAGTGGACTCAGCCATCGTCCGGCTGGTGCCGCACGACGTGCTACCCCACCCGGCTAAGGATCCGCAGTTGCTTGAGCGGGTGGTTCGCGATGCGTTCAACCAGCGTCGCAAGACGTTGCGTAATACCCTCAAAGGCTTGCTCGACAGCGCCGCCATCGAGGCCGCTGGCGTGGATGGTAGCCTGCGCCCCGAGCAGCTGGATCTGGCGGCTTTCGTACGCCTGGCCGACCAGTTGGCTGATCAACCGGCCTGACCGACCCCCAGCCCCTGCCCCGCTGACCGCAGTCAGCACTTGCAAGCTGATCGCCGCCCCGATGCTTGGGGCTTGCTTGCCGGGCCAGCCTGCCATCGCGCCGCTGGCCCTCGCCCCTCCCTATGGCCTAGACTGCATCATTGCGTCAGTTCCCCAAGGCCCTTGCATGACCGACCCTCGCTATCAGATCGACGTCAGCGTCGTGACCCGTTACCTCAAAGAGCAATCCGACCCTGAAAGCAGCCGTTTCGCTTTCGCCTACACCATCACGATCCATAACAATGGCTCGCTCAAGGCCAGGCTGCTGTCCCGGCACTGGCTGATCACCAACGGTGATGGCGAGGTCGAAGAGGTGCAAGGCTCTGGCGTGGTCGGTCAACAACCTACGATTGAACCAGGCCAGAGCCATACCTACAGCAGCGGCGCCGTCATCACCACCCGCGTTGGAACCATGCAGGGCAGCTACGAAATGTTTGCCGAGGACGGCAAGCGCTTCGACGCACAGATCGCGCCGTTCCGCCTGGCAGTACCTGGGGCGCTGCACTGATGGCCACGTACGCCGTCGGTGACTTGCAAGGATGCCTGCAGCCGCTCAAATGCCTGCTTGAACGTGTGCGCTTCAACCCGGCTGTGGACAAGTTGTGGCTGGTCGGCGACCTGGTGAACCGTGGCCCCGAGTCGCTCGAGACGCTGCGCTATTTGTATTCGATTCGCCAGTCGCTCACCTGCGTGCTGGGCAACCATGACCTGCACCTGCTTGCGGCCTGGCGCAACGTCGAACGTCTCAAGAAGAGCGACACGTTGCGCGAAATCATCGAGGCCCCTGACGCCGACCAGCTGCTCGACTGGCTGCGCCAGCAAAAGCTGCTGCATTACGATGAACCGCGCGGCATCGCCTTGGTACACGCGGGCATTCCCCCGCAATGGACACTGGGCAAAGCCCTGGAGCTGGCTGCCGAAGTCGAAGAAGTACTGCGCGATGACAGCCGTCTGCCGCTGTATCTGGACGGTATGTACGGCAACGAGCCCGCCAAGTGGAGCAAGCGTCTGGCGGGTGTCGAACGCCTCAGGGTCATTACCAATTACCTGACGCGCATGCGCTTCTGCACCGCAGAAGGCAAACTTGAATTCAAGAGCAAAGAAGGGCTGGACAGCGCCCCCAAAGGGTACAAGCCCTGGTTCGCCCACAAAGGTCGGCGTTCGCGTCACGTGAAGATCATCTTCGGGCACTGGGCCGCCTTGCAGGGCCAGGTCGAGGAACCCGGAGTCATTGCGCTGGACACAGGCTGCGTATGGGGTGGGTCCATGACCCTGTACAACGTCGATGACGGCCAGTACCACCATTGCGATTGTGCCGATGACGGCACCCTGCGCCCTGCGGCGCCAATTCCAACCTTCAACGATCAACCCGGAACAGAGCCAACTCCATGAGCGAATTCAAGCGCATCCCTCCCGAACAGGCCCTGGCCCTGCGTGCGCAAGGTGCCGTCGTGGTCGACATTCGTGACCCGCAGGCCTACGCAGCAGGTCACATCACTGGTGCCCGCCACCTGGACAACCACTCGGTCGCCGACTTCATTCGCAATGCCGACCTGGACGCACCGACGCTGGTCGTCTGCTACCACGGCAATTCGAGCCAAAGCGCAGCTGCCTACCTGGTAGGACAAGGCTTTTCCGACGTGTACAGTGTCGATGGTGGCTTCGAGCTATGGCGCTCGACCTATCCTGCCGAAACCGCCCAAGGCATTGAAGAATAAATTTTTCATTGTCACTGCAGCCCGCGCCATGCGCGGGCTGGAGACCGTTCTGACGAACGGTCGCTAGCAACTTCCGTCACCCGTGCCCTTGACCTTGCCGATTACCAACTATCCTTAAGCGCAGGCCATCCGGAAAAAGGGGAGAGCCGGTACACCGGCGTGCGGGTCATCGGTAGCGCTATAGGGTGTTTGGGGGGTATATGGCAACCGGCAATGCCGCTTGCATACCAGCATCAGCTGACTGATCCGGCGTCGTCTCAACGTATCGAGCGAGGTGACGTCATGAGTATTTTTAGCCACTTCCAACAACGCTTCGAGTCCACGCGCCAAGAAGAACTCTCGCTGCAGGAGTACCTGGAACTGTGCAAGGAGGATCGTAGCGCCTACGCATCGGCATCCGAGCGCCTGTTGATGGCCATCGGTGAGCCAGAGCTGATCGACACCTCTACCAACTCTAGGCTGTCGCGCATCTTTTCCAACAAGATGATCCGGCGCTATCCGGCCTTTGCCGACTTCCATGGCATGGAAGAGTGCATCGACCAGATCGTGTCGTACTTCCGCCATGCCGCCCAAGGCCTGGAAGAGAAGAAACAGATTCTTTACCTGCTTGGCCCGGTGGGTGGCGGTAAATCCTCCCTGGCCGAAAAGCTCAAGCAACTCATGGAGCGGGTGCCCTTCTACGCCATCAAGGGGTCGCCGGTCTTCGAGTCGCCGCTGGGGTTGTTCAACGCCACCGAAGACGGGGCCATTCTCGAGGAAGAGTACGGCATCCCGCGGCGCTACCTGAACACCATCATGTCGCCGTGGGCCACCAAGCGCTTGCAGGAATTCGGCGGCGATATCAGCAAGTTCAAGGTGGTCAAGCTCTACCCCTCCATCCTCAACCAGATTGCCATCGCCAAGACCGAGCCTGGCGACGAGAACAACCAAGACATCTCTGCACTCGTGGGCAAGGTGGATATCCGCAAGCTTGAAGAATTCCCGCAGAACGACGCCGACGCCTACAGTTATTCAGGCGCGCTTTGCCGAGCCAACCAGGGCTTGATGGAATTCGTCGAGATGTTCAAGGCGCCCATCAAGGTGCTTCACCCCCTGCTGACGGCCACCCAGGAAGGCAACTACAACAGCACCGAAGGCCTGGGCGCTATTCCCTACTCCGGGATCCTGCTGGCGCACTCCAACGAGTCCGAATGGCACACCTTCCGCAACAACAAGAACAACGAAGCTTTCATTGACCGTATCTACATCGTGAAGGTGCCTTACTGCCTGCGGGTCAGCGACGAGATCCGCATCTACGACAAGCTGCTGATCAACAGCTCGCTGTCCAAGGCCCATTGCGCCCCGGACACGCTGAAAATGCTGGCCCAGTTCACCGTCCTCTCGCGCCTCAAGGAGCCTGACAACTCCAACATCTATTCGAAGATGCGGGTGTACGACGGCGAAAACCTCAAAGACACCGACCCCAAGGCCAAGTCCATCCAGGAATACCGCGACTCGGCAGGCGTCGATGAAGGTATGAACGGCCTGTCGACCCGCTTCGCCTTCAAGATCCTGTCCAAGGTGTTCAACTTCGACCCTCACGAAGTGGCGGCCAACCCGGTGCACCTGCTGTATGTGCTCGAGCAGCAGATCGAACAGGAACAATTCCCGGCCGAGGTGCGCGAACGCTACCTGCGCTACCTGAAGGAATACCTGGCCCCCCGGTACATCGAGTTCATCGGCAAAGAAATCCAGACAGCTTACTTGGAGTCCTACAGCGAGTACGGCCAGAACATCTTCGACCGTTATGTGCTGTACGCCGACTTCTGGATCCAGGATCAGGAGTACCGCGATCCGGAAACCGGCGAGATTCTCAACCGCATCGCCCTGAACGAAGAGCTGGAGAAGATCGAGAAACCGGCGGGTATCAGCAACCCCAAAGACTTCCGCAACGAGATCGTCAACTTCGTGCTGCGCGCCCGGGCCAACAACAACGGCAAGAACCCAAGCTGGCTCAGCTACGAGAAGCTGCGGGTGGTGATCGAGAAGAAAATGTTCTCCAACACCGAAGACTTGCTGCCTGTCATCAGCTTCAACGCCAAGGCCAGCAAGGAGGATCAACAGAAACACAACGACTTCGTCACGCGCATGGTGGAGCGTGGCTACACCGACAAGCAGGTACGTCTGCTGTCGGAATGGTACCTGCGGGTCAGGAAATCGCAATAAAGCGGCAAGCGACAAGCCGCAGGCTTCACGCTGGCCGGCGCCGTGCACCCCTCGGCGCCAGTGCCCGCAGCTGCGGCGGCTGCTCTTTCTTGCAGCTTGAAGCTTATGGCTTGCAGCTGCTCCCCGCAGGAGGAACCATGAGCTACGTTATCGACCGACGCCTGAATGGCAAGAACAAGAGCACGGTCAACCGCCAGCGCTTTTTGCGCCGGTACCGTGATCATATCAAAAAGGCCGTGGAAGAAGCGGTTAGTCGCCGCTCCATCACGGACATGGAGCACGGTGAGCAGATCAGCATCCCAGGCCGTGATATCGACGAGCCAGTGCTGCACCATGGCCGTGGCGGCAAGCAGACCGTCGTACACCCGGGCAACAAGGAATTCACCGCAGGTGAGCATATCCCCCGTCCGCAGGGTGGTGGCGGCGGCAGTGGCCGTGGCAAGGCCGGCAATGCCGGTGACGGCATGGACGACTTCGTTTTCCAGATCACCCAGGAGGAGTTCCTGGAGTTCATGTTCGAGGACCTGGAGTTGCCCAACCTGGTCAAGCGTCACCTGACGGGTGCAGACACGTTCAAGAACGTGCGCGCCGGTATCGCAAGCGAGGGCAACCCGTCACGTATCAATATCGTACGCACACTGCGCTCGGCCCATGCTCGGCGCATCGCATTGACCGGCAGTAGCCGCGCCCTGCTTCGCGAAGCCCAGAAAGAGCTTGCCCGCCTGCGCGTCGAGGAGCCTGACAACTTTACGGACATCCAGGAAACCGAGCAGGAGATCGAGCGGTTGAAGGCGCGTATCAATCGGCTGCCCTTCCTCGACACCTTCGACCTCAAATACAACCTGCTGGTGAAGCAACCGAACCCCAGTTCCAAGGCTGTCATGTTCTGCCTGATGGACGTTTCGGGCTCGATGACCCAGGCCACCAAGGACATCGCCAAGCGCTTCTTCATCCTGCTGTATTTGTTCCTCAAGCGTAACTACGACCGGATCGAAGTCGTGTTCATACGGCACCACACCAGCGCGCGCGAGGTGGATGAAGAAGAGTTCTTCTACAGTCGCGAAACCGGCGGCACCATCGTCTCCAGTGCCTTGAAGCTGATGCAGGAAATCATGGCCGAACGCTACCCAGCAAGTGACTGGAACATCTACGCGGCCCAGGCGTCGGATGGCGATAACTGGAACGACGACTCACCGATCTGCCGCGACATCCTCACCCGGCAGATCATGCCGCACGTTCAGTACTACACTTACGTGGAAATCACCCCACGTGAACATCAGGCGCTCTGGTACGAGTACGAACGTATCGGCGATGCCTTCCCCGATACGTTCGCGCAACAGCAATTGGTATCGGCCGGCGATATCTACCCGGTCTTCCGTGAACTCTTCCAGCGCAGGTTAGCCACATGACCGCCAGAGCACAGAGACGCCAGCCCATCTCCACCGGCTCAGAGTGGACGTTCGACCTGATCCGAACCTATGACCGGGAAATCGGCCGCCTGGCCGAACGTTACGCCTTGGACACCTACCCCAATCAGATCGAGGTAATCACCGCCGAGCAGATGATGGACGCCTACGCTTCGGTCGGCATGCCGCTGGGTTATCACCACTGGTCCTACGGCAAGCAATTCCTCAGTACCGAGAAATCCTACAGCCGCGGGCAAATGGGGCTTGCTTACGAAATCGTCATCAACTCCGACCCCTGCATCGCCTATCTCATGGAAGAGAACACCATGTGCATGCAGGCCCTAGTGATCGCTCATGCGTGCTATGGGCACAACAGTTTCTTCAAGGGCAACTACCTGTTCCGCACCTGGACCGATGCCAGCTCGATCATCGATTACCTGGTCTTTGCCAAGCAGTACATCGCCCAGTGCGAGGAGCGTCACGGGATCGATGCGGTGGAAGACCTCATCGACTCTTGCCACGCCCTGATGAATTACGGGGTGGACCGCTACAAGCGCCCCTATCCCATTTCTGCCGAAGAAGAGCGTCGCCGGCAGAAGGATCGGGAGGAACACCTCCAACGGCAGATCAACGACCTGTGGCGCACCATTCCCAAAAGTGCCGACAAGACCAGTGAACGGGACGACGTGCGCTTCCCCGCCGAACCTCAGGAAAACATCCTCTACTTCATCGAGAAGAACGCACCGCTACTCGAACCCTGGCAGCGCGAGGTGGTGCGGATCGTGCGCAAGATCGCCCAGTATTTCTATCCACAGCGCCAGACACAGGTGATGAACGAAGGCTGGGCGACCTTCTGGCACTACACGCTGATGAACGATCTGTATGACGAGGGACTGATCACCGAAGGCTTCATGATGGAGTTCCTTCAGTCCCATACCAGCGTGGTCTTCCAGCCTGGTTTCGATAGCCCCTATTACAACGGCATCAACCCTTACGCGTTGGGCTTTGCCATGTATACCGACATTCGGCGCATGTGTGAGGCACCCACCGAGGAAGATCGCCACTGGTTTCCGGACATTGCCGGCAGCGATTGGCTTTCAACCCTCAAGTTCGCCATGAGCAGCTTCAAGGACGAAAGCTTCATCCTTCAATACTTATCGCCCAAGGTGATGCGTGATCTGAAACTGTTCAGCATCCTGGACGATGACCAGCGGGACGAACTGTACGTGCCTGCCATCCACGACGATGCAGGCTATCGCACCATCCGCGAACAATTGGCCGCCCAATATAACCTCGGCAATCGCGAGCCGAACGTTCAGATATGGAGCGTCGATCGTCGCGGAGATCGGTCGCTGACGCTTCGGCACCAGCAACACAACCGCAAGCCCTTGGGGGATTCGACCGAAGAGGTACTCAAGCACCTGCATCGGTTGTGGGGGTTCGATATTCACCTGGAAACCGTGCAAGGCGACCAGGTGATGAAAACCCATCACATGCCCCCTCGTGGCGAGCACGGCGAAGGTTCTGACTACGGGCGCCTGGACATGGCGGTCATTCACCACCTGTGATGCGCCCCCTGGCGGTCGGCAGGTTATGCTGTCGGCAATCAGGGGGAGTTACTTATGCACATTTACAAAGTGGGGGGCGCAGTACGCGACCGCCTACTCGGCCGCCCGGTCACCGATATCGACTGGCTCGTGGTAGGCGCCACGGTTGAAGACATGCTTGCCAAAGGGTTCCGCCCGGTTGGCGCAGACTTTCCGGTGTTTCTGCATCCCAAGACCGGCCAGGAATATGCGTTGGCCCGTACCGAGCGAAAGAGCGGCAGGGGCTACGGCGGGTTCACCTTTCACGCAAGCCCGGACGTCACGCTCGAGCAAGACCTGATACGCCGCGACCTGACCATTAACGCGATGGCGGAGGACGCGGACGGCACCCTCTACGACCCTTATCAGGGCAAGGCCGACCTTGATCGGCGCCTGCTTCGCCACGTTTCGCCCGCGTTTGCCGAAGATCCACTGCGTGTGCTGCGCGTCGCTCGTTTTGCAGCGCGTTATGCGCCGTTGGGCTTCAAAGTGGCCGACGACACGCTGGGCTTGATGCAGCACATCAGCGCTTCGGGTGAACTGCTGGCGTTAACGGCAGAACGCACCTGGAAGGAAATCGAGCGGGCATTGATGGAGGCGCACCCCAAGGTGTTCTTCGAAGTCCTGCGAGCATGCAATGCCCTGCACGTGCTGCTGCCGGAACTGGAGCCTCATCCCCAGACCCTGGTCGCACTGGAACAGGCAGCCCGGCATCAGCTTGCGTTGCCCGTACGCTGGGCCTGTCTGCTGCATCCTTTACCAACCGCGTCGATCAAGGCGCTCAATCAGCGCCTGAAGACCCCGCGGGAGTGCCAGGATCTGTCGATGCTGACCAGCCAGTGCCTGGAGCAGGCCAACAAGGCCTTAGAGCTGCCTGCCCAGACGCTGTTGGATCTGTTGCAAACGTTCGACGTTTACCGCAGGCCGCAGCGTTTCGAGGACTTTCTAGCAGCCTGTCGAGCGATCGCGCAGGGCAACGGACAGACAGACTACCGGCAGGCAGACTACCTGCAAGGGGCTATGGCCGCTGCCCGGGCCGTGGATGTAAAGCCGCTGGTTCAGGCTGGTTTCACCGGCCAGGCGCTGGGTGAGGCCTTGAAAAATGAGCGCTTGCAGACGCTCGATGCCTACAAGGGCAGCTAGCTACAATGTCGCGCAGCTCGCGCTCGACCTGCGCGACAACCCCAGCAGCAGCTGATGGCCGGCATGCTGGGCATTGTGTGCGACGGTATGAGTCTCAGGCAGGCGTCAGTTGCAACCCGCGCCACTCGAAGGCGACGGGCGCCAGGACCTGATCGATCTGCGACTCTTGCCACACCTGCGCCATGGTTTTGCCTACACCCGGGTGCACCAGATCAGGCGCCAGTAGCGACAACGGCCACAGCACGAAGGCATTTTTCAGAATCTCAGCCCGGGGCAGCACCAGCCCGTCGAAAGTGCCATGCAGGTCGTCATACATCAGCACGTCGATATCCAGCGGCAGGCCGAGTCGATCAGGGGCATACCGGCCATTGTCGGCCTCGATGAATTTCAGCCGCCGGTCCAGTTCGATCAACGGTAGCGTCGTCTGTCCGGTCACCACAAAATTGATGAACGGCCCGCTCTTGATGCCCACCGCCTGGCTTTCGAACGCGGGCGAGCAACGCATGTCGGTCAGAATGGCCGCCAGCGCATCGAGACCGGCACACAGGTGGGTATGCCGATCGACGTTGCTGCCAAGGCCCAGGTATACCGTGCTCAGAGACATCCGCGCTCGATCTCCACGCCAACACCACCGCGCGCTGCCGGCACTGCGCCCGGCTTGGTGAGCTTCAAGCGCACCCAGGGGATGCCGAACTCGTCCATCAACACGGCAACCAGGCGCTCGGCGAAGGTTTCGACCAACTCGAAGCGTGCCTGCTCGGCAAACCCCTGGATGCGCGTCGAAACGCTCGCGTAATCGAGCGCCAGGGCGAGGTCGTCGCCTGCGGCCGCAGGCCTGTTATCCCAGGCCAAGCTCAGGTCAAGACGCAGGCACTGGCGAATATCCCGCTCCCAGTCATAGGCACCGATCACGGTATCGACTTCCAGGCCTTCGATGAACACTCTGTCCAAGCACTTCTCTCCACAGCACGACAAGGGCGACTGGCGCCGTTAGAATCAGGGCGTCCTCGCCCGGAATAGTTAGCATGTTTTGGTTACTGGCGCTGCTCGCCTACCTGCTCGGCTCGCTGTCCTTCGCCATTGTCCTGAGCCGCCTTGCGGGCAGCCCGGACCCGCGTTGCAGTGGTTCGGGCAATGCCGGCGCTACCAACATGCTGCGCCTGGCAGGGCGCAAGATGGCGATCCTGACCCTGCTTGGCGACCTGTGCAAGGGGCTGTTGCCGGTAATGCTCGCCCGCCTTGCCGGGCTGGACCTGCACGCGCAGGCCTGGATCGGTATCTGTGCAGTGCTGGGCCACCTGTTCCCCGTGTACTTTCGCTTTCGCGGTGGCAAGGGCGTGGCGACCGCGGCTGGCATGCTGGTCGGCCTGTACTTGCCTGCCGCATTGCTGGCCATCGTTGCCTGGGTGCTGACCCTGTACCTCACCCGTACCAGCTCCCTGGCTGCGCTGATCGCTACACCGCTGACCCTGCCATTGCTGGCCTGGCGCCAGCCCGAGGCCCTGCTGCCGATGACGGTACTGACCGTCCTGATCGTATGGCGCCATCGCAGTAACCTGCGTGACCTGTTTGCAGGCCGCGAGCGGCACTTCTGACCCTACAGGGGAGGCAACTGCTCCATCGGCCAGCGCGCCTGCACGCTGATCGCCAGGTCTTGCTGCTGCCCCGCCAGCAGCCGCTGGCAGCCGGCATAGGCGATCATGGCCCCATTGTCGGTGCAGAACTGCGGACGGGCGTAATAGACATTGCCCTTGAGGTTGCCGAGCATGTCTTCCAGCGAAGCGCGCAGGGCCTTGTTGGCGCTGACCCCCCCGGCAATGACCAACCGCTTGAGGCCCGTCTGCTTGAGTGCCCGCTTGCACTTGATGGTCAAAGTCTCCACCACCGCCTGCTGGAACGCCAGGGACACGTCGCAACGGGTTTGTTCGTTGTCGTCACCAGCCTCCCGGCACTGCTGCCAGGTATTGAGGGCGAAGGTTTTCAGGCCACTGAAGCTCATTGCCAGGCCTGGCCGATCGGTCATCGGCCGAGGAAACACGAACCGCCCCGGTGTGCCGCGCTCGGCAAGCCGGGCAATTTCCGGCCCACCAGGGTAGTTCAGGCCGATGAGCTTGGCGGTCTTGTCGAACGCCTCGCCGGCCGCATCGTCCAGGCTCTCGCCCAGCAATTCGTACTGACCAATGCCATCGACGCGCACCAGCTGGGTATGACCGCCGGAAACCAACAAGGCGACGAACGGAAACGCCGGCGGGTTTTCTTCCAGCATGGGCGCCAGCAAGTGGCCTTCCATGTGGTGTACACCGATGGCCGGAATGTCCCAGGCAAAGGCCAGGGCCTGGGCGCAGGAGGCACCGACCAGGAGTGCGCCGACCAGCCCAGGGCCTGCGGTATAGGCGATGGCGTCGATTTCGGTGGCCACGCAACCCGCTTCGTCCAGCACTTGGCGAATCAGCGGCAGCATGCGCTTGACGTGGTCGCGCGACGCGAGTTCGGGCACCACGCCGCCAAACACGCGGTGCAGGTCGATCTGACTGAACAGCGCATCGGCCAGCAGGCCCCGTTCACTGTCGTATAATGCGACGCCGGTTTCGTCGCAGGATGTTTCCAATCCCAGTACTAGCATGGGCTCGTCCCTTGTGGGGGCTGAATTCGAAGGCGCGCATGATAGTCCCCGTGCAAGGTGCCGACCAGCGGTTTTCGATCAGAGGCTTTGCATTCCGGCTTGCTAAGGGTTAACATCCGCAACCCTTGAAAACCGACGTTCTCCAGCACACCTTTGTTTTGCCAGGAGCGCGTCTACCCCGGTAATGAATTAAGGTAGCCCTGGATGCCAGCCGTCAAAGTTAAAGAGAACGAACCCTTCGACGTAGCTCTGCGTCGTTTCAAGCGCTCCTGCGAAAAAGCCGGTGTACTGGCTGAAGTTCGTAGCCGCGAGTTTTACGAGAAGCCGACCGCAGAGCGTAAGCGTAAGGCAGCTGCCGCTGTCAAACGTCACGCCAAGAAAGTTCAGCGCGAACAGCGCCGCGCCGTTCGTCTGTACTAATACAGACGTTCATCGCAAAGCTTCTGCCCTGCCCGGTTAACCACCGGGCGATGGCAGTGGTCGTTTCAAACCTGAGCAGCTTGCTCAAGGCTCCATGCACATGTTCAAGCACCGTGCATGCGGGCAACCTGCCTGAAACGTCAGAACTGGTCATTGTGTTGTAGGCCAGGCGTGCACGTCCGACTGACGGGCCTCATGGGCCGGCGACGGGCACTTATTCCCCGCATAGCTTCAAGCATCACCCGCTGCATTCGGCGCGTGAGCGATTAGACTTGCCAGTTGCCAGATTGACGAGACTGCCATGGCCGGGCTGATTCCCCAGAGTTTCATCGACGACCTCATCAACCGCCTCGACATCGTCGACGTGGTCAGCTCCCGTGTCCAACTGAAAAAAACCGGCAAGAATTATTCTGCCTGTTGCCCGTTCCACAAGGAAAAGACCCCCTCCTTCACCGTGAGCCCCGACAAGCAGTTCTATTACTGCTTTGGTTGCGGCGCCGGCGGCAACGCCCTTGGCTTCGTCATGGACCACGACAACCTGGATTTCCCCCAGGCCGTCGAGGAACTGGCACGAGCGGCAGGCATGGAGGTCCCGCGCGAGCAAGGCCGGCGCGACCAGAAACCGCGCCAGCCGACCGACTCACCGTTGTACCCGCTGCTGGACGCCGCCTCGGAGTTCTACCGCCAAGCCCTGCGCAGTCACCCGACCCGCAAGGCAGCGGTGGAGTACCTGAAAGGCCGCGGTTTATCCGGCGAAGTGGCGCGCGACTTCGGCCTGGGTTTCGCGCCGCCTGGCTGGGACAACCTGCTCAAGCACCTGGGTGCCGACACGCTACAGCAGAAGGTCATGATCGATGCCGGCCTGCTGATCGAGAATGCCGAAACCGGCAAACGCTACGACCGCTTCCGCGATCGGGTGATGTTTCCGATTCGCGACAGCCGTGGCCGCATTATCGCCTTCGGCGGCAGGGTGCTAGGTGACGACAAGCCCAAGTACCTGAACTCTCCCGAAACGCCTGTGTTCCACAAGGGCCAGGAGCTGTACGGGCTGTACGAGGCCCGCAAGCACAACCGCAACCTCGACGAAATCATCGTGGTCGAGGGCTACATGGACGTGATTGCCCTGGCCCAGCAAGGCTTGCGCAACGCCGTGGCCACCCTGGGCACCGCCACCAGCGAAGAGCACCTCAAGCGCCTGTTTCGCATGGTACCGAGCGTACTGTTCTGCTTCGACGGCGACCAGGCCGGGCGCAAGGCGGCCTGGCGAGCGCTGGAGTCCGTCCTGTCGAACCTGCAGGACGGCCGTCGCGCGCGTTTTCTGTTCCTGCCTGAAGGCGAAGACCCAGACAGCCTGGTCCGCGCCGAAGGCACCGACGCCTTCATGGCCCGCATCAACCAGCACGCGCAACCACTGGCCGATTACTTCTTCGAGCAGCTGAGCACCGAGGCAGACCCTCGCTCGCTCGAAGGCAAGGCGCACATGGCCACCCTGGCTGCACCGTTGATCGAAAAAATCCCGGGCGCCAACCTGCGTCAACTGATGCGCAACCGCTTGCGGGAAATCACCGGGCTCGATCCGCAGCAGGTTGAGCAACTGGCGCAACAGGCCCCCGCGGCGCCCAGCGCAGATTACGACCCAGGCTATGACTACGATGCCATGGTCAGCTACACGCCTGATTACGCGGACATGCCGCAGCCCGATTATGCTGGCGCTCATCAGGAACAGGCCTGGACGCCCAAAAAGGCCGGCGGCAAGAAAGCCTGGAGCGACAAACCCTGGGACAAGCATCGCAAGGGCGGCAAGCCGTGGCAGCGTGACCAGCCCCCGCCCCGCGTGCCGGCACCGGTCGAACCGCCTACGCTGGCGGCGCTGCGCACGCTGTTGCATCACCCGCTCCTGGCCGGCAAGGTGGAAGACGCCAGCCATTTTGCCGACGAAGAACAGCTCTACAGCCAACTGCTGGTGGCATTGATCGAAGCTGCACAGAAAAATCCTGGGCTAAGCTCAATGCAGTTGATCGCACGCTGGCATGGCACCGAACAAGGTCGCCTGCTGCGGGCGTTGGCGGAGAAGGAATGGCTGATCGTGGCCGACAACCTTGAACAACAGTTTTTCGACACCATTACTAGCTTGTCCGCTCGCCAACGTGAGCGAAGTCTGGAACAACTGCTCAGGAAATCCCGTCAAAGCGAATTGACCAGCGAGGAAAAAACCCAGCTTCTCGCCTTGTTGAGCCGGAATGTTCCCGCACAAAACCCGACCTCATCTGGCGCGTGAGGTCCATGCTCGGGTATAATCCTCGGCTTGTTTTTTGCCCGCCAAGACCTTCAGTGGATAGGGTGTTATGTCCGGAAAAGCGCAACAGCAGTCTCGTATCAAAGAGTTGATCACCCGCGGTCGTGAGCAGGGCTACCTGACTTACGCGGAGGTCAACGACCACCTGCCTGAGGATATTTCAGATCCTGAACAGGTGGAAGACATCATCCGCATGATCAACGACATGGGGATCAACGTATTCGAGAGTGCTCCGGATGCGGATGCCCTTCTGTTGGCGGAAGCCGACACCGACGAAGCCGCGGCCGAAGAAGCCGCTGCTGCGTTGGCGGCAGTTGAGACCGATATCGGCCGCACGACCGACCCGGTACGCATGTACATGCGTGAAATGGGTACTGTCGAGCTGCTGACCCGTGAAGGCGAGATCGAAATCGCCAAGCGGATCGAAGAAGGCATTCGTGAAGTCATGGGCGCCATCGCCCACTTCCCGGGCACTGTGGATTACATTCTCGGCGAGTACGACCGCGTCACCACCGAAGGTGGCCGCCTATCGGACGTCCTCAGTGGTTACATCGATCCCGATGACAACATCGCGGCACCGACAGATGAAGTGCCGATTCCAGGCGCCAAGACTGCCGCTGCGAAGGAAGAGTCCGAGGACGAGGAAGAAGAGTCTGACAGTGACGACGAGGAAGAGACCGAAAGCGGTCCGGACCCTGTCGTTGCAGCTCAACGCTTCGGCGCGGTCTCCGATCAGCTTCAGGCCACCAACAAGGTCCTGAAGAAGAACGGCCGTGATCACAAGGAAAGCATTGCTGCCCTGCAGGCACTGGCCGATCTGTTCATGCCGATCAAGCTGGTCCCAAAGCAGTTCGAAGTGCTGGTCGAGCGTGTTCGCAGCGCACTGAGCCGCCTGCGTCAGCAAGAACGCGCCATCATGCAGCTGTGCGTGCGCGATGCCCGTATGCCGCGTGCCGACTTCCTGCGCATGTTCCCCAGCAACGAAACCGACCAGACATGGAGCGGTGACCTTGCCAAGCGCAACACCAAATGGGCTGCGGCCCTGGGTGAAAAGGACGCAGCCATTGTTGCGTGCCAACAGAAACTGATCGACCTTGAGACCGAAACCGGCCTGACCGTTTCCGAGATCAAGGAAATCAACCGTCGCATGTCGATTGGCGAAGCCAAGGCTCGCCGCGCCAAGAAAGAAATGGTCGAGGCCAACCTGCGTCTGGTGATCTCGATCGCCAAGAAGTACACCAACCGTGGCTTGCAGTTCCTGGACCTGATCCAGGAAGGCAACATCGGCTTGATGAAGGCTGTGGACAAGTTCGAATACCGTCGCGGTTACAAGTTCTCGACCTATGCCACCTGGTGGATTCGTCAGGCGATCACCCGCTCCATCGCCGACCAGGCACGCACCATTCGTATTCCGGTGCACATGATCGAAACGATCAACAAGCTCAACCGCATTTCCCGGCAGATGCTGCAGGAAATGGGTCGTGAGCCGACTCCGGAAGAGTTGGGCGAGCGCATGGAGATGCCTGAGGACAAGATCCGCAAGGTACTGAAGATCGCCAAAGAGCCGATCTCCATGGAAACCCCGATCGGTGACGATGAAGATTCGCACTTGGGTGACTTCATCGAGGACTCGACCATGCAGTCCCCGATCGATGTGGCCACGGTCGAAAGCCTCAAGGAAGCGACCCGCGATGTGTTGTCGGGCCTCACTGCACGTGAAGCCAAGGTGCTGCGCATGCGTTTCGGCATCGACATGAACACCGATCACACCCTTGAAGAAGTGGGCAAGCAGTTCGACGTGACCCGCGAGCGGATCCGTCAGATCGAGGCGAAGGCGTTGCGAAAGCTGCGGCACCCGACTCGAAGCGAGCACTTGCGCTCCTTCCTCGACGAGTGATGACCAACCCCGGCCCAGGCCGGGGTTTTTTCTGGGCTTCGTATACCGCTGGCCATCCGTCTCCAAGGCCCTGTTAAGCCTGAAAAAATCTCCCTGACACCCATCCCAGAGCTAATTGGCCGTCTACACTCGACTCAGTCCATTTGAATGCGAGAGGCCGCTATGCCCCTGATGCCGGCCATCCTGCTGGTGGCCCTGAGCCTGTGGACCACGACGGGCGTTGCGCAAGTGCAACAACCAGATCCGATCGCCGAGTACGTTGCCGTAGCGGTACCTGGCCAGACCGCGGCGCAACCCGCCCCCCCGCAAGCCTCCGCACAACACGGCACTGCGCGCATGTTCTGGTCCGATCTGGTGGTGTATGGCGTGCCCACCGTATTGTTGCTGGTACTGGTGCTGGCCACGGTCATGCGTATCAACCGGCGCCTGAGTTCCGAAATCTCCCGGCGCATCGCATTGGAGCAGGAGCTGCGCAGCAGCGAATACCATTACCGTGGCCTGGTCGAGAGCCTTTCAGCCATCGCCTGGGAAGCGGACGTAAACGATTTCACGTACAGCTATGTATCGCCCCATGCCGAGGACCTGCTCGGCTACCCGTTGAGCAACTGGCTAAAGCCTGGCTTCTGGCGCAGCATCGTGCACCCTGACGATGCGCTATGGGCCCAGGCCTACTGCGAAAGCGAAACTGCTGCCGGGCGCGACCACAGCCTGGATTACCGGGTAATTCGTGCCGATGGCCAAGCGTTGTGGGTACGCAACATCGTCAGCATGATCAAGCATGGCTACCAGCCCGTCATGCGCGGCCTGATGATCGATATCAGCGAAACCAAGCGCACCGAAGACGCACTGCGTCTGTCCGAGCAGAAGTTTGCTTCGGTGTTCCAGCAGTGCCCGGACATCTTACTGATCGCTCGCCACAGCGACGGCTGCCTGCTGGAGGTCAACGAAGCGTTCGAAGAGCAGATAGGCCTGACGCCTGGTCAGGTCATCGGCCGGACGGCGACCGAGCTCAATCTATGGGCAGTCGAGGGTTCAGGGCCTCGCTTACTGGAGCGCCTGCACCTGGGCGGCATCCGCAACCTGGAAATGAGTTTCAGGCGCAGCAACGGCCAGTTGTTCACAGGGCTTACGTCCGCTGAAACCTTTGAACTCGACGGCACGCCTGCGCTGGTGGTCGCCGTACGCGACATTAGCCAGCTCAAGGAAACCCAGCAGCAACTGCAGATTTCCGAGGAAAAGTTCGCCAAGGCGTTTCATGCCTCCCCAGATGGCCTGTTGCTGTCCCGTCAGCACGATGGCTTGCTGCTGGAGGTCAACGACGGGTTTTGCCGCCTTACCGGCTACGCCCTGCACCCCACCCTGGACCAGACGTCGCTCGACCTTGGCATCTGGGTAGATCTCAACGAACGCAAGCGCCTGCTCGACCAGCTCAACCGAGAGGGCTTCGTACGCGACTTCACCTGCCATATCCGCCGTAGCGACGGGCAGATTCGCCTATGCGAATTGTCTGCGCGCCCGCTGCCAATCGCCGGCACCGACTGCATGTTGACCATCGCCCGGGACATCACCGAACGCCACCTGATGCAGGAAAAACTGCAACTGGCCGCCACGGTGTTCGAAAACACCGCCGAGGGCGTGTTGATTACCGACATCGACCAGCGCATCAGTGCGGTGAACCGTGCTTTCAGCGAAATCACCGGGTACAGCGAGATCGAAGCGCTGGGCCAAACCCCTCGCCTGCTCGCCTCGGGCCAGCATGACAGCGCCTTCTACGCTGCCTTGTGGCATCAACTGACCGATGAAGGGCACTGGCAGGGCGAGATCTACAATAAACGCAAGAACGGCGAGCTGTACCCCAGCTGGCTGACCATCAGTGCCGTGCGCAATGCCGAGCGCGAGATCACGCACTTCGTGGCGGTGTTCGCCGACATCTCCAGCATCAAGCATGCCCAGGCCGAACTGGACTACCAGGCACATCACGACCCTCTCACTGGCCTGCCCAACCGTTCCCTGTTCGAAAACCGCCTCCAGGCCGTGCTGACCTGTGGACAACTGTCCAACCGCCAGGGCGCCGTGCTGTTCCTGGACCTGGACCGTTTCAAGCATATCAACGACAGCCTCGGCCATCCGGTAGGCGATTTACTACTCAAGGGCATCGCGCAGCGTCTCAAAGAGCAGGTGCGCGATGTGGACACCGTGGCGCGCTTGGGGGGCGACGAGTTCATCATCCTGCTGCCCGGCCTGCACAAGCCCAGTGACGCGAGCACCATCGCCAATAAGCTGCTGGCGTGTTTCAACGCCCCCTTCCAGGCCGGCGAGCATGAGTTCTTCACCAGCGCCAGCATTGGCATAAGCCTCTACCCACACGACGGCAGCGATGTCGCCACGCTCATCCGCAACGCCGATGCCGCCATGTACCGCTCTAAGGCCAAGGGGCGCAACCGGGTGGAAGTCTATACCCGCGACCTGACCGCCCAGGCCAGTGAGCGTGTCGCCTTGGAGCACGAACTGCGCCGGGCCATCGAACGCAACGAGATGAGCCTGTGCTTCCAGCCCAAGCTCAGCCTGCAAACCCAGACCCTGGTCGGTGCCGAGGCCTTGATCCGCTGGAGCCACCCGACGTTTGGCGAAGTGCCACCGGAGCATTTCATTCATCTGGCAGAGGAAAACGGCACCATCCTGCAACTGGGTGAGTGGGTACTGGAACAGGCCTGCCGTCAGATGCAGGCCTGGAAACAGCGGTACGAACCCTTTGGTCCGCTGTCGATCAACCTGGCCGGCGCGCAACTGCGCCAACCCAACCTCGCACGGCGCATCGAGGTACTGCTCAGGCAACACCAACTCAAGGCCGGCGACCTGCAGCTGGAGATCACCGAGAACTTCATCATGAGCCAGGCCGAAGAAGCCCTGGCGGTGCTGCACCAGTTGAAGAAATTGGGCGTGCAACTGGCGATCGACGATTTCGGCACCGGTTATTCGTCGCTGAGCTACCTCAAGCGGCTGCCGCTGGACATCCTCAAGATCGACAAATCCTTCATCCGCGGCTTGCCCGATGACCCCCACGATGCCGCTATCGCACGCGCCATCATTGCGCTTGGCCGCAGCATGCAACTGACCATCATTGCCGAAGGCGTCGAGAACCAGGCCCAGCAGCGTTTTCTGGCTACCGAAGGCTGCGAGCAGATCCAAGGCTACATCGTCAGCCTGCCCTTGCTGCCGGAGGAATTCGCTGCGCGGTTTCTTCGTATAGCACTAACGGATCTTTCGGATGGCACAGGTGCGAAACCCTCGTTATAATCGCGCCTCCTACTGAGGGCCTATAGCTCAGTTGGTTAGAGCAGAGGACTCATAATCCTTTGGTCCACGGTTCGAGTCCGTGTGGGCCCACCATACTCAAAGCCGCGCACTGCGCGGCTTTCGTGTTTTTGGCGGAACCACCTCAGATACAGTCCTATGGTCTAAAGGTACAGATTAGGTACAGTGCGGCTTCGCTTGCACGCCTTTGGAGTCCTTCAGATGGCCACAATCGTCAAAACCCCTGCCGGCACCTGGAAGGCCGTCATCCGCAAGACCGGATGGCCGACCAACGCCAAAACCTTCCGCACCAAACGTGACGCCGAGGATTGGTCACGACGCACCGAAGATGAAATGGTGCGGGGTGTGTATATCCAACGCAGCGGTTCCGAGCGACTGACACTCGAAAACGCACTGCAGCGATATCTGCGCGAAGTCAGCCCCACCAAAAAACCCACCACGCAGAAAGCTGAGGCAACCAAGGCTCAGCAGCTGATTCAGCACCTGGGAAAATACTCGCTCGCAGCTCTGTCATCCGAGGTAATCGCCAACTATCGCGATACACGCCTGGGCTCGCTGACCAACCGCGGCCAACCCACGAGCAACAACACTGTGCGGCTGGAGCTTGCCCTACTCAGCCACCTGTTCACAGTCGCAATTCAGGAGTGGGGACTTGGACTCACCTTTAACCCCGTGCTCAACATTCGAAAACCGAGCCCCGGTGAAGGTCGTAACAGGCGCCTGATGGCTGATGAAGAAAAGCGTCTTATGGCCGCTGTGGGCAAGCACAGCAATCCAATGCTGGGCTGGATCGTCCAGATAGCCTTGGCAACGGGTATGCGCGCATCAGAGATCGCAGGCCTGCGGCGATCACAGGTGGATGTCCAAAAACGGATCGTCCGGCTGTCGGATACAAAAAATGACAGTGCCCGCACCGTTCCGTTGACGAAACTCGCTACCGAGGTTTTCCGCGCAGCCTTGGCGAATCCCGTGCGACCAATTGACTGCGATCTGGTTTTTTTCGGTGAGCCAGGGCGTGATGGAAAGCGTCGCCCCTATGCGTTCACCAAGATCTGGGGCGCCATCAAGAAAAAGGCTGGCGTGCCGGACTTCCGTTTTCACGATCTGCGGCACGAAGCCGTGAGTAGACTGGTTGAGGGCGGTCTTTCCGATCAAGAAGTCTCGGCAATCAGCGGGCATAAATCGATGCAGATGCTCAAGCGTTACACTCATCTGCGGGCTGAAGATTTAGTTCACAAGCTCGATAGACTAGGAACTAAATAACCGCCTTTTTTGTTTTCCTATTGTTTTCTTTCTGTTGCCACGTTGTTGTCAACGTGTTTTCAAAACTTTTTCCAGCAGGTCTTATAACGAGGTTTGGTGACAACTCAACGACCATCCACAGTCTTTACTGTCACCAAACTTAATTGATAGCTTCACTCCGAACTTACAAAGATACGTAATTCAACGTAAGCAAGGAGAAAGTCCATGACTGCTGAAGAGTACCTTCTAGACCGATTCGGCCCTTTGATGAGCATGGCACAGGTTGCAAGCCTGTTGGACAGATCACCAGATGGCTTCAGAGTCGCCATGTACAGCGATTCAGAGCTTTCACGAAAGCTGAAGCCTGCCGTAGTCCGCGTGGGGCGTCGAGTGTACTTCCGCACGCTACAAGTCAACCAAGCACTATCTCTCGACGCACCTGCTTTGCGAGCTTAACTATGAGCTACAGCACAATTGACTGGGTGTACAACCAGAATCTGCCTGCGCAGGAAAAGCTGATATTGGTATACATCGCAAAGTGCGAAAACCCGAACGAGCCTTGCTTTGCAAGTGTAAAGCACCTGGCCAATAAATGCGGGGTATCCACGCGCACCATTCAGAGAATTCTTAAAAAATTGTGCAGTACCGGATACGTCACTTCCACTCCGCGCTTCAGGAGCGACGGCTCACAAACGAGCAATTTCTACACAGTCAACATGATAGAGAACGACACAGCTGTGTCACCCCCCCATGACATCAATGTGGCAGGGGGGAGTGGCAGCATAGGGTCACCACCCACTGTCGATAAGGTGACGGGCCAAGAACTACCAAAGAAAACAAAATCAAAGACACCACTACGGGAAGCGCTAGGAAACGTCTCGCAGTTGGCCTATCCCGGTGGGTTGTCTATGCACTCGAAAAGCTCGGTTGATCGGATACTCCAGGGCATTTCGCTTGATGATGCGCAAATGCTCCTCGATGAACTGGCAGGAGCTATGGCCAACGGCCTCATCAGGAAAGCTCCCGAGTATTGGCTTTCAGGAGTCGCGATGAAGTACCGGGCGGGGCAGTTCAGAGCAAACCTGGGACTCGAAATCGCCAGGGACAGAAAACGAAAATCCGCGATGCCTGCCCAAGAACGCCAGAACGCGCAAGTGCTCGAAATCAATAGTGAGATTGGAAACAAGTTCCTCGCCAAGCTGCAGCGAAACCGTCCTAACCAATGAGAACATCATGGTTCCGAACACTCCGCGCTTCGCTTGGGCAACCCCTTCGGTTGCATCCCGCGTCCTATCCTTGCCGGACGGGCGGCAGGGGCAGGTCCGGCGGCTTCGCCTTGTTCCTCCCCCTGTCGCTAGGCTTGGTCGCTTACAGCTGCATCAAGGGTACGGCTACGCCCATCATCCTCACCCGTTCGGTGCTCGCCCTCCGGGCTGCGCTCCGCTGCGGCTTGCGGTGATGCCCTTGACCCAGCAGTCAGCTAACACACACTGCTCCGCCCTCTAGACAAGTATCAATGGAGCATACCTAAGGATGATGACTGACCGGAAAACCTTCTGTTCGCTCTACTACAGCATCGAAAAGGCATACCAGCTTTCTATAAACAAAAACATTTAGACATGCTAAACATTTTTGTTGACTACCAGAGCGTTGAGCTGGCACGCTAGCGTCACACACACCAGAGACGGGCAGCATGACCAAGAAACCAACAAACTCCCAACCTGATCCACTCGAGCAGGTTATGGCGACCGTGATTCAGGGTTTCCAGATGACCACCGCGTCCATCCAGGAATTACGTGATCGACAAACTAATTTAGAGCAACAACTCCAGCAGCAGGCCCGAGCCGCTTACCATGGCATGACTGCAAGTGGAAAGTCGAGGTATGCCTCTGAGCTGGTGAAAATCGAAAGCGAGATCAACCCGCGCGGTGCCCAGGCGCGAGTCGCAGAAACTTTAGGCGTCACCCCCGGCCGCGTCACCCAGTTGCTGAGCTCTGAAAAAAATCGGAAGAACGGAAAGTAATAACGCTCAACTATATTCAGAGCCACCAGTACAACACAAATCCGCTCATAAATACGCGCACGAGGAGTTAACATGGGTAGTTTCGGAAAAGCTTTGAAATATCGTGGCAATATTAATCGCATTCTTGAAATGCATGAGCATGGAAATGGACCTAATGCAATTGCAGGAACGTTCCAAGATCATGGCATCGACGTTACACCGAATCAAGTTAAAGCAATTCTAGATTCGCACGACGCACTCTCCTCTAAGGCTCTGCCAAAATCAGCCGTAAAGGCTCTGACTACCGGAGCTCAGCAAGCGTTCATACCAGCGTGATGGGCCGCAAAAGCACGCGTCAAGCTAAAGACGCGTGCTCCCGCCCCAAAGCCATTTGAATCATTCTGTCCTATTAACATGGCAAGCACAATTGCAATCGCCATGCACATATTTATAAAAATACGACCATCAAATAATTAATATAGTTTCTATACGAAATTGGTCTTCTCTTCCGAACTAGTAAACTCGACCAGCGTGAGCTCACCATTGATAAAGGCCTGAGCACGACGCTCTTGCTCAAGAGTCAACACGAATCCTTCGAGTCGGATTGATGCTCGAGCATAACTCACTGCCTTCTTGCGAAGCATTCGTTCGGTATTTGATATTCTTACTTCAGGTAGATTATCCATAGGCGGCTCATACCTCAGAAACAAAACAAGACAATTTCAGCGCAAATAAATTTTTAAAGAGTCAAGGGCGGCACCGCAGGCCGCAGCCCGTGAAACGGGACCGGGTGAGGATGACGGCGAAGCGAACCCTTGACGCTGCGCACCTCCAATCCTACATGCGGGGGCTGCTGGATGCCTTTCCCAGCGGCCCCTGCTACCGGCGAGGGCGGGAAGTCCAGAGGGGCAGAGCCCCTTTGGGTAAGCCCGCCAGGGCGCGCAGCATGCTCCACGGCACCAACAAACCTTTAACTGCCGACCTTCCCTCCTCTCGCCCTACCCCAGTTCTTGCCCAAGTTCTGCATGACATGCTGCCGGTAGGCGGGATTCCAAACGCTGTTCCCTGCGATCATATGATTCAAACCTCTTGCAGTGGTCATCATGCCCGACTGCAGGTCTCGGCGCGTTGACATCGGGTTAACGGTGTTGAAGACCGCCTTGGCTGGGTTTAACGCAGCCTGAGCCATCTGCCGCAATGTGATTGCACTGGACGACAGACCACCTGCAAGCTGACCTCCCAATGAGTAAGCCTGATAAACCATGTAGAGCACGATCCCACTCAACGCGAGGATTTCCAGCATGTCGGTCGCTAGACCGCTTCCAGCAGTGGGCTTCACATCAGCCAGCATTGTCGAGAAGAACTTCATTCCCAGCGTAAGCACTGACATGATCGCGGCGCATTGGATAATGTAGGTCATCACCTGGGCGAACCATTGATCGAACCATTTGCTGGTCATCTGACCGAACAGCAGTAGCGCGATGAATAGCGGGCCGCACCCCAGCAGAAATGCCAACAGCACCTTGGCTGTGATGATGATCGCTCCAGCGGGCAGCGTAATCAGGAATGTTGCGATGATCATCGTTCCTGCGATAAGCCAGTCATAAAGAATCATGCCTACCTCGGTCATGCCACGACGTCCGGCGCGAGCAATCAGATCGGAAGCGATATCAAATCCATCGGTCATGGCTCTATCAATCACCTGATACACCGATGTGGCAGCCACACCTTTGCCATTTGGCGAGAACGCATCTGCCAAGCCAACCTCCAGGCCGCGAATCGCTTCCACGACCCATCCAAGGTACGTATCAGCATTGAGTGCCAATGCGCCGATGAATACCCATTTCAACATGAGCTTGAAGACATGCGGGAGAGGATGCTCGATGAAGCCACCGACTGACAGAAGGCCCAGGATCATGAAGAAAAGGCCGCCGCCAGCAACGAACAAGCCCGAAGAATTATCAATGACACTATGTGCCATGAGTTGCACGTAGCCGTTCAACACCGAGTCGATTGAGCCACCTACCCATTCGTAAAAATTGGACTCCATGGTCATTGCCCCTCCAGATTCAGCATTTCACGCTTCCGATAGCCGCGCTGATCAAGCTGCTGCTCATTCCTGGCCTGCTTGGCATTAACGCAGTTCGGCGTAAGAGCCATAGTCCCGGCATGTCGCTCGCACTCCGATATACGAATATCCCTTTCCGAACTGTGGGCTTTGTACCAATCAACAGAATGGACCGGTTCATCCGCCCCGCAGCCCGTGAGCAGAAATAAAACGACAATTGAGAAACGAGACGCTGTCATTTCCGGCCCTCCCGATTCTGATCCGTCCCATTCACATCACGAGGCAGCACATGCTCCGCCTCCGTGCGGAATTCCCCAGCAAACTTCAGCGAATAGGCCAGCTCAGCAGCGTTGATAATCTGAAGTGCTGCAAGCGTTCTCAACGCGCTTTCCCTTGAACCTGCCCAACTACCCGCGATGCGGTACTCAGACCTCGAAATCAATAGCGATGAACCCAGTGCACATGCGAACGAGATCAAAACGGCGAGCGTTGAAGAGATTGGTCCAGTTGCTCGGGGCGGCACTATCTGCAACCAATCGGCAAGCGCCAGTATAAAAGGCATGATTGCGGCCGACGCCGCCAGGAGATCGCTCTGGATCAACCCAGGTGCACGTCTTGACACCTCTTTCAAAGCCCCGAACCGGCCAATGCAAAGCCAGAATCGTCGTAAGGAAGTGAGGATGAAGAAGCACACGACCAAGGGGAGGATATGAGCGTACGAGATCATTTCAGTTGCCTCCCAGGTTCAGCACTTCGCGATTCTTGTAGCCCCTCTTGTCGAGCACCTGGGCATTCAATTCCCGTTGTCGCTGCTCCTGGATCTTGCCCTCAGCCTCAGCGACCATTTGGAACATCTGCAATTTGGTCTGCTCGTTCTGGATCATCGCTTGCTCTGCCGCGATGCGACCTTGCAGCTCTGCGATCCCTTTGGGATCTTGCGTTTGATTGATCTGCCCCATGAGCTGGTCAATCTGACGTAGGCGGGCTTCGGCCTGGTCAAAGGCTTCCAGCGCAAACGCTTTATCTTGCGAGGGCTTCACCGCCTGTGCTCGGCAAGCATCGCGCTGCTGATCCTGAACCAGGCTTTCGCAGGCATCGAACACCTTGTTATCCGCGTAGATCGAGCCAGCACGACCATTCAGGCCTGAATAGCCGCCACGATTCACTGCGTCATACACAGCCTGCCAGTCCTGAGGCAGATAATCTCGCAGCTGTGGGTCATCGAATACTCGACTGAGACCACGCGACCCCGTGAGCGCGCCGTACTGCTGCTTCATCTGATCAATCTGAGATGTCATCTGCTGAACCTGTTGGGCCCAGCGAGTCGCGTTAAATGCGAACTCTGCAACAGTCATAGGGGAATCCGTCACTTGGCTTGTAACGGTTACAGGGATTTGCGCGTATCCCTGCTGCGAGCCGAGCAGCAACGCGAGCGTTGTCGCGAAACTAAATGGCCGGACGCCTTTGAAGGCGAGACGCTTGAAAAGACCCATAGTCACCTCTCCATTGGACATGGTGAACGCTGGGCCGTCTGTCCGGCCTGTCGATCTGTTTAGAAATCGCACCCAGCACGGTTGTACCGTTCTTGGGGTGACTATGCGCCAGTCTTACCCGGTGTAGGCCCCGTCTTTTAAGGGCCGCGCCCATAATGCATTAAGCATCAGCGAGGCGGTTACAGCGCTCATAAAATAAGCCAAAGCACTGCACTTTGGCGACATCTATTATCTCACTTTGGCTCAACATCTTAAAGTGCCATACATCTCAAATTCTTCGTCATGACGAAATCCTGATTGCTACGAAGGACTACTGCAGGATAGGCTATTCGCCGGTAGTATGTCATACATTATGCAGTCACTTATCCACCGGCTCTAAACAAGGTTGGCGTATGGGCAGTAAAAGCAAATCATCAATTCTTAGTGTCAGGCTAGGACCCGATCTGAAAGAGCAATGGGAAAACTATTGCGCGGCTTTAGGTCTTGCTCCAAGCTCGGCCATCAAAGATGCTATCAAGCAACAGCTAAAAGCCGCTGAAGCACTTCCTACACCCAAGATCTACCGTCAAACAGAGAATGCCAAGGAGGCGACGGAGCGTTTTGAAATTCTTCTGACCATATCTGAGAAAGCCGCAGTCAAAGCACGCGCTCAGACTGAGCGTTGCTCTATGAGGCGCTGGATCGTCGATGCCATCCGCACCGGATTAACCCACGAACCGCAGTTTGGTATGTCCGAAATCGATGCCCTTGGTGAATCCAACTATCAGTTGCTCGCACTAGGGCGGAACCTTAACCAAATTTCTCGGCGCTTGAACGAGGGCCATTACGAACCGTTCACAGTCAAACGGATCAAAGCGCTTAGTCATATAATTGACAAACACACTGATGCGGTTAGTGATGCCATTCGGGCCAGCCTTGAGCGCTGGAGTCTCAAATAATAAATTTGATAAATTTCAACGTAACGCGGAACCACAGGGATTAGCATCATCACGATAAATCTTTACTTTAATAAAGCCTTGGATAGGTTCAACCAGTTTCTAGAGTTTCTCCTCCGCACACAGATGAAACCCAGCGCGTACGGTTGACATGAGCAAAAATCATCATTCATGCGCCAGCTCACGACAATGGGCTATACTTGACTTGATCTGCAACCAGACCAACAAAGGGCCAATACAAGTTATCTTCTTAATAACGCCACACTCATAAACGAGGACAGCGATGGATCCTAAACATCTTTTTATAGATGAGCGATTGACGGGACAATGCATCTATTGCGGAAGATTCCCGGAAACTGTCGAGCACGTACCATCCAGAATCCTATTAGACAACCCTCTCCCAGAAAACCTACCAGTAGTCGATGCTTGCCGAGAATGCAACACCAGCTTCTCCTTAGATGAGGAATACTTGGCCTGTTTACTGGAGTGCGTCGCAGCAGGAACAACAGAACCAACTGAACTTTCACGAGAAAAGATTAAAAAATCAATAGCCAGAAATGGACGTTTGAAGTCGAATTTAGAACAGTGCCGTCGGATTGATGGCAATGGGAATATATGGTGGCAACCTGATGAAAAGAGAGTAAGACGTATTATTGTGAAACTAGCACGAGGGCATACAGCCTACGAGCTTGGAGAGCTTTTAGACGAGGATCCTGATTTTTTCTCAATGCGTGCCATACCAACTATGAGCGAAGCTGAGCTGCAAAATTTTGAAACACCGAACGATGATTATCAATTGATTTGGCCTGAGATAGGCAGTCGAGCATTCCTTAGGGCGACGGGAAAATCTATACCTCCAAAAAAAGAAGGTCATTGGTTCGTAGTACAAAGCAATCGCTATAGATACTGGATTGACTGGCAGAATGGAGTAGAGGTGCGCATGATGATAGGTGAATACCTAGCCTGCCAAATAATATGGCAATAAATCTAAGGCTATGGCAATCAGCATACAATTCAACGTTACACCGAGACAACCAAACCAATAAATGAAACCTCTCCCGACGCAATTATCATCAGGAGAGGAATGAGATCAAGCAATATTAGAAATTATATCGTCGATACCTGATAGCTTCGGACTAGCGTCAAGATATTCCTGATAAGCTCGACGAGCATTGGTAATCATCCCCTTATAAGTGAATGACTGCATATCGCTATTTCTAAGATCTTGAATCGGGTCACCATACGTTGTTTTCGGCAGCTCTTCCGTTACAAAGAAGACATCAATTGGTGGTGTACGACCGTAAAACGCACAAACATCAGGATGGTTTTCTAAATACTGGGTCACGGCCGCCTTGTATTTTTTACCCTGCTTAATTAGATCATCGACATCCACAGCCTTCAAACCTGGCCGCTTCAATTCTACTATGATGTGTCGACCCGATGATGTTCTGTATGCTATATCGATCCTTGCTCCAGTCTCGGCAGCGGGCGCCACTTCCAGAAGTTCTTTTGTTAAAGTTTGCTCCATAACTCGACTCTCTCCCACTGGCCCCCAAGTAGGATCGAGAAGCCACAAGTGGTCGAAAAGATATTTCTGAGCAACTTTTTCCAGAGATCCCGGATCAACAATCTCTTTTTCAAACTTTTCAATCACCTGCAATCTTGAGCGTGTAATCTCATGATAATGAGTAGCCTCGACATCATCCAGGCTATTGAAAAGTCTTTGAAACTCAACTGAAAGTACATCTGTTACTTTTTCAAGCTTATCAAGCTGCTTTCGGATACGTAGCTTTTCGAACCCAACTATCGCACTTCTGACGAGATCGCGCTTAATATCCTGATTTTTAGTTTCATCATTGGAATGCTCAGCTGATAGGATTGGGCTGATTAGTCTCTGCGCGAGCTTCCTATCCCTTGAATCGGCAAGAGATGCATACCATGCTTCAAGAGCAAGCTTTGTTCTTTCATCGTCACTATCAGGATTCTGCTGACGGCGCCATTCATCCCACTGATTTGCGATATCATCAAGAGAGTTTTTTAGCCAGTTACGCACTGCCGTGACAAGCGGGTCGCCTGTTTTGACTGCTTCACGGTTAGCAGTAGCTCTATCGACGCCATCCGCGTCCAAGAAGTCTGCATGTACTTCACCGACTATATAACTGTTAAAAACCTTGGCATTACCAATATCTTTGAGCATATCTTCCTGAAAGACACGCCCATTGGCAAATAACGATATCTGATTGATATTATCTTCTGTCTTCTTCAGACTTTTTGGCTTAGCAACCGTTGCGATGAAGCCTCTCAAGCTGTAGGCATGCGTCCCAACAATAACAGTACTGTTGATACGCTTGATGCATTCATTGCCATCCTCATCGGTTGCCAAATTTTTCAGCAGCGGTTTCTGTGCCAGCCTTGTAGCATCATCAAGATCCCACCAAAACTGAATATCTTGATGGTATCCTCTGTCTTGGGTGGTGATAGCAGATCCGCCAAGAACTACTTTGAAGTCGTGAATATCGCCCAGCACGCTGAAGCGACGAGCAATACGGGGACGAAGAAACGCTTCGGTTTTATCTGTTCCAGCAGTCAGCCTGGACAGCACTATTCGCGTCCCGGTAGATCCTTCCCAATCATAGTCTTTATCTAATAGCTCGAGCTGGTACTCTTTATCTGTCTTTATATCTTCTTTGAGTTGCTCAACATTTATCCTGGCAGATACCGGATCTCTGCCATTTTTTTTGGACCAGATATCTATCTGGTTGGCGAGCGAAAACATCGCTAACTTTCCAATACCTTTACGTCCCATAACCGGACGATCTTTGGTATCGCTTCTATTACCCTTTCCTTGATCACGTCGAGCATAGCCTACGCGTAGGAAGCGGGCTTGTAGCTCCTCAGCGCCCATTCCATGGCCATTATCTTGAACGATGATGCGGTCATCGAAAATTTCGACACTGACCTGCGTCGCGTCGGCATCCCATGCGTTAGCGACAATCTCAGTCACCACAGCCGGTGTGCTGCTATAAAGGCCGATGCCTAGATGATTCAGGACATTTAGATCAATTTCGATCTTGTATTGACTTTTTTCAGTGCTTACGACTGCCGCTTCCATTGCCGTGTTGTCCTATCAGTAGCCCCAGTTACGCGTGGATGGTTACATGAATCGCTTGAGTATGCAGCATCGAATCGCCATCACAGATGAGCTTTCCGTCTCCAGCCGTCGGATGAGGGCGGTTAAGCGAGAGCACACGTCACCAGAGCTCACGGTGCGGAGGTTGCTCCACGCCCTAGGTCTGAGATTTCGCCTCCACAAACGGGCTCTGCCTGGTAGCCCTGATATCGTTCTGAGCAAGCATCGGACAGTCATTTTCGTTCACGGTTGTTTCTGGCATCGACATCCAGGCTGCCGCTACGCGTCAGTGCCGAAAACGCGGCAGGAGTATTGGATACCGAAATTTATGGCCAATATCGAAAGGGATGCCAGAAAGGCTTCAGAGCTGGAGGCACTAGGTTGGAGGGTGCTGACTGTGTGGGAGTGCGAGACTAGAGATCTAGCCGCTCTGAATGAGCGGCTGAGAAGGGATTTCAGCTCACCGTAGTCGAGTTACTGATGCCGTCGAGGTGGAGCTGAATACTGAGACCGATGATTTCCCCGAGGCGTACCGGTACAGCGTTACCAATCATACGTCCAACAGCCTTGAAGGTAATCTGCTCGGGGGGCATAAATTTGTAGTCGTCGGGGAACGACTGCAATGTTGCTGCTTCTCTCAGTGAAATAGCTCGGTTTTGATCTGTATCATAGTGACCGAAACGGCCGTTACCGAAGCCATAGCATAGGGTTGTCATTGTTGGGCTTGGCTCATCTGCGCGCATCCGACCGTAGACGCTTGCGAAGGTTTTACCGCTAGCTTTCCGATGACAGTCTGCGCGAAGCGATTCTGGCCAGTCGTGCCAGGTACCACCAGGCCGAGAAAGCATGATTCGCTTCAAATTTGTAGGATTCAACGTCGCTGAACGGTGGAGCGGGTCATTCGGGTCACACTCACCCGCCGCGATTTTTGGTAGATGTCCAATGGCCTCAGCAACGGTAACCGGTTTACCTGCATGGGTTTTCGGTATCATTGAAATTGGCCCTAGCTTCGAGGCTAGCAACACGTGACGTCGACGATGCTGAGGCAGGCCATACTCAATGCAACGTATTGTGTCTGACCAGATATGGTAATTCTCATCCTTCAGCCCTTGCACAAAGTCATGATAGACCTTGTGTTTGGTGACGTCCGGGACGTTCTCCATGGTTACAAGCTCAGGTTTGATGTCTTTTATGAGCTTTTCAAAGGAATACAGAAGCGGCCACTTCACGTCCGTGCTGGTGTCACGGCCGAGGTTATACGTCGAGAAGGGCTGGCAGGGAGCGCAGCCAGCTAGCAGCTTGATTTTCCCTGGGCGATACCACGCAGCCACATCCTTTGAGTCGACGATGGCAACGCTCTCAGCTATGAATTCGGCACCGTTGTTCTCACGGTATGCGTACTCACAATTGAGATCGATGTCGTAGCCGGCGCGCACCTTAATGCCGGTCTTGAGCAAACCAGCGGTTAGGCCACCCGCACCGCAGAATAGGTCAACGGCGTCAATATCATGCATAGTCAATGCCTCCAAGCGGAGGTCATTTTAGCCTCTCTCAGTGTAAAGATCGAGGTCTACCACTGAAAATTTATACATCTCTAAGCTTGAGAGAGCCACGGCGCCATGGAGCGGCGACGGGATGATGTGAATTGGCTGGACGAATCGAAGGCTTCTGACTCCTTCAGTAACTCGCAGCTCAGCTAAGCTAGACGACGGCACAGAAAATTGTCACAAAAAGCCTCAGCGGCCGTGGGCTAGCAGCGAATTTAGACCATTTTAAAGAGAAAAAATCAGTACAATCACGGTACAGTGCTGAGCTTGATTCAGTTTCTCGAAATTACGCTCAACAGCAGATGCTGTGGGGATGCAGCATATGTCAGGCTACGGTCTCCTTCGAAAGGTTACTCTAGGGATATCCACTCGCCCAGCAACTCATAATCCTTTGGTCCACGGTTCGAGTCCGTGTGGGCCCACCATACTCAAAGCCGCGCTTAGCGCGGCTTTCGGCTTTTTGGGTCGGCAGCGCGAGCAGCAAGCCTATCGTGGCTCAGCCAGCAACCGGTCAATCAACGCCTGCTCGTAATCATCGAGAGGCTGATCCTCGTAGAGCTTGTCGGAAGCCGCGACCAGCGCCTGGCCCTCGACCTCACGCCCAGTATCGCCATATACATGCCCAAGGTTCTCCAGCGACTGCAGGTTGCCGTGCAGGGAGAACGAGATCAGGTACCAGCGCTCGGCCGCCTCGAGCTCGCCCAAACGGTGATAGGCCACAGCCAGGTTGTGCTGGGCGTAGACGTGGTCGGACTCCAGGGCCTGCAACAACGCCTGCTTGGCCTGCTGATAATCTTCGAGCTGCAAATACAGAAGGCCAAGATTGTTGTAGCCGTCGACATTGCCCAACTCGGCCGCGCGCCGGTAGGCCTGCTCAGCCTGCGGATAACGTTCGGCATGCAGATGGACGTCGCCGAGCAGGTTCAGCGCCTCTGGATGATCGTGGCGCACGGCGTCGTTGAGGTGCTCGACGGCGGTATCATGATCGCCGTCCTGATAGGCCATGCTGCCAAGGTAGAAGTGGCTACGGGCACAATCGTACTCGGCGGCTTTCTGGAAGTACTGGCGGGCGGTGTCGTGATCACCCTCCTGGAAGGCCATGCTGCCGAGGTTGTAATGACTGCCCGGATAATCGTGCTCGGCAGCCCTCTGGAAGTGTCGACGGGCGACGTCGTGATGACCGTCCTGGTAGGCCATGATGCCGAGGTTGTAGTGGCTGCCGGGATAGTCACGATCAGCAGCCCTCTGGAAGTGTCGATGGGCATCGGCGCGATCGTCACGCGCCAGGCTCACCGCGCCAACGCCATTCATCCAGCGCGGGTCGTCGGGACACGCTTTGGCAAGGTTTTCGAAGCACTCCTGCGCGGTGTCCAGATCCTGCTCTCGGAACGCCGCCCAGCCCTGGTCATTAAGCGCAGTCGCCTGCTCGGCACTGAGCGTTTTCTTGTTCATGAACCACATAGTGTTTCCTGCCTTGCGAGGGCCTCCCATTCTAGAGGCGTGTATAGAAGCCAACAAGACAATGGCTCTGCTGGGCAGGTTTGAACCACCCTCTGCGAAATCGCGCAGTTGTGCGGCTTTTTTTCATCTTCATATCGGCGTTATGGACCCGATGCCCGCGTTGAAACCGCTCATCAAGCCGCTTTTTCCCTCCATTCATTAGACAGTGAGCCGAATAGCAGGCATTATCGGCTCACTTAATGAGCCGAATAGGCTCGCTAATCGGCTCACGTGAACGCTACCCATGAACGACCCGCAATGGATCTGGCAGCAGCCCGATTGGCCAGCGTTTACCTGGCAAACTGAAACACTTGCCCCGCTGCTGCGCGCCTGCGGCCAGGTACAAGGCCGTCTATTGGGGATGCTCGATGCCGTAGGGCATGACACTGAAGTGCAAAGCAGCCTGGATGCCCTGCTGCAGAACATCGTCACGTCTTGCGCCATCGAAGGCGAGCAACTGAATGTGGGTTCCGTGCGCTCATCGCTGGCGCGGCGCTTAGGGCTGAACGAAGAAAGCCAATCGACCACACCACGCTCCGAAGGCCTGGCAGCATTGCTGCTCGATGCCACTCAGGGGTATCAACAAACGCTGGACACAGAACGGCTCTTCATTTGGCACCGTTGGTTGTTTCCAAGCGATGACCCGTTGCTGGCGAGACCTCTGCACATCGGCACACTGCGCGGCGATGAGCCCATGCAGGTGGTGTCCGGCCGGATCGACCGCCCGACGGTCCATTTCGAAGCGCCTCCGCGGACGGGATTGGAAACACAACTGGCGGACTTTCTAGCGTGGTTCGAGCGCAGTCGCAGCGATGCGAACCTGGATCCTTTCTTACGTGCAGGTATCGCGCACCTCTGGTTCGTTACCCTACACCCGTTCGATGACGGTAACGGCCGTCTTACCCGTGCGCTCACCGACTTGGCATTGGCGCAGGGTGAACGACAAACCATCCGTTTCTATGCGATGTCCGCGAGCATTCTCGACGACCGCGCCGGTTATTACCGTATCCTGGAAGCCAGTCAGAAAAGCGGACTGGATATCACCCGTTGGCTGTATTGGTTCCTAACCACCTTGCTCAACAGCCTGGAAAAGGCTCTTGTACGTATTGATCGAGTACTGGCAAAGGCGCGATTCTGGCAGGTGCACCGCGGCCAGGGGTTATCAGCAGAGCAGGTAAAAGTACTCAACCGTCTGCTCGACGGTGGCGAGCGCGGCTTCGAGCACGGCATCAACGCGGCGCAATACCAAGCCGTGGCGAAGGTATCCAAAGCCACTGCGACTCGCCACCTCAGTGACCTCCTGGAAAAAGGCTGTATCGAACGCCTGCCCGGAGGCGGCCGCAGTACCCGTTATCAAATAGCACAGCGAGCCCCAAGAAAAGGCTGAGCGCACTCGTGCACGCCTCCTTGCCCCCACCCACCCACGCTAGCTAGGCTACCTCCCCCTTCCGCTCGCCGAGCCACGCCATGCCAGACCTTCGCCCATTTGCCCTGGATGAAATCGACCGCCAGCTGATCGCCCTGTTGCAGATCAATGCCCGCGAAAGCGTAGCCATGCTCGCGCGCCAGTTGGGCATCGCTCGCACCACGGTCAACTCACGGCTCGAGCGGTTGGAGAAGAACAAGGTGATTTCCGGTTACGGCGTGCGCTTGGGGCAGCAGGTGATGGGCGGTGGGCTACAGGCGTATGTGGGCATCAAGGTGCAGCCACGCTCGGGCAAAGAGGTCGTCAAACGGCTAAGCGCGATGGCCGCTGTGCGGCAGTTGTGCGCGGTGAGCGGTGAATTCGACTACGTGGCCTGGCTGCACACGGAGTCACCGGAACTACTGGACCAGTTGCTGGACCGGATCGGCAACGTCGAGGGCGTCGAAAAAACCACCACGTCGATCATCCTCAGCAGCAAGGTGGATCGCGGTCAGGCGCTTTGAAACCTGTATTCACAAACATGAATTCGTCAAAATACTCACAAACCACGCCACTATGACCAAAGAGGAGACATTTCGACCTCATTCTGCTTCTTAATAACGAAATGCCCCCTCTCTAAAATGACCGCCAGACGTCTCCTATACTCAGGCTCAGCACATCGCGCAGCCGCTCTGGCAAGGTCCTTTAATGAACAAGAACAACCGGCACCCTGACGACGGCAAGAAACCCATCACCATTTTCGGCCCTGACTTTCCATTCGCCTTCGATGACTGGCTGGAGCATCCGGCGGGCCTGGGCACGATTCCGGCGCAACGCCACGGCGAGGAAGTCGCGATCATCGGCGCCGGAATCGCCGGCTTGGTGGCCGCCTACGAGCTCATGAAACTGGGGCTCAAGCCAGTGGTGTACGAAGCCTCGAAGCTGGGTGGCCGGCTGCGCTCGCAAGCCTTCAATGGCACCGATGGCATCGTCGCCGAGTTGGGTGGCATGCGCTTTCCGGTGTCGTCCACGGCGTTCTATCACTACGTGGACAAACTGGGGTTGCAGACCAAGCCCTTTCCTAACCCATTGAGCTCGGCCTCCAGCAGCACGGTGATCGACCTCGAAGGGCAGACCTACTACGCCGAAACCCCTGCCGATCTTCCCAAGCTGTTCCATGAGGTGGCTGATGCCTGGGCTGACGCGTTGGAAAGCGGTGCGCAATTCGCCGATATCCAGCAAGCCATCCGTGATCGCGATGTACCACGCCTAAAGGCGCTGTGGAACAAACTCGTACCGCTGTGGGACGACCGCACCTTCTACGACTTCGTCGCCACCTCGCGCTCGTTCGCCAAGCTCAGTTTTCTGCACCGGGAAGTATTCGGCCAAGTGGGCTTCGGCACAGGCGGTTGGGACTCGGACTTCCCCAACTCGATGCTGGAGATCTTCCGGGTGGTCATGACCAACTGCGACGACCACCAGCATCTGATCGTGGGCGGCGTGGAGCAGGTACCGCAAGGTATCTGGCGCCATCGGCCCGAGCGCTGCGCCCATTGGCCCGAGGGCACCAGCTTGCGTTCCCTGCATGGCGGTGCACCCCGCACCGGGGTCAAGCGGATCCAGCGCGCTGCCGATGGCCGCCTGGCCGTCACCGACAACTGGGGGGACACCCGCCACTACGGCGCCGTGCTCGCCACCTGCCAGACGTGGTTACTGACCACCCAGATCGACTGCGAAGAATCGCTGTTTTCCCAGAAAATGTGGATGGCACTGGACCGTACCCGCTACATGCAGTCGTCGAAAACCTTCGTCATGGTCGACAGGCCGTTCTGGAAGGACAAGGACCCGGAAACCGGCCGCGACCTGCTGAGCATGACCCTGACCGACCGCCTGACCCGCGGGACGTACCTGTTCGATAACGGCGACGACAAACCGGGGGTCATCTGCCTGTCCTATGCCTGGATGAGCGATGCCTTGAAGATGCTGCCGCACCCGGTGGAGAAACGTGTGCAGCTGGCCTTGGACGCGCTGAAGAAGATCTATCCGAAAACCGACATCGCCGGCCACATCATTGGCGACCCGATCACCGTTTCGTGGGAAGCGGACCCGTATTTCCTCGGTGCCTTCAAGGGCGCCTTGCCGGGTCATTACCGCTACAACCAACGCATGTACGCCCACTTCATGCAAAAGAACATGCCCGCCGAGCAACGCGGCATCTTCATTGCCGGCGACGATGTGTCGTGGACGCCTGCCTGGGTAGAGGGCGCCGTGCAGACGTCGCTCAATGCGGTGTGGGGTATCATCAATCACTTCGGCGGGCACACCCACCCCGAGAACCCGGGGCCGGGCGATGTGTTCGACGAGATCGGCCCGATCGCGCTGGCCGACTGACCCAGGAGCTGTCATGCGCATAGCCTTGTTCCAAGCCCTACCTGGCCCGCTGGATGTGCCTGGCAACCTGCAGCGGCTGCGCGATCAGGCTCAGTTGGCAGCCGGCCAGGGCGCGTCATTGCTGGTTTGCCCGGAAATGTTCCTGACCGGCTACAACATCGGCTCGGCTCAGGTGCAGCAACTGGCCGAAGCATGCGATGGCCCGTCAGCACAGCACATCGTGCAGACCGCGCGCACCTGCGGTATCGCCATCGCCTACGGCTATCCGGAACGGGATCCGAACGGTGCCGTTTTCAACAGTGTGCAATTGATCGCTGCCGATGGCCGCCGCCTTTGCAACTACCGCAAGACGCACCTGTTCGGCGAGCTCGATCGCACGATGTTCGAGCAAGGGCCGGATCACTTTCCGGTCGTCGAGCTGGACGGCTGGAAAGTCGGCCTGCTGATTTGCTACGACATCGAGTTCCCGGAAAATGCCCGTCGGCTGGCCTTGGCCGGCGCCGAACTGATCCTGGTCCCGACGGCCAACATGCAGCCCTACGACTTCGTTTGCCAAGTGACGGTGCGGGCACGGGCCCAGGAAAACCAGTGTTACCTGGTGTATGCCAACTACTGCGGCGCAGAAGACGCCATCGCCTATTGCGGACAAAGCAGCATCGTCGGCCCGGATGGCGGCGTATTGCGCATGGCAGGTCATGAAGAGTGCCTGCTGCTGGCCGAGCTGGAACAGCAAGCCGTGGTGCAGGGCCGTCGGGCCTTCCCCTACCTCACCGACCTGCGTCAGGCCTTACACGGACGAACGCCCCAGCAGGATCACTGACAGCGCACCGCTTGCAAGCTAGCATGGTCGGACCACACGGAGCCCCCATGCCTGACACCATCCGCCAGCTCACCCTTGCCAACGGCCTGCAGCTCAGCCTGCGCCACGCCCCTCGTCTCAAACGCGCGGCGGCGGCGCTCAGGGTGCACGCGGGCAGCCATGATGCCCCTGCCAAATGGCCTGGGCTGGCGCATTTTCTCGAGCACCTGTTTTTTCTGGGTACAACGCGCTATCCCCTGGAAGATGGCCTGATGCGCTACGTGCAGGCGCTCGGCGGCCAGGTCAATGCCAGCACCCGCGAGCGCACGACGGACTTCTTCTTCGAAACCCCGCCCACGGCCTTGGCGGGCGGTTTGATGCGGCTGTGCCAGATGCTGGCCGAGCCGGACCTGGCCATCGCCCGCCAACGCGACGAGCGCGAAGTGATCCACGCCGAATTCATCGCCTGGTCGCGTAGCCGCCAGGCCCAGACGCATCATGCCTTGCTGCAATCCGTTGCGCCGGGGCATCCGTTGCGGGCCTTCCAGGCCGGTAACCGTTATACCTTGCCGCTGCAAGACCCCACCTTCCAGCAAGCGTTGAGCGAGTTTCACCGAGGCTATTACCAGGGTGGTCAGATGGTGCTGGCGGTGAGCGGCCCTCAGTCCTTGGATGAGCTGGAACAGTTGGCCGTGCAATCCGCTCGACTATTCGGCAGCGGCACGCGCGTGTTACAGCGCCCTCCACCCCCATTGGGCACAAGCTGCAACCGGCAACTGTTCGCCCATGAGCAGATGCCGGCCGGCGCTGAGCAGGCCCTGGCGCTGCTGATCAGTTGTCTGAACGACAGTCGCCCCGGCATGTGGCTCGCGGCCGCGCGCCAGCACTGCGGGTTGCAGGCCATCAAGGTGGAAACGCTCTACGCCTTTGCCGGGCAGTTGCTCTGGCACATTGACCTTACGCTGGGCGCCGGTATGCCAACTGGGCAGGCCATGGCCCTGCTGCACGGCTGGTTCGGATACATGCAGAACGCGGATTTTGCGCAACTCAATCGAGAATTCGGGCGTTTGCAAAGGCGCCGTGAGCACAGCGCCAGCGCCATGGAACTGGCACGCAGGGACAGCGCAGGGCTTCCCTTCACCGCGCTCGATAAACAGGGGCAGCACGCCTTTGCTGCGCTTCTGGCGAGCTTGCCACGTTCGGACCTGGGCCGTTGGCAGTTCCCTTCGAGCGAGCCATTGCTGCACACGTGGTTGCCTGAAACCGGTGAGTGTTCGTTACCCGGCGGGCTGAGCATCAGTGACGCCTTGCCCACCGCGCGTCAGCACGCCGCCCTGCTTGTACGCTGGCAGGTGCCCCTTGCTTTGAAGGAATCACTGCATGCCGTTCTGGACCAGGCCCTTGCCCCACTCAAAGCGCGCTGTGAGCGCGCCTCGGTACAGCTACAGTTCAGCGGAGCGGGCCAGGGATGGGAGCTGCGCTGTGCAGGCGTAGCCTCGGCCGTGGTCACCGCCATCGGGATTGCCCTGCCCTTGTTGAAGGCCCCGCCGGCCGACTGTTGGGCTGACCGTGCTGGGCCACCCAGTGAACCCATGCCCATCAGGGCATTGCTGGAACAGTTGCCAAACGCCGTGGCAGGCCTCGACGTGCAAGCGGTGGCCGGGTCACGACAGAGCCAGCCCCAACTCGACAGGCTCTGGCAGCAGGTCACCTGGCACGGGCTGGCCGTCGGTTTCGATGCAGATGCACAGCAGGCACTGTCAGCCGTCCTGCAAGGCCTGCCCGGCCATGGCGGCGCGCCTGTTCCCGTTCCGCCGCTCACCCGTCGTTGGTACACGGTGGGCGGGTACGGCAGCGAACATGCCTTGCTGGTGTTCTGCCCTCTGCCAGCGGGCATGGAGGCAGCGGGCAGGCTGCTGGCTCACCTGCTGCAAGGCCCTGTCTATCAACGTCTGCGGGTCGAGCTGCAACTGGGCTATGCGGTGTTCAGCGCCTTGCGCCAGGTGGAGGGGGTGCACGGGCTGATGATCGGCGTTCAATCGCCTCACGCCAGCCCGGACATGATTCTGGAACAGGTGGTCACGCTATTGCGCGAGCGCGTCACGCTGGACGTTCCCTCGCAGCAACTGCTGGCCGATCAGTTCGATGAAGTGGTCATGAGCAATGTCGAGGTTGTGGAGTGGGCCTGGCAGACACACCTGGCTACACAACCCCGGACGCTAGATGACGTACGCAAGGCTATCCTCAACGTGCGGCAGCATGATCTGGAAAGGCTACAGGATGCATTGCTCGATGGGCAGGCGCCCTGGACCTGTCTGGCCAACGCTGCCGCGCCACCTGACTTTCAGGCGCAGCAGCGCGAGATTGTTGCACCTGGTGCAACGCTACTTTCCTGATACACAGTCTTCGGATGAACGGTTTTCTTGTAAGATAGCGCAACCCTGATTCAGGGAACCTCCTGCCTATGGCGGTACCCAAGTAGTAGTCAAGCGTTCCTCAAACCCATTCGGAAGGAGTAATCCCATGTGGACCAAACCTGCATACACTGACCTGCGTATCGGCTTCGAAGTCACCATGTACTTCGCCAACCGCTAAGCACGGCTTAGGGTACGACGCCTCGGCCTGCCGGGGCGTTTTCGTTTTTTGGACATGACTTTCCGCACAGCATAGAGAGCACCCATGTATATCCAGGTTCTCGGCTCGGCCGCCGGTGGCGGGTTTCCGCAGTGGAACTGCAACTGCGACAACTGCAAGGGCTTCAGGGACGGTACCCTGCGGGCCACTGCCCGCACCCAGTCATCCATCGCCCTGTCAGACGACGGTGTGCATTGGGTGTTGTGCAACGCTTCGCCAGACATTCGTGCACAGCTCCAGGCCTTCGCGCCCATGCAGCCTGCCCGAGGTCTGCGCGATACCGGCATAGACGCCATCATCCTGCTAGACAGCCAGATCGATCACACCACTGGCCTGCTCAGCCTGCGCGAAGGTTGCCCGCACCCGGTCTGGTGCACGGACATGGTCCACCAGGACCTGACCACCGGCTTTCCGCTGTTCACCATGCTCAGCCACTGGAACGGCGGCCTGCAATGGAACCGAATCGAGCTTGAAGGCAGTTTCGTCATCCAGGCCTGCCCTAACCTGCGGTTCACCCCTTTCCCGCTGCGCAGTGCGGCACCGCCCTATTCCCCACACCGCTTCGACCCGCACCCAGGCGACAACCTTGGCCTGCTGGTGGAGGACACCCGCACCGGTGGCAAGCTGTTCTATGCCCCGGGCCTTGGCCAGGTGGACGAGCAGTTGCTGGAGATGATGCAAGGCGCCGATTGTCTGCTGGTCGATGGCACCTTGTGGGAGGACGACGAGATGCAGCGCCGCGGGGTGGGCACGCGTACCGGCCGTGAAATGGGGCACCTGGCCCAGAACGGCGCCGGCGGCATGCTCGAAGTACTCGACGGCTTTGCGCGCCAGCGCAAAGTGCTCATCCACATCAACAACACCAACCCGATTCTCGACGAAGACTCACCCGAGCGCGCCGAAGTGCTGCGCCGCGGTGTGGAAGTAGCCTTCGACGGCATGAGCATCGAGTTGTAACGGGCCTGCCCGCCACCCCAGCCTTCCAGGAGCCAGCCGAATGAGCGATGCACTGCCAATGTCCCCTGCCGAGTTCGAGCAGGCCCTGCGCGCCAAGGGCGCCTACTACCACATTCACCATCCCTACCACGTAGCCATGTATGAAGGCCGTGCTACCCGCGAACAGATCCAGGGTTGGGTAGCCAACCGCTTCTATTACCAGGTCAACATCCCGATGAAGGACGCCGCCATCCTGGCCAATTGCCCGGATCGCGAGGTACGCCGGGAGTGGATACAGCGCTTGCTCGACCATGATGGCGCACCTGGTGAAGACGGCGGCATCGAAGCCTGGCTGCGCCTGGGCCAGGCGGTTGGCCTTGACCCTGAGCAGTTGCGCTCACAGGAATTGGTATTGCCGGGGGTGCGCTTTGCCGTGGATGCCTACGTGAATTTTGCCCGTCGCGCCAGTTGGCAGGAAGCGGCCAGCAGCTCGCTGACCGAACTCTTCGCCCCGCAGATCCACCAATCACGCCTGGACAGCTGGCCGCAGCACTACCCCTGGATCGACCCGGCAGGCTACGCGTATTTCCGCACGCGCCTTGGCCAGGCTCGCCGCGATGTTGAGCATGGCCTAGCCATTACCTTGCAGCACTACACCACCTGGGCTGGGCAGCAGCGTATGCTGGAAATCCTCCAGTTCAAGCTGGACATCCTGTGGAGCATGCTCGATGCCATGAGCATGGCCTATGAGCTGAACCGGCCGCCCTATCACTCCGTCACCCAGGAGCGGGTGTGGCATAAAGGAATCACTCTATGAAATTCGATCGTCAGCAAGTGCCCAGGTGGCGCCAGGGTTACCGCTTCCAGTACGAGCCTGCCCAGAAAGGCCATGTACTGCTCTACCCTGAAGGCATGATCAAGCTCAACGAGAGCGCCAGCCTGATCGGTGGGTTGATCGACGGCCAGCGCGATGTGGCAGCCATCATCGACGCACTCCAGCAGCAATTCCCCGATGTGCCGGAAGTGGCCGACGATATCGAGCAGTTCATGGAGGTGGCCCGTGCCGAACACTGGATCGAGCTTGCCTGAGCTACCGCCCACGCCCGAGGTCGGCCTGCCGCTGTGGCTGCTGGCCGAGTTGACCTACCGCTGCCCGCTGCAGTGCCCCTATTGCTCCAACCCCCTGGATTTCGCAGCCCAGGGCCAGGAGTTGAGCACTGCGCAGTGGTTCAAGGTCATGGCCCAGGCCCGCGAGATGGGCGCCGCGCAGATTGGGTTTTCCGGGGGCGAGCCGCTGGTTCGCCAGGACCTCGCCGAGCTGATCGCCGAGGCCCGCCGGCTGGGGTACTACACCAACCTGATTACCTCGGGTATCGGCTTGACCGAGGCGCGCATCGCCGCCTTCAAGCAGGCCGGCCTGGACCATATCCAGATCAGCTTCCAGGCCAGCGACGAGCAGGTGAACAACCTGCTGGCCGGTTCCCGAAAGGCGTTCGCACAGAAGTTGGAAATGGCCCGCGCCGTGAAGGCCCATGGTTACCCCATGGTGCTCAACTTCGTAACCCACCGGCACAACATCGACAAGATCGACCGCATCATCGAGTTGTGCATCGCCCTGGATGCGGATTTCGTCGAACTGGCCACGTGCCAGTTCTACGGTTGGGCGCACCTTAACCGGGTTGGGCTGTTGCCCACTCGTGATCAGCTGGAACGGGCCGAGCGGATAACCAACGAGTATCGCGACAAGCTCAAGGCCGAAGGCAACCCGTGCAAGCTGATCTTCGTCACGCCGGACTACTACGAAGAGCGGCCCAAGGCCTGCATGAACGGCTGGGGCAACCTGTTCCTGACCATCACCCCCGACGGCACCGCCCTGCCATGCCATGGGGCCCGTCAGTTGCCGGTGCAGTTCCCCAATGTGCGTGAGCATGACCTGCGACACATCTGGTATGAGTCGTTCGGTTTCAACCGCTTCCGTGGCTACCAGTGGATGCCGGAACCTTGCCGCTCCTGCGATGAAAAGGAGAAGGACTTTGGCGGCTGCCGCTGCCAGGCTTTCATGCTCACCGGTGATGCCAGCAATGCCGACCCGGTATGTGCCAAGTCGCCCGACCACGGCTTGATCCTCAAGGCCCGCGAGCAGGCGCAAAGCGCCGACCTCGCCATAGATCAGATGACTTTCCGAAATGAACGAAACTCCCGTGTCATCGCCCGAGGCTGAATTCACCGCCGCCCAGGCCGTCGCCGCCGGCACCGATTTCGCCGAACTCAAGGTCGGTGATGCCGGCCTGTTCTGGGTTGAATTTCGGCCGGCCGACGACGCTTGCCGCATCTGGCACTGGCATCATCACCAGGCACGTTGCCTGACCCCGGACGGCTTCAGTGTACGCAGCCGTGTCTACGAATATGGTGGGGGCAGTTTCTGCCTGGGCGGGGACGGCCTCGTGTTCGTCAACGAGAAGGACCAGCAGGTTTACACCCAGCCCTTGGACAACACGCCGCCGCGCCCCCTTACCCAGGACCCCGCCTGCCGCTATGGCGATGTGCAATGGCATGACGGGCAGGCTCTGGCTGTGGAGGAGCGCCATGGCGAAACCGTGGAGCACCGCCTGGTGGCTTTGGCCGAGGGGACGCGTCAGGTGCTGGCCGAAGGCGCCGATTTCTACGCCTCGCCCACGGTCAGCCCGGACGGGCAGCGCCTGGCCTGGATCGAATGGGACCGCCCGACGCAGCCGTGGACGGTAACGCGGCTGATGACCTGCCGTCGCGAGGCCAGCGGCCAATGGGGGGCAGCGCAAACGGTAGCAGCGGGCGATGAATCGCTGCAGCAACCTCGCTTCGATACGGCTAACCGCCTGTACTGCCTGTCCGATCGCAACAGTTTCTGGCAGCCGTGGGGTGAGCTTGATGGCAGCTGGCAAGCGCTGGCAAGCGAGCCTGCCGACCATGCCGCAGCACCGTGGCAACTGGGCGCCAGTACCTGGCTGGCACTCGGGCCACAGCATTACCTGGCCACTTGGTTCGAAGCAGGTTTCGGGCAACTGGGCCTGCGCACGCCCGATGGTCGCAGCGAGCGGTTCGCCAGCGCCTATACCCGCTTCCGCCACTTGGCCATGGACGCCACCTGCGTGTATGCCATCGCCGCCTCGCCTATCAGCCCTGCGGCGGTCATTGCGATTGCCCGTGACACCCATGAAGTGAACGTACTGGCCGGTGGCGCCGAGGTATTACCGGCGCATCGGATCAGCTTGCCCCAGTCATTTCATTGCGGGGCTGGAGAGGCGCTGGCCCATGGCTTTTTCTATCCGGCTGCCGGCAGTATCACGCCATCGCCGCTGATCGTCTTCGTTCACGGCGGCCCGACCTCGGCCTGCTATCCCGTGCTCGACCCGAGAATCCAGTTCTGGACCCACCGAGGCTTCGCCGTTGCCGACCTCAACTACCGCGGCAGTAGTGGCTATGGCCGTGAGTACCGCCGTGCCCTGCACCTGCGTTGGGGCCAAAGCGATGTAGAAGATGCCTGCTCAGCCGTCGAGCGTCTGGCTGCCGATGGCCTGATCGACAGGACCCAGGTGTTCATCCGGGGCGGCAGCGCCGGCGGCTACACCGCTCTTTGCGCACTGGCGTTCACGGACGTATTCCGGGCAGGCGCGAGCCTGTATGGCGTCAGCGACCCGGTGGCACTGGCGCGTGCCACGCACAAGTTCGAGGGTGACTACCTGGACTGGCTGATCGGTGATCCGGTCCAGGATGCCGAGCGCTACCGGCAGCGCACGCCGCTGCTGCACGCCGAGCGAATCAAGGTGCCGGTGGTGTTCTTTCAAGGGGAACTGGATGCGGTCGTGGTGCCAGAGCAGACCCGCGCCATGCTCGCAGCGCTCAATGCCAATGGCATCGAAGCCCAGGCACATTTCTACGAGGGCGAACGGCACGGGTTTCGCAAGGCCCGTAACCTGGAGCATGCGCTCGATCAGGAATGGCGATTCTACTGCAAGGTGCTTGAGCAGCATTAAGCCAGCGGCTCACGGCTATCCGTGAGCCGCACGGAATTCAGCGCCTGGCGATGATGTACACCGCGTGCACGATGCCTGGGATATAGCCCAGCAAGGTCAGCAGAATGTTCAGCCAGAAGGCTCCACCAAACCCCACCTGCAGAAACACGCCCAAGGGCGGCAGAATGATTGCGATGATAATCCGGATAATGTCCATGCGAGTCTCTCCGTAAGGGGTTACATCACAGACTCGCCGCCGCTTGCAGAGGTTCCACAGCCAAAAAAAACGCCCAGGGCCGAATGTGACAGGCCCGGGGCGGTGCGCAGAAACGCCAGACGGTTCGGTTTTACGTGGGTGGCCTAGGCGGGCATCTTTCGTCCCGAGGCCTGGACAGCGTGCAGTCGCGCGAACGCGCGCGAAAGCCTCAACAGCATTTCGTCGACATTGCCGCGGGTCACCGTTAGCGCCGGCGAGAACCGCAGCACATCGGCCTGGGGCGCACCGACCAGCAGGCACTCTTGCAATGCCGCACGCTCCAACGCCCGTGCCAGGGGATCACTGAGCTGCAACGTCCACAACAGCCCACTCCCGCAGACCTGGCCCTGGCCAAAGCGGCCCGCCAGGCGGCTAAGTCCCTCACGTAGATGACGGCCAGTGTCCTGCACGTGCTCGAGAAAGCCTGCATCCAGCACCGTCTTCAGGACTGCCAGGCCTGCTGCGGCCGTCACCGCATTGCTGTACCGGGCATCCGGCAGCCCTGCCAACGGCGAGCAGCAAGCGCTGTTGCGCACCAGCACAGCGGCAAGTGGCACACCCCCACCAAGGCCGGCACCCAGCACCAAGATGTCGGCTCGCACGCCGTACAGGGTTTCGGCCAGCAATGCACCGCAGCGGCCCATGCCTGTGCGCGCTTCATCAATAATCAGCAGAATGCCCAGCTCGCGGCAAAGGGCCTCAGCGCCCTTGAGGTATTCGGCGGTTGCAAGAACGATCGCACCCTGGCTTTGCAATGGTTCCAACACGATGGCTACCGTGCGCGACTCGACTGCGGCGTGCAGTGCAGCCAGGTCATTGAACGGCACATGGCTCAGATGGGCGTGTTCCGTTTTGCTATGGCTTGCACTGCTGGCCACAGGCGCACCGTATACGTCTTCCCCGCCCTGGCGGGCAACGATGATATGGCCCGCGCCGTGGCGGTGGCGTTCACCCCAGTGGCGAGCCAGGCGAATAGCGGCTTCATGTGCCTGTGCCGCGCTGTCGAAAAGCAGGGCACGTTCACTCCCGGTCGCTTGGCAGAGCTGGTCGCTCAATGCCAGAACGCCCTCGTGCGAGCGCCCCACACCCGGATTGATCAAGGCCTGAGCCTGGTTCGCCACCGCCTTGACGATCGACTCGGGGCTGTGCCCCAGCGTGTTGACCCCGTCGCCTTGGTTGAAGTCCAGACAGGCTTGGCCTTGGTCGTCCCAAAGCCACGCGCCTTGCCCTCTGATGAAAACAGGTGAGTCAGGGGCCTTGGCATCAATACGAGGCCGAGCGCGTGCTGGCTCAGGCAACGTTTCAGTCCCGACAGCACGCGCTGGACGGCGAAGGTTGAACAGGTTCATCGAAGTTATGCACGCTTGGATGATGGGCAGGGCTGGAACGGCCTTAATTGGAGTGAAATGCCGTGCCTATGGATAGGGAGTCGACCGTGGTAAGGATAAGGTCCTCGTAAAGCCTGTAACCCGTTGTTATACCGCGATAGACTAGGCGCCGGATGCTGATTCCGACATTTCGATTTAGCAGTATTTTCAATAAGTAGAACTTATGGATTTTCGCCAACTGCGTTATTTCGTCGCGGTCTACGAAGAAGGCCATGTCGGGCGTGCCGCCGAGCGCCTGTCATTGTCTCAGCCGGCCCTGTCTCAGCAGATTCGCCAGCTCGAGCATGGCCTGGACCTAAGCCTGTTCGAGCGCAGTAACAAGCGCCTGCTGCCTACACTGGCGGCGCACACCTTGTACAACCATGCCCTGCCCTTGCTCGATGGCTTGCAAAGGGCCCACGAGGCGATGCGAAACTTCAAGGGGCAGGCACTGCGAACCCTGGCGATCGGCGTCTTGCAAACGGTTCGGCCGAGCCTGGTACCGCAGCTTCTGGAACGACTGCGCAAGGCCCAGCCGCATCTGGTAGTGCAGATCTATGAGTTGTCGGGGTTGGAAATCGAGAAGCGCCTGATCAGCGGCACGCTGGACATCGGCATCAGCTACCTGCCCGCGCGCCAACCTGGGCTGCATGGCGTGTTGTTGTACGAGGACGAATTGCAGTTGGTCATCCCAGCGACCCACCCGCTCAAGGACTTCAAGAAGGTGTCGATCCGCCAGGCGGCGGAACTGCCCATGCTGATGCTGGGCGAGGAATTCCAGATGCGTCAGATCTGGCAGGCACAGCTGGCCAGCCAAGGTCGTCGCCCGCAGGTTCAGGCAGAAATGAATAACATGGCAGGCATTCTCGACAGCCTATCGCACACCTCACTGGCGACCATCCTGCCGGGGCGGGCCAAGGAAGCCGAACAGGCGCAGCAAGGGCTGCTGTGGAAGCCGTTGAGTGAACCCAGAGTGCCCTTGAAGGTAGGCCTGGTGTTCCGTGACGCTCAGCGTCAGCAGGCCTCAATAGAACTTCTGCGTGGCCTGCTCGAAGAAGAGACTGACTTGCGTGGACCGGCGGCTTCGCCACTCGATGCACTGGGCTGAACGTGACGCACAAGAAAAACCCCGCCGAGGCGGGGTTCTTCAGACTGTTTCCCTGTGACATCCGTATCGCCCCACCATCCTGGCAGGAAATCCTTCGTCGTCTTCCGTGATCTGTCCTATGCGCTTCCTGCGCAACGTCCATGGAATAAAGATAACCCTGGATCCAATCTGAGAACAGTGGTGAAAAGTCACCACGTGCTGTAGGAAAAGGCTTACAAAGGGTAATCATTCCTATCTCCACCCTTTGTAATGGCGCCCACCCTGAAGCAGGCGCCCTTAGCTACGGCCGTATCAACGTCTGCGCCAGTCCTAGAACTGCTCCGCATCCAGCAGGTACAGCGTTTCGCTACCCGCCTTGACCGAGGCGATGAGCGAGTCGACGCGCGGCAGCAAGCGAGCAAAATAGAAGCGTGCCGTGCCGAGCTTGCTTTGGTAGAACGCTTCATCACCCTCGCCTGCCAGGGCAGCCTGGGCCATCAATGCCCACATGTAGGCATAGGCGACATAGCCGAAGGCATGCAGGTATTCAACCGACGCTGCCCCGATCTCGTTCGGATTGCCCTTGGCTTGTTGCAGCACCCAGTCGGTCACACCGTCCAGCTGGTCGAGCGCGGCGCCTAGGGGAGCGGTAAACGCAGCCATGTCAGCCCCGGCACCGGCAATGAACTGACGCACTTCGTCGGAGAACAACTGGTAGTACGCGCCACCACTGGCCACCACCTTGCGGCCCATCAAGTCCAGCGCCTGGATACCATTGGTGCCTTCGTAGATTTGGGTAATGCGCACATCGCGCACCAGCTGCTCCTGCCCCCATTCGCGGATATACCCGTGCCCACCGAACACTTGCTGGCCGTGAAGGGTGCACTCAAGGCCCAGGTCCGTCAGAAATGCCTTGGCCACAGGGGTTAACAGCGCGACCAATTCTTCGCTGCGCTTGCGTACGGCACTGTCTTGCGCGTATTTGGCGCTGTCCAGCTGCATGGCCACGTAGCTGGAAAACGCCCGCCCGCCCTCGGTCAGCGCCTTCATGGTCAGCAGCATGCGCCGCACATCCGGGTGCACGATGATCGGGTCAGCAGGCTTTTCCTTGGCTTGCGGCCCAGTCGGCGCACGACTTTGCAGGCGCTCGCGGGCATAGTCGACAGCATTCTGATAAGAGCGCTCGGCCGAGGCGAGCCCCTGGATACCAACGCCAAGCCGCTCGTAGTTCATCATGGTGAACATCGCGGCCAGGCCCTTGTTGGGCTCCCCAACGATGTAGCCGACCGCCTCGTCGAAATTCATCACGCAGGTGGCCGAGGCCTGGATACCCATCTTGTGCTCGATGGACCCGCAGGTCGCCGGGTTGCGGGCACCCAGGCTGCCGTCGTCGTTGACCAGGAATTTGGGGACCAGAAACAGGGAGATCCCCTTGGGGCCCGCCGGTGCGTCCGGTAGCTTGGCCAGGACCAGATGAATGATGTTCTCGGTCAGGTCGTGCTCGCCACCGGTGATGAAGATCTTGGTGCCGGTCACCCGGTAGCTGCCGTCAGCCTGAGGCTCGGCCTTGGTTCGGATCATGCCAAGGTCAGTGCCCGCATGGGGTTCGGTCAGGCACATGGAGCCTGCCCACAGACCTGAATACATGTTCGGCAAATACGTGTGCTTGAGCGCCTCGTCGGCGTGCGCGTTGATCGACAGGCAGGCGCCTGCGGTGAGCATGGGGTACAAGCCAAACGACAGGCTGGCTGCGTTGACCATCTCCTCGACCTGGGCCGATACCGCCTTGGGCATGCCCATGCCGCCGAAGGCTGGATCACCACCCACGCCTACCCAACCACCTTGAGCATAGGTGTCATAGGCTTCGATGAACCCCGCGGGCGTATGCACCGCGCCACTGTCCCAGCGGCAGCCTTCCTCGTCGGCAGCGCGGCTGAGCGGTGCGATGCTGCGTGCAGTGACCTTGCCCGCCTCTTCAAGCACCGCCATGGCCGTTTCGACATCGACCAACTCGGCCAAGCCCGGCAGCTGCGCCCACTGCTGGCCTACGTTGAAGACTTCATTCAGTACGAAGCGCATGTCGCGCAGGGGCGCTTTATATTCAGCCATGACAACCTCTCGCTGGTCAGGACGGGCGGCGATGAGTACCGCAGCACGGGTAGTAGGACCAGTGTAACCGAACAACTTTTACGACACATAGGGTCATCAACAGACTGTAGAGTCAGCAATGGTCACGCTTCCCGCACCGCTCCACGACGGTTTCTCAGGCCGTGAACCATCAAACAATTGCGCCCTGCGGCCTTGGCAGCGTAAAGCGCCTGGTCGGCAGCCTTGAGCACCTCATCAACGCTACGGTTGTCGCCCTGCCGCTCGGCCACACCCAGGCTGATGGTCACCGTAACCGTGTCGCCACTGCTGCCCGCGCGGCGCTGGCGCCCGGTGATGTCATCCAGCGGACGCGCACTTTGGTCACGCAAGTGCATGCCATAGCCTGCGATCGCCTCTCGAACCGCTTCCAGATGCGGCACGCACTGCTCGGCCGTCTTGCCCGCGAACACCACGGCGAACTCTTCGCCGCCGTAGCGATAGGCGCGGCCTCCCCCTTTGACCTTGCCAAGCCGGCTGGCGACGAGGCGCAATACCTGGTCGCCGACATCATGCCCGTGGGTATCGTTGAAGCGCTTGAAATGGTCCACGTCGGCCATGGCAATCACATAGGAGCGCCCTAGTCGCTGCAGGCGCTCATTGAGCGCGCGACGGCCCGGCAACCCGGTGAGCTCGTCACGAAATGCCATCTGGTACGCTTCATGGGCGACTGCCGTGGCAATCATCAGCATGACCTGACTGCACATGATGTTAAGCGTGAAGGGCAACACGAACGTCTTGGGCAGCATCCAGAAAATACCGATCAGGCCCACGATCAAGGCGCCATGCAGGGGCCTGGGCGCACGCAGGTACTGCACGACGAGTAGCGCCAGCATGCCCATGAACACCGGGTAAGCCAGCTGAATCAGGCTCATCCACTGGCCGTGCAGGACCGGCCAGCGGATTTCCGCCAGGCTGGCCAGCAACGCCTCGGGAAAGCTTTGCTCGAAGCCTGCCGCCACCGCGGCCGTGGCCACCAGCACCGCACACCGGGCGACCAGGTCCTGGAGCAGATGCAAGCGCTCCTGCCAGATGCCATAAAGGCCATACAACGCCGGTAGTAGCAGGCACACCAGGTGGAAGATCACGGCAGCGTCTTCACGAACGCGGCCGTTGTACCGGTAGAAGTCGGTCTGGGTATCGAGCAGGAAATAGGCGATGTACACCGTGAGCATTAGAAACAGCTCCCGCTGGCGCCTGTATACCGCGCAATAGGCGCCGCCCATCAACAGCACGAGGGTTGGCAAAACATTGAAAAGCGACGTGAAGAAAACGCTGAGGTCCTTGACGTAAGCCGCAGCCAAGCCTGCCCCCAGCAAGACGAGAGAGGGTACGAAATGGCTTGCGCGAACAGCGTCAAGGCGAAGCAAAGGCAATTCCAACCTGGCAGACCAATAGTGGCATTGTGCCCTTAGTTGATCGGCCATTCACCTGTACACTTGAGCACCTTTGCTATTGACTTGCGCCAGACATAAAAAACCGTCTGCCGGAGCAGACGGTTCGCGTACAACCTGAGGTAACTCAGTAAGCCAGGCCGAAGTGTTCTTCGTCCATGGCCATCAGGTTGTCCGCACCGGACAGCATGGCAGCCACATGCGTGCGGGTGCGCGGCAGGATGCGCTGGAAGTAGAAGCGTGCCGTCTGCAGCTTGGCGGTGTAGAACGCCGCTTCACTGGTACCTGCTGCCAGCTTTTCGGCAGCCAACCGGGCGATGTCGGCCCAGAAGTAAGCCAGGCAGGCGTAGCCGGAGTACATGAGGTAGTCCACCGAGGCCGCGCCAACTTCCTCACGGTCCTTCATGGCGGCCATGCCTATCTTCATGGTCAGCTCACCCCATTCCTTGTTCAACGCAGCCAGGGGCTGAACGAACTCGTTGACGGCTTCGTTGCCTTCCTGCGACTGGCAGAACTTGTGCACGATCTTGGTAAAGCCCTTCAGGGCCTCGCCTTGGGTCATCAGCACCTTGCGGCCCAGCAAGTCCAGGGCCTGGATACCTGTGGTGCCCTCGTACAGCATGGAAATACGGCTGTCACGAACGTTCTGCTCCATGCCCCACTCGGCGATGAAGCCGTGCCCACCGTAGACCTGAACCCCATGGTTGGCAGCCTCGAAGCCTACTTCGGTCATGAAGGCCTTGGCGATTGGGGTCAGGAACGCCAGCAAGGCATCGGCCTTCTTGCGCTCTTCCTCGTCCTGGCTGTACTTGACGATGTCCACCTGCTTGGCGGTGAAGTACACCATCGCACGGGTGCCTTCGGCAAAGGCCTTCATGGTCAAGAGCATACGACGCACATCCGGGTGGACGATGATCGGGTCGGCGGCCTTCTCAGGCGCCTTGGGCCCGGTCAGCGAACGCATTTGCAGGCGCTCGCGGGCATACTTCAAGCCACCCTGGAAGGCCACTTCGGCATGGGCCAGACCTTGCAGCGCAGTACCCAGGCGTGCCGTGTTCATGAAGGTGAACATGCAGTTCAGGCCTTTGTTGGCCGGGCCAATCAGGTAACCAGTGGCTGCGTCGAAGTTCATCACGCAAGTGGCATTGCCATGGATGCCCATCTTGTGCTCAAGGGAGCCGCAGCTCACACCATTGCGCTCACCCGCTGCGCCTTCGGCGTTAGGCAGGAACTTCGGCACGATGAACAGGGAAATACCCTTGGTACCAGCCGGTGCATCAGGCAGGCGTGCCAGCACGATGTGCACGATGTTCTCGGCCATGTCGTGCTCACCAGCCGAAATGAAGATCTTGGTACCGCTGACTTTGTAGCTGCCGTCGGCCTGGGGTTCGGCCTTGGTGCGCAGCATGCCCAGGTCGGTGCCGCAATGGGGTTCGGTCAGGCACATGGTGCCGGTCCACTCACCCGAAACCAGCTTGGTCAGGTAGGTGTGCTGCTGTTCGGCAGTACCGTGGGCCGAGATCGTGTTCATCGCGCCGTGGGACAAGCCTGGGTACATGCCCCAGGACCAGTTGGCACCGCCTACCATTTCGCTCAGGGCCAGGCCCAGCGACTCGGGCAGGCCCTGACCACCATGCTCCACATCGTGCGCCAGGCTTGGCCAGCCGCCTTCGACGAACTGCTGGTAGGCTTCCTTGAAACCGGTCGGCGTCTTCACGCCCGACTCGCTCCAGGTGCAACCTTCCTGATCGCCTACGCGGTTGAGCGGCGACAGTACCTGCTCACAGAACTTCGCACCTTCCTCGAGGATCGCGTCCACCATGTCGGGCGTGGCGTCCTGACAGCCTGGCAGGCTTTGATAGTGCGCCTCGTAGCCGAGCAGTTCGTCACGCACGAAGCGAATATCACGCAGGGGGGCTTTGTAGTCAGGCATGGCGATGAACCTCTAGGTGAGTTCTGTGGGGGACCGGCACACGCGGCAGGGTCTATCAAACAGTTGTTTGAAACTTACGTTTACCGCTGCCGGATGTCAAGAAGGCCCCACGATGCCATTTACGCCACGAAAAATGACGAATCTGCCATCCGCACACATGCCTGCGTCCCTGCAGGGAACGAGGATACTTCAAGCGGAGAAGAGGAAACGAGGCAGTGCAAGCTTCCGAGCGTTGCGTGTCAGGCGAGAACGCGCTATCGACCGTCAGGCATAGGTGTCGATGATACGACCCAGCATTTCGTCGGATGCCTTGACGACTTTGGCGCCAAGCTCGACTTCGGTTCTGCCCAAGGCCATTTGCACGGTGCTGGTGGCCATGTCCATTTGCTGACTTCTGTCGACGGCACGCCGCCGCTCGGCCTGAAAGTCACTCGATTGACTGGTGGCGGAACGTTCGGCGGTGGAGTTGGCGATCTGGCTGGCGGCCTGGTCGACGCGATTCTGACCAGTGTGAATGGCGCCTAGGCCGGCGTAGAAGGCGGAGCTACCGGTGATTTCCATGTCAGGACTCCATCGACACTGGATGACGGTGAGGCCCCATTAAAGCAAGCCAGCCACAAAAAAACCCGTTTAAATCGCTAATGGCTCGGTGCCACTTGATAGACCTTGACCATGCCAGCGTCGGGTAACCTTCATACGCTCGACCCTATCCGCAGCGCAGGTACGCGCAGGTTATGCCAGCAGGTCCAGCTGCAAATGCTCGGCCACCTTGTCCGCCGTGGCTTGCTTGAGCTTGGGCACACGGCCCAGACAAGGCGCTGGCAGCCGTTCAGCCAGGCTGGCCAGGTTATCTTCGAGCCGCGACGTTCTTGGCTCGATGATGTTCGCCACCCATCCGGCGAGCTGTAGTCCGTCACGCTCGATGGCTTCGGCACTGAGCAGCGCGTGGCTGATGCAACCCAGCCTTACCCCTACCACCAGGATGACCGGCAGCTTCAATGCAACGGCCAGGTCGGACAGGTTCTCAAGGCCCGAGAGCGGCACCCGCCAGCCACCGGCACCCTCGATCAAGGTGAAATCGGCCTGCTGCTCCAATACCGTGTGCATGTCTGCCAGCAACTTCGCCACCGCCAGCGTCACACCGGCCTCCCGCGCGGCGACATGGGGGGCGATGGCTGGCTCGAAGGCGAATGGGTTGACCTGCTCGTAGGCGAGCTTGATGGTGCTTTCGTCGATGAGCGCCAAGGCGTCGCTGTTGCGCAAGCCCTTGGCTGTCATGTTGCAGCCCGATGCCACCGGCTTGGCGCCCAGGGTGCTCAACCCCTGCAACTTCGCTGCATGCAGAAGACCGGCGGCAATGGTGGTCTTGCCGACATCGGTGTCAGTTCCGGCAATGAAATACGCCTGACTCATGAAGTACTCCTATGCCACAGGTTTGCGCAGCACGCCGTAGACCACTTGATAAGTGGCAGGCAGCCCTTGTGGCTGGCGATAGGCTTCGTATGCCTGGAGCATACCCTGTAGACGGGCGCGTCCGGTGAGCCCGGCGGGACGACCCGGGTTGAGATTGTGTGCCCCCAGTGCTTTGAGCTCATGGGTCAATGTGCGCACGTCCGCATAATGCAATACATGCGGCAACTGTTGCAGGGTCAGCGTCTCGAGCGTGCTGGCTGCACATGAATGTTGGTATTCGTCGAAGCGCCTGAAGCGGTTGACATGCACTTGGCCATCCACGGCCTGCCAACTGCCGCGCAATTCATCCAGCGTACCCACGCACAGGCTGCTGAAGGCCAGGACACCGCCCGGTCGCAAGATACGCAACGCTTCATCCAGCACTTGGGCGAAATGGTTGCACCACTGCACGGCCAGGCTGGAAAAGACGAGATCGACGCAACCCTCGCCCAGCGGCAGGCGCTCGGCATCGCCGACGATGTAGCACTGGGCGCCATCGGCTCGACCGCGAGCATGGCGCAGCATGCCTTCGGCGATGTCCACGGCGATACCGCTTGCAGGCCCGTAACGCTCTGCAAGCGCCCGGCTGAAATGGCCCGTGCCACTGCCCAGGTCCAGCCAGCGAGACGGCTCGAGGTCAGATGGCAGCATCGTCAACAGGTTCATGCCGACCGCACGCTGCAGGGCTGCCACGCTGTCATAGCTGGCGGCCGCACGCGAAAACGACGCGGCCACCTGGCGTTTATCGGGCAAGGCGCCAGGCAAACCTGGCTGGGATAGGTCAGTCATCGCCACTCTCATGCAGAAAACTTTTGATACCGCTGGCCAGTTCTTGTGGATACTCGAGCACAAACGCATGGGAACTGTCTTCCACAAGGCCGACTTCCACGTCAGGCAACAGCTCGCTCAACCCCTGCGCAGCTTCGGCTGGCACCAAGGCATCTGCGCCGGCAAAAAGGTGAAGCTGCGGGCCGGCGAATGCCTCGAGGGCTGCGCGGGTATCCAGCAGCGCCAGTACCTGCAGCGCCGTAGCCAGGTACAGCGGGTCCGTGTCTGGAACGCCTACGCCCAGCTGCCGAAGCAATGTGCGCGGTTGCATCGCCCCATCGCTGCACAGGGTGCGAAAGCGCTTGAGCGTGACCGAAGGATGGCTGCGACAACCATCCAGAAACGTTCCGAAGGTGTCTTCGGCCATCCCGTGAGGCCAATCGGCACGGGCCACGAAACTGGGGTTGCTGGCCAGGGTGAGCAAGCCGCAGCAGTGGTCGCCGCGCTTGTCGGCCAGGGCACTGGCCAGCATGCCGCCCAATGACCACCCCCCAAGCCACACATCGTGGGGTACCTTGCGATCCAGGTGGTCGACCCACCCCTGCACATCACAGTGATCCAGCTCCGGCAAGGGCATCAGCGTCACCTCAAGCCCAGGGTCCTGGGCGCGCAGGCTGGCTGCAAGCGGCTCAAGGGAAGCGGTTCCCAGGCCCCAGCCTGGTAGCAGTACGAGTCGGTTACGCATCGGCGCGCTCCAGCTGTGGATAACACTCTGCCAATGCATTCAACAATAGCTGCACCTGGGCTGCCGTGTGGGCGGCGCTCAAGGTAACGCGCAATCGCGCACTACCGACCGCCACCGTAGGTGGCCGGATAGCCGTCACCAACAGGCCGCGCTCACGCAGTAACCGCGACAGGCGAAGCGCTTGAGCGCTGTCACCGATGACAATCGGCTGGATCGGCGTCTGGCTCTCCATCAGGCGCAAGCCCAGTTGTTCTGCGCCCTCGCGAAATTGTTGTATCAGTGCCGCCAGGTGCTCGCGCCGCCAGGCCTGTGTCCGCACCAGCTCAAGGCTCTTGAGGGTGGCGCAGGCCAAAGCGGGCGGCTGACTGGTGGTGTAGATGTAGGGCCGGGCGAACTGGATCAGCGCCTCGATCAGCGCTTCACTGCCTGCCACGAACGCACCCGCCGTACCGCACGCCTTGCCCAGCGTACCCACCAGTACCGGGACATCGTCCACGCCAAGGCCATAGTGCTCGACGACCCCACCGCCGCCCGCACCCAGGGTGCCCAGGCCGTGGGCATCGTCCACCATCAGCCAGGCGTCGCGCGCACGGGCCGCCTGGGCCAGCGCCGGCAGATCGGCTACATCACCGTCCATGCTGAACACGCCATCGGTCACGACCAGCGCATTGCCTGTAGCCTTGGCCAGACGGTCACTCAGGCTGCCAACATCATTGTGCAGGTAACGGCTGAAGCGCGCGCCGCTAAGCAGGCCGCCGTCGAGCAACGAGGCATGGTTCAGGCGGTCCTGCAACACCGTATCGCCCTTGCCCACCAAAGCGGTGATCACCCCCAGGTTGGCCATGTAGCCGGTGGAGAACAGCAGCGCTCGCGGCCGCCCGGTTAGTTCGGCCAATGCTTCCTCAAGTTGGTGGTGTGCCGTGGTGTGGCCTATGACCAGGTGCGAAGCCCCCCCACCTACACCCCAGCGATCGGCACCCGCCTGCCAGGCAGCGACCACGTCGGGGTGATTCGCCAGGCCCAGGTAATCGTTGCTGCAGAAGGCCAGCAGCGGCTGGCCATCGACCACCAGCCTTGGCCCTTGTGGGCCTTCCAGCAAGGGGCGCTGTCGGTAAAGGTCCGCCGCGCGCCGTTCGGCCAGCCGCGCGGCCAGGTCGAAGGCCATGTCAGGCCGACGCTGCGTCGTAGAACAACGCGTCGTTGCGCTGCTCGACCAGCGCCTGCTCGATCGCAGCCTGGTGCACTTCGTCGGCGTGCTCTTCACGGGCTTCAGGCTGGATCCCCAGGCGTGCGAACAGCTGCATGTCCTTGTCGGCCTGGGGGTTGGCCGTTGTCAGCAACTTTTCACCGTAGAAGATCGAGTTGGCACCGGCCAGGAAGGCCAAGGCCTGCATTTGTTCGTTCATCTGCTCACGGCCTGCCGAAAGGCGCACGTGCGACTTGGGCATGAGGATACGGGCCACCGCCAGCATGCGGATGAAGTCGAACGGATCGACGTCGGCCTCATCGGCCAGCGGCGTACCGGCCACCTTGACCAACATGTTGATCGGCACGGACTCCGGATGCTCGGGCAGGTTGGCCAGTTGGATCAGCAGGCCTGCGCGGTCATCGAGTGTCTCGCCCATGCCGAGGATGCCGCCAGAGCAGATTTTCATGCCGGCATCGCGCACATAGGCCAGGGTCTGCAAGCGCTCGGCGTAGGTGCGAGTGGTGATGATGCTGCCGTAGAACTCGGGGGAGGTATCGAGGTTGTGGTTGTAATAGTCCAGGCCCGCCTGGGCCAGCGCCTGGGTCTGTTCCTGGTCGAGCTTGCCGAGGGTCATGCAGGTTTCCAGGCCCATGGCTTTGACACCTTTGACCATCTCCAGCACATAGGGCATGTCCTTGGCCGAAGGGTGCTTCCACGCAGCGCCCATGCAAAAGCGCGTAGAACCAATCGCCTTGGCGCGCGCGGCCTCCTCGAGCACCTTATGCACCTCCATCAGCTTCTGCTTTTCCAGGCCGGTGTTGTAGTGGCCGGACTGCGGGCAGTACTTGCAGTCTTCGGGGCAGGCACCGGTCTTGATTGACAGCAACGTGGAGACTTGCACCCGGTTGGCATCGAAATGCGCACGGTGTACGGCCTGTGCGTTGAAGATCAGGTCGTTGAACGGCTGTTGGAACAGCGCCTTGACCTCGGCCAGGGACCAGTCGTGACGTGTTGTTGCAGTTGTGCTGGCGCTCATCGGCGTTTCCTTGTTTAGGCTCTAGCAGGCGCCGGGCAAGGAGAACGCCCGCGCTTCACGGATAGCCGAAATAGTCAGGGAAGGCCCATGAACTGTCAACTTAAGCTTAAAAGACTGGTTTACAAATGGTCAGTAATTAACCAAACATGTGGTTTATGCAATGCACCTGCGTTGCAACCTTACGCACTGTGCGAGCCATGTGAACAACAATTGCCCTGGCTGGATGATGACCACTGCATACGCTGCGCCCTGCCTCTGGCCATGGCAGGCATGGAGTGCGGGCAGTGCAACCGCAGGCCGCCAGCATTCGAACGGGTGCTTGCACCCTGGCATTTCACCTTTCCGGTGGACACCCTGATCAGTCGATTCAAGCACAACCGCCAGTGGCCGCTGGGACGCCTGATGGCTGAGATTGCCGGTCATGCATTGAGCCATCACTACGCCGAAGACCTGCCCCGTCCCGACGTGCTGGTTCCCGTACCCATGGCACAGCGCCGGCTGCGCGAACGGGGATTCAACCAGGCCGCGATGCTGGCGCGTTGGTGGTCCAGGCAATTGGCAGTGCCCTGCGTCGAACATCTGCTGGTACGCACCCGCCACACCACGGCCCAACAGCATTTGAGCGCCAAGGCTCGATGGCGCAACCTGCGCCAGGCGTTCGCCGTGTGCGATGGCCTGCACGGCCAACATGTCGCGCTCGTCGACGATGTACTGACCACCGGTGCGACGGCGCAGGCTATTGCACAGGTCCTGCGCAAGGCAGGTGCCGCACGTGTGGACGTCTATTGCCTGGCACGTACACCCAAGCCCGGCCATGCATAGCCTGCAGACCAGTGATGGCGACGCAGTGGTACGCTACGCCCACCCCGTACACTGGCCCATCACCGAACCGGTCGGATCCCCATGCCCCTACCTGTCCCACTGACCCACCACATTACCTGCCGACCACAGCGCGTGGCCCTCTTGCAGCATATTGCCGAGCAGGGTTCCATTACCCGCGCCGCCAAGGCTGCCGGCATGAGCTACAAGGCTGCCTGGGATGCCATCGATGAACTCAACAACCTGGCCAGCAGCCCCCTGGTGGAGCGCAGCACTGGTGGTCGCGGTGGCGGGGGGGCACGCCTGTCTGCCGAAGGCGAACGGGTGCTGCGGCTGTATCAGCGTCTGCAAGCCCTGCAGGCTCAGTTACTCGAAGCCACCGATGATGTGAGCGACCTTGACCTGCTCGGTCGCCTGATGCTGCGCACCAGCGCCCGAAACCAGCTGCAAGGGCAGGTCAGCGACCTGCATCGCGTGGGATGGCATGACCGAGTTGGGCTCGCACTAAGTGGGGGGTTACAGATCCAAGCCTTGATTACCCACGACAGCACCGAGCGCCTTGGGCTAACCCTGGGCACGACGGTGGTGGCCTTGCTCAAGGCAGGCTGGGTGCGCCTGCTGGGCCACAGCGACCAGGCGGATCAACAGCACAATTGCCTGCAGGTGACCGTGGACGCGCTTCTCACGGGCACCGACGGCCCCCACGAAGTGCGCCTTGCGCTTGGCAATGGTCAGATCCTGTGCGCCTTCGCCGAACCGGCCTGGCTGGCAGAGCACCAGGTGACAGTGGGTAGCGCCCTGCGTGTGCAGTTCTCTGCCGCTGATGTGGTGATTGGCATCCCGGCCTGACCTGTCGCGGCCCTGGCAAATGGCCGAGTGCCCTGCGGCGCCTGGCTGGCCAACGCGGTAACATGAGGACCACGCTGCCTACCGCCGGAGTCATCATGTCCCACCCGTTCGCCACACTTACCCCCGACTTGGTGCTCGACGCCGTGGAATCCCTGGGGTTTCTCAGCGATGCGCGGGTATTGGCGCTCAACAGCTATGAAAACCGCGTTTACCAGGTGGGTATCGAGGGCGAGCAGCCCTTGATCGCCAAGTTCTACCGGCCCGGACGCTGGAGCGATGCAGCCATCGTCGAGGAGCACCGCTTCACGGCCGAACTGGCCGCCTGCGAAGTGCCGGTGGTAGCGCCCCTGCAGCATCAAGGCAACACGCTGTTCGAACACGGTGGCTTTCGCTTTACGCTGTTTCCGCGACGTGGTGGCCATGCCCCGGAACCCGGCAACCTCGACCAGCTGTACCGCCTTGGCCAGTTGATCGGTCGTCTGCATGCCGTGGCTGCCAGCAGACCGTTCGAACACCGGGAGGCGCTGGCTGTGGATAACTTCGGGCATGACTCGCTGGATACACTGCTCAAGGGCGATTTCGTTCCCCGAGAATTGCTGCCCGCATTCGAATCGGTTGCGCGCGATGTGCTGGCACGCGTGGAAGCCGCCTATGCCCGCACCCCGCACCAGACCATCCGCCTGCACGGTGACCTGCACCCGGGCAACCTGATGCACCGCGACGAGATCTACCATGTAGTTGACCTGGACGACTGCCGCATGGGCCCTGCGGTGCAGGACCTGTGGATGCTGCTGGCGGGCAATCGGGATGAGCGTCAGGGCCAGCTGGCCGAATTGGTTGAGGGCTACAACGAATTTCACGACTTCGACCCGCGCGAGCTGGCGTTGATCGAGCCGCTGCGTGCCCTGCGTCAACTGCACTACAGTGCCTGGCTGGCGCGTCGCTGGGATGACCCGGCATTCCCACCCAGCTTCCCCTGGTTTGGTCAGCCGCGGTACTGGGGCGATCAGATTCTGGCGCTGCGTGAGCAAATGGCCGCCCTCGATGAGGCCCCACTCAAGTTGTTCTAGATCGACCGTCGGCTCTGTCTACAATAACTGCCGTTAATCAGCATCTTAAGCAAGGACTCTGCATGCACGCTGCAAACCCGCGTCGCGGGTATCTCCTGGGCCTGAGCGCCTACATCATCTGGGGCCTGTTCCCCCTGTACTTCAAAGCCATCCAGAGCGTGCCCGCCGTGGAGATCATCGTCCACCGTGTGCTGTGGTCAGCACTGTTCGGCTCGGTACTGCTCGCCTTCTGGAAGCACCCCGGCTGGTGGCGTGACCTGCGCGACAACCCGCGGCGCCTGGCCATCCTGGCGTTGAGCGGCACATTGATCGCAGCCAATTGGCTGACGTATGTCTGGTCGGTGAACAATGGACGCATGCTCGAGGCCAGCCTTGGCTACTACATCAACCCGCTGATCAACGTCCTGCTCGGCATGCTCATCCTCGGCGAGCGACTGCGTCGCCTGCAGTGGCTGGCGGTCGGCCTGGCCGCGCTCGGCGTGATGCAACAGGTCTGGCAAGTGGGCAGCTTGCCCTGGGTATCCTTGGCACTGGCGCTGACCTTCGGGTTTTACGGGCTGATTCGCAAACAAGCCCCCGTGGCGGCCCTACCCGGACTGGTGGTCGAGACCTGGATGCTGGTACCGCTGGCGCTTGGCTGGCTGCTGCTGCACCCCGCCGCCATGAGCGCGCAAGGCACGTTCTACACCACAAGCGAGGCCTTGTGGCTCATGGCTGCAGGCCCTGTGACGCTGGTGCCGCTGGTGTGCTTTAACGCTGCCGCACGGCACCTGCCTTACACCACGCTGGGCTTTCTGCAGTACCTGGCACCAACGCTGGTCTTGCTCCAGGCCATATGGCTGTTCGACGAGCATCTGTCCCCAAGCACGCTCACGGCATTCATGTTCATCTGGGCGGGGCTGGCGCTGTACAGCGTCGATGCGTGGTGGAGTTTGCGTAAAAGCCGCTGATCAAAAAATGATCATGTCTCTGTATACCTTGATTTCCAAAGGCTGCAGAGACATCTCCAGAGCTTATCCACACCCTCTTCCCCGTCGTTTGTGAACAACCCCCTCTGCATTGATCAATTTTCGATCAAATCTCCGCAGCCCTTGCAGGCCGGGCGCTCGGGCGCGATAGCCCCAGCTTATCCACAAGGCCGTCCCCTTTAAATAGGGATAACCCCTGCAAGCTTTACTGCAAGCGCGATCGGCATTCACTCATCCGCGCGTAGTCGCAACTCCACCATCAAGTCATCGGCCAGGGCCTCCAAACGTTGCTGCAGTTGCTCCAGAGGAAGGGACGCGGGCACTGCCAGAAGGGCCTCGGCATGGAACAGCGGTTCGTTGCTCATCGGTGCCGGACGTACCTGCGTGGCGATCCGTTCGACGTTCACGTTCAGCTCGGCCAGCACACGGGTGATATCGCGCACGATCCCTGGCCGGTCGTTACCAACCAGGTCCATGCCAAAGGGTTTGGATGCATGGGTAGGCTCGCCGCCACTTTCTGCCAATTGCACGCGAATGCCGTGTGCGGACAATGCCCCAAGCGCGTCTACCAACGCGTCATACCGATCCGCCGGCACTGCTACCCGCAGGATGCCGGCAAATTGCCCAGCCATGCGCGACATGCTGCTTTCCAGCCAATTGCCCTCGAAATCAGCGATGCACTGGGCGATCCGCTCGACTTGGCCAGCCTTGTCCGGGGCGATCGCGGTAAGCACAAGATGTTCCACGGGATGTTCCTCGAGTGGGGTTCAGGCCCTGCAGGGGCCGGGGTGTCGCCACAGTATAGGCACGGCGCGTCAACCTGCCGCAGGGCAATCTGACTTATAAATCGTGTACTGTTTTTAGATTTATCTGGAACAATCACTCCGTTTTTTGCGAACATGGCGTTTCCTTGCATGATCTTGTGCGACCAACAGGTCGCCTGACGCCGCTTTTAGTCTGATAGTGCCCAGCCGGCTGCTTCATGTAGTATCCGTGGGCGCGGACTACACAACGTCGTTTGAAGGTCTGTCGAGGCGCCTGTGAAGAATGCACGCTGCTTGCCGTCAGGCAGGCAAACCGCACCCAGCCGCGTCCGGGCTCCTACCGGAGGCATGCACTGGTGCCGTGCGAGGAGAAGCGCTACAGGCTCAATACAAAAGAGCGAAATAGCTGAGCAGAGTGAGGCAAGCAATGACTGGATACGTTCAAGTCGGTGGCCTTCAGGTCGCCAAGGTCCTGTACGACTTCGTGAACAACGAAGCCATCCCCGGAACCGGCATCGTCGCCGAGCAGTTCTGGGCAGGTGCTGAAAAGATCATCAACGACCTCGCTCCAAAGAACAAAGCCCTCCTCGCCAAGCGCGACGAGCTGCAAGCCCAGATCGACGCCTGGCATCAGGCCCGCAAAGGCCAGGCCCACGACGCCCCGGCTTACAAGGCTTTCCTTCAGGAAATCGGTTACCTGCTGCCACAAGCCGACGATTTCCAGGCCACCACGCAAAATGTGGACGAAGAAATCGCCCACATGGCCGGTCCGCAGTTGGTGGTACCGGTCATGAACGCACGCTTTGCCCTGAACGCCGCCAATGCCCGCTGGGGCTCGCTATACGACGCGCTTTACGGCACCGACGCCATCAGCGACGAAGGCGGTGCCGAGAAGGGGCAAGGCTACAACAAGGTACGTGGCGACAAAGTGATCGCTTTCGCCCGTGCCTTCCTCGATGAAGCGGCACCGCTGGCGGCAGGTTCGCACGTCGATTCCACGGCTTATCGCATCGAGGCCGGCCAGTTGGTCGTCACCCTCAAAGGCGGTAGCAACACCGGCCTGCGCGACGATGCCCAACTGGTTGGGTTCCACGGCGACAGCAACGCCCCGACTGCCGTGTTGCTCAAGCACAACGGCCTGCACTTCGAAATCCAGATCGATGCCAGTACCCCGGTGGGCAGCACCGATGCTGCAGGCGTCAAGGACATCCTGATGGAATCGGCACTGACCACCATCATGGACTGCGAAGACTCCGTGGCGGCAGTCGATGCCGACGACAAGGTGATCGTGTATCGCAATTGGCTGGGGCTGATGAAAGGTGACCTGGCCGAAAGCGTCAGCAAAGGCGGCAAGACGTTCACCCGCACCATGAACCCTGATCGCGAGTACGCAGCGCCCAACGGGGGCAGCGTCACCCTGCATGGTCGCTCGCTGCTGTTCGTGCGCAACGTGGGTCACCTGATGACCAACCCGGCCATCCTCGACGCCCAAGGCAACGAAGTCCCGGAAGGTATCCAGGACGGTCTGTTCACCAACCTCATGGCGCTGCACAACCTCAACGGCACCACTAGCCGTCGCAACACCCGTACCGGCAGTGTGTACATCGTCAAGCCGAAGATGCATGGCCCGGAAGAAGTGGCGTTCGCCGCCGAGATATTCAGCCGGGTCGAAGACCTGCTGGGCATGAAGCGCAATACCGTCAAAGTCGGCATCATGGACGAGGAGCGCCGCACAACGGTCAACCTCAAATCCTGCATCAAGGCCGCTGCCGAGCGCGTGGTGTTCATCAATACGGGCTTCCTCGACCGCACTGGCGACGAAATCCATACCTCCATGGAGGCAGGCCCGGTGGTGCGCAAAGGCGCCATGAAAAACGAGAAGTGGATCGGCGCCTATGAAAACAACAACGTCGATGTAGGCCTTGCCACCGGCCTGCAAGGGCGTGCGCAGATCGGCAAGGGCATGTGGGCCATGCCCGACCTGATGGCCGCCATGCTGGAGCAGAAGATCGCTCACCCGCTGGCCGGTGCCAATACCGCGTGGGTGCCTTCCCCAACGGCCGCCACCCTGCACGCCCTGCATTACCACAAGGTGGACGTGCAGGCGCGCCAGCGCGAGCTGGCTTCGCGCACACCGGCTTCGGTCGATGACATCCTGGCCATTCCGCTGGCGACCAACCCCAACTGGTCGGACGAGGAAATCCGCAACGAGCTGGACAACAATGCCCAGGGCATCCTGGGCTATGTGGTTCGCTGGATCGACCAGGGCGTGGGTTGCTCTAAGGTGCCCGACATCAACAACGTGGGGCTGATGGAGGACCGTGCCACCTTGCGCATTTCTGCCCAGTTGCTGGCCAACTGGCTGCGCCATGGCGTAGTTAGCCAGGAGCAGGTGCTCGAAAGCCTCAAGCGCATGGCGGCGGTGGTCGACAAGCAGAACGCCAGCGACCCGCTGTATCGCCCGATGGCGGGCAACTTCGACGACAACGTTGCCTTCCAGGCGGCAGTCGAGCTGGTACTCGAAGGCGCCAAGCAACCCAACGGCTATACCGAGCCTGTGCTGCATCGCCGTCGCCGTGAGTTCAAGGCACGCAACGGACTTTGAACGACCGGTGGGTAAAGTGAGCTGCTTGCAGCGTTGATCGGCGGGGCCTTAGGGCCCCGCTTGCGCGTCAGGCCATCTTCAGTTCGCGCTTCACCAGTTCGAGCAGCTTCGTGAGGTCCACGGGCTTCAACAGAAAGTCCACAACCCCCAGGTGCATGACATCAACGGCCTCTTTCACATCGGTATCGCCTGATACCACGATGATCGAAAGCGCGGCCCGGTCCGCCTCCGGCATCTCGCGCACCTTGTGGATAAGGGACAGCCCATCCTCGGGCTGCATCCGCAGATCGGTGATCATCAGCGCGATTCGAGGTTCGTAATGAAGCTTGAACAGCGCCTCCTGGGCGCCATCGGCCGTCATGCCGTCGATACCCTTGCTTTTGAGGTACAACATCAAGGCTTCGCTATTGACCGGATTGTCGTCGACCACGAGCACCACCGGCCGGGCAGGCGGTGGCGCGCTCACAGCAGCCAGTGCCGCGCGCTCTGCGTCGCTCAAAATGTCGGTGTGCTCAGACATGGTCGTCTCGTATCCATTCGCTCTACAGGTAAGACCGCGGATTTTCCGACACCCGATTTACCTTTCGTCGGATCATTGACGTGGTCGCGCCCTAGACTTACGTCCAATGGGCACCAAGCCCCTGCAGGCCGACCATGAACGCCGAAAACAACAAAGCCGGCCCTATAGATAGATATATATAGTTCGGCGTAGCGATACGGTCAGGTCGATGAGCAAAAAAGACGCCTACCAGCAAGCGGGTAGAACTGCGGTGCTGCAGAACATTCAGGGCACCCTGCAATTCCTCCAACGCTTTGCACCCTTCAATCAGATGGAGCAGAGCCATCTGGCCTATCTGGTCGAGCAGTGCCAGCTGCGCTTCTACGCCAGCGGCGAAAGCATCATCAAGCCAAGCGACGGGCCGGTTGAGCATTTCTACATCGTCAAGCAGGGCCGCGTCGTCGGTGAACGGCAGCACCTGGTCAAACCGGGGGTTGAGACCACGTTCGAGATTACCCATGGCGAGTGTTTTCCATTGGCGGCCCTGCTCGGCGAGCGAGCCACGCGTACGGAGCACCTGGCCGGTGACGACACCTTCTGCCTGCAACTGAACAAAGCGGCATTCATCCGCGTCTTTTCCCTCTCCGAGGTGTTCCGCGATTTCGCCTTGCGAGGGGTCAGCAGCCTGCTGGACCAAGTCAACCAACAAGTCCGTCAGCAGGCGGTGCAGACCCTGGGCACCCAGTACTCCCTGAATACACCGCTGGGCGAACTGGCCATGCGTCATCCCGTGGTCTGCGCCCCTGAGACTCCGCTGCGCGAAGCCGTAAGGCTGATGCATGAGCAGCAGGTTGGCTCGATCGTGATCGTCGATGGGCAGCGCCAGCCCACGGGCATTTTCACCTTGCGCGACCTGCGCCAGGTGGTGGCCGCAGCCGATGCCGACCTGGGTGCACCCGTGGCGCGGCACATGACCGCCGCACCGTTCTACCTGAGCCCCCAGGCAAGTGCCTTCGATGCCGCCATGGCAATGACCGAGCGGCACATCGCGCACGTCTGCCTGGTGGAGAACCGGCGATTATGTGGGGTGGTGTCCGAGCGCGATCTGTTTTCCCTGCAGCGGGTAGACCTTGTTCACTTGGCACGCACCATTCGTCATGCACCGCGCCTGGACACCCTCGTTTCCCTGCGAGGCGAAATCAGCCAGTTGGTCGAGCGCATGCTCGCACACGGTGCTTCCTCTACACAGATCACCCAAATCATCACCTTGCTCAACGACCACACGGTGCGCCGAGTCATCGAACTGGCGCTGGCAGAGCGTGGCGATCCGGGGGTGCCATTCAGTTGGCTCTGTTTTGGCAGTGAGGGGCGGCGCGAGCAGACCCTGCACACCGACCAGGATAACGGCATCCTCTTCGACGCGGCCGATGACAGCGAAGCCCAGGCCATTCGGGCGCGGTTGCTACCGTTGGCGCAGTACATCAACCAATGCCTGGCGCAGTGCGGTTTTACGCTGTGCAAGGGCAATGTCATGGCCGGCAACCCTGCGCTGTGCCTGTCGCACAGTGAGTGGTCACGGCGCTTTGCCGGCTTCGTGCGTGAGGCCAGCCCGGAAAACCTCCTGGGCTCGAGCATTTACTTCGACCTGCGGGTGGTTTGGGGCGATGAGCACACCTGCGAGGCGTTGCGCAGCACATTGCTGAAGCAGATAGCCGACAACCGTATCTTCCAACGCATGCTGGCTGACAACGCCCTGCGCCAACGCCCGCCTGTGGGCCGTCTGCGCGACTTCGTGCTGACCCGCCAGGGCACTGACAAGGCTGGCACGCTAGACCTCAAGGTTCAGGGCCTGACGCCCTTCGTCGACGCCGCACGTGTGCTGGCGCTGGCTCACGGGATCGGCGCCTGCAATACCCTGGAGCGCATTCGCCAACTGGTGGGCAAGGGCGTGATCGACCCACTGGACGGCGCCGCATACGAAGAGGCGTACCATTTCATCCAACAGACCCGCATGCAGCAACATCAACGCCAGGCACGCGAGCACCTGGCCTACTCCAACCGCCTGGACCCAGATAGCCTCAATCACCTGGACCGGCGCATCTTGCGCGAGTCCCTGCGCCAGGCTCAGCGGTTGCAAAGCAGCCTGGCCATGCGGTACCAGCTGTGAGCTTGTTCGCATGGCTGCGTCCCCATGCTCCGCAGCTAGCGCTTTCGCAGCGTGAACGCCTGGCGGCCTTGCCTGCACCCACTGCGCTTGGCACCTGCACCCTGCGCGAGCAGCGCTGGGTGGTGCTTGACCTGGAAACCAGCGGCCTGAACACCAACCGCGATCAAGTGCTGTCCATAGGCGCAGTGGCTATCGAGGACGGGGCGCTGGACTTCTCGCAGCAGTTCGAGCGAACCCTGTACCGACCTGAGCAGAAAACCAACCCCAGCGTCCTGATACATGGCCTGGGCCCAAGCGCTCTGGCAGCGGGCTGCGACCCAGGGCACGCACTGCTTGACCTGCTCGAGTTCATTGGCACCAGCCCGGTACTGGCATTCCACGCGCCATTCGACGAACGCATGCTTGCACGGGCCCTCAAACAGAGCCTGGGTTATCGTCTGCAAATACCCTTCCTAGATGTGGCCGAGATGGCACCCATGCTCAATCCCGACACGGTGTTGCGAGAGGCCGGGCTCGATGACTGGGTGGCGCGTTTCGGGCTGCAGGTACAGGCGCGTCATCACGCCAGCGCCGACGCACAGGTGACCGCCGAGCTGGCGTTGATTCTGCTGAGCCAGGCGCGCCGCCAGCACATCCAGAGCCCGGCGCAACTTGAGCAATGCCTACACAACTGGCGACGCCGGATGGCCCAGCGCCACGGCCTATAGGCAACGGGGGCGTGGTCTGGCAGCCGCGCCTTACTGCGTAATGGCAGTAGCGGGTTAGCACGCATGCCCCTGCCATATCGCCCAGGCTCGCGATCTCTCTAAAGGAGCTCGCATCATGCCATCCGTCTCACCCTTGCAACATTTCGAGTCATTCGACGCGGCAATCACTGCCCTGTTGTCCCCCCTGCCCTCACCAGACTTGCAGCTTCCACCGGTGGCGGGCCGGCAACAGTTCTTCGGCGCGCTCGCAGACTACTGGAACCTGCCGGACGCAGCAGGCAAAAACCGCCGTACTCGGCTCATTGCGCTTCGGCGACAACAGCTTCAGGCCGAAATGGACCTGCGCATCGCTGACGCAACATTGGAGCCTCTGGCGGCATCGCTGTTACAGACCTGCCTTGACCACCCCATGTCCTGGGCTCGCCAAGGCATCGAGGCGTCCAAGCGTCCACAGCTCTATCGCCTGCTGCTCGACTGCTCACGACCCAACTGGAGGGCCTACTTGCCAGGCGCCGTACTGCTTGTACAAGGCGGTGTCGAGGGGCAGATGATGACGGGCGATGCGGGCAGCGGCCCAGCATTGTTATGCAGCCTCTCCCACGGCATCGAAGCGTTCGCCGATGTTCAGAGCCTGCACCTGGAACTGTGCGAGCGGCTGGATGATCCCCTGCAAAGTCAGCCGATGCTCACGCTGCTGGCGCTGGGTGATGCCGACCGCGCCCATAACGCACAGCGACTGCGTTACGACTGGCTGCCCGACGATCTTGTGGAAGTCCAGATCCAGGCCTTGATCGATGCCCAGCATGGGCGATTGAACGAGGCATGGAGTAGCCAACCCATGGATCAACCGGGTTTTGCCGAGCGCCTGACCAAGGCCGCAGACCTGCTACCCTGGGTGACCAGCAAGGCAGCGATGCCGACGCGTTATGGCCTGCTGCTTGAAAAGCATGCTCCTGCGTGGCTCAAGAAGACCTCTATCCCAGGGCTCACGCATATCATGCAGACGATGCAAGAGCTGATCGTGGCCATCGATCAGGCCGCAGCGCCGGGCATTCCTACGCTTGAACAGTTCACCGAACGCAACAGCCTGCTACAGTGGACCCGTGCCCGTCTCAGCGAGCGCCTGAGATTGGACCACCAACTGGATCTGGCACCGGAGCAGATCTTCATCAGTGTCACCATTGCCCGTCAGACCGGCCCGGTGATGCCTCCAGGTCAGCCCAGCAGCTATATACCCATCGCTAGCCGGCCGCAGGCAGGGGATACCGTGGAGTTGGTCAGGCAAACCTACAGCCTGGATCAGTTGGCGTTGCTGAACGTGGGCTTGCTAGACCTGGACTATTGGCTAACCGCTCGCGTCCACCATAGGGACGAGACGAACATTCAAGGCTTGTCCCCTGCGCAGGCTCGCCAGATGGTCCGTGAACTCAATGTCGGCGACAGCTATTCGCGTTTCCTGCGCAGCCACCTGATCGACCTCGCGCAAGGGCAGTGGCGACGGGATGCACATGCCCGAATCAACTGTGCTCGCATGCGGGCAGAGGCCGCCAAGGCCCGCTATGCTGGCCACTTCATACCCGACCCGCTCGAACAGGGCTATCGCTGGAGCAGGGCCGTTCTCAACTACCCCGACAGCGACTGGCGCCCCTTGGTGCAAGAGAACCGCCTGAGTGTCCGGCAGTTGTTGATTGCCGGGCACACCGTACAGGGGGTATTGCTGATCACGCCTGAAACACCCCAGATGCAGCGCTTTCTGGTGTATGCGCCAGATGCACCGGATCGCAGGCCATGGCGCGAATACGCCAATGCGCGTGCGCTGCTCCGATCGCTTCGCGCCAGCCCGGATCTACGCACTTACGTGATCGACCGCATGCCCTTGGCCCGGCGCAAAACCGTCGAGCGCCTGTTGAGCAAGGGCGGGCTCGCTCAACGGCTGAGTCGTCCGGTCATCTCCGGCAATTTTTTGCATGCCTGTTATTTGGCAGAGGTCCGCGCGTTCATATCGGCGGTCGATGCCAGCACTAATACCAAACAGGAGCTGCTGGGCGAGGCCAGCCTGCATGCCTTGTGGATCATGCTCGATTTGATCAGCTTCGTGATTCCGGTCCGTGCCCTGACGCCGCTGGCATTCGCCCGCGCTGTGCTGAGCGTACTGGACAGCCTTGAAGCACTGGAAAAGGAGGATCAGGTAGGCGTGCTCAAGCATATGGTGGAGGCTTTTACCCATATGAACGATGGCATCAACAGCATCGGCGGCACGACAGTGATCAGGCGCGCCATTCGCGCCATGCCTCCTACTTCGCCATTGATGCTACCACCTACCTTCCAGGTACGCCCGGACACCGCCAAGTTGCGTTACCGAATCGATGGTATCCATAGCGAAGGCGTGTATGAAAAGCCATCCGAACGTGCAGGGCTGGCTCTCTACTACATCCAGGACAAGCAAGGCCGGTACTACCAGGTGGCGTTCGACGGTTATCGCTGGCGCGCCATCGATCCCAGGCAACCCGATGCCTACAGCAAGGTGGCGGTCAGACGGAGCGCTGAAGGCGAGTGGATCGTCGACTCACCCGTCCTGTGGCACGACGGCCTGCCAGACCTCACCGCATTGCTGGAACACTGCCAGCTTCCCGCGACCCCGGATGGGGTACCACTGGAAGGGGCGAGTGAACTGTACGAGAGCGATGGCCAACCCTACTTGCTCGCCGGTGGCCATGCCTTGCCCGTGCGTGCCCACCTGCTAGCCGATCACTACCATCTGCTGATACCCGGACAGCCTGCCGCGACCACCACCGCCTGGGCAATCCTGCGCTGGCGCGACGGCCAGTGGCGTATACGTGTGCGCCAACCGGGGCGAAGCAGCGACTGGCTGGCTCTGCCTGCCGCTTATGCCGCCAACGTGGGCAGCACCTGATCCAGCCGTTGGTGCAAGGCACTTTCAGCCGGCCAGTTGCGCAGCAGCCGCGCCCGGTCCCGAGCGAAGGCCGGCGCGAAGCTGCCCTGGCTGCTGTGCTGGCACACGGCGTCCAAGTCGATCAGCGACCACCGACCCTGATCCCAAAACAGGTTGTGGCCCTTGAAGTCACCGTGGCTGATGCGCTCGCGGATCAGCTGTTGCATGAGCTGCACCAGGGCCTCCACCTGTTCGGCCGGCGCATCGCCCTGCTCGACGAAGGGGGCAAAGCATTCGATGAGGTCGGGGCCGTCGATGTAGTCGGTGACCAGGTAGGCACGCGTGCGCAATCCCAGCACTCGCTGCTCCAGCACCGCCAGTGGGCGCGGGGTAGCGATGTCGAGAAATGACAGGCGATGCCCTTCGATCCATGAGTGCCAGGCCCTGCTCGGTCGCCAGAAGCGCTTGAGCCAGTGGACAGTGTTCTTGATGTTGTAGCGTTTGATGACCCGTTTGCGGCCATCCACCTCGACCCGTGCCACGCTGGCCGCGCCGCCAGTCTTGTACAGGTGCCCACGATCGATCAGCGCATCCGCCTGTTCAAGCACTGGCAACAGGGCCTGGGCCTCGCTACGGACCACCGCCCGCAGGGCGGTCAGGCTGCGCTCGACACTGAACAGGCTACAATCGCGGCCGGCCTTGTCCAGGAAGTCGCGTTGGCGCCAGGCGCGGACTTTGTCTATTTGCTTCTGCAAGGCCTCCATGGGCAATGCGTGCTCGGCATTGGCCAACAGGTAATGCACCAGCAGCTCTTCGGTGAACGGCTCCAGCCGCTTGGGTAGCTGCGCGAAGAACACACCCAGGTTTTCCAGTACGCGAGGACGCGAAAGCTGCTGGCCTGGCGTTTCAGCCTTGATACCGGCCCCATCGATCAGGTACAGCTTGCCTGCATGACGCAGCAGGTTGTCCAAGTGCAGGTCTTCCTGCCACAGCCCCCGGCGGTGCATCTGCGCCACAGCCGCCAGGGCCTCGCCCAGCACCTGCTGCTGCTCGTCGGCAAGCACAGGCAGGTGCTCGACCACGGACCAGGCATCGGCCAGGCTTTGGGCGCCATCGAGGTACTCGAACAACAGCCAGCCGCCCTCGCCTTCCACCAGGCCATCGGCGAGCAGTACCGGCGTGGTCAGCCCCTGCGCCGCGAGCAGCTTTACCCCTTGCAGCTCACGCTGGAAGTGACGCGCGGCATTGCTGCCCACCAGCAACTTGGCCAGGACCGGCCTGCCACGCCAAACCCCGGCCCCCACGTAACGCTGGCCCGGCAGCACGCGCAGCAGGCTGAGCAATTGCAGCTCAGCGCTACCGGCGGCATCGGCGAGGTTGACGGCAAGCGGCAGCGATGGGCTGCGACCTGTTTCCTTCAGCTCGGAAAGCTGCATCAGCGAGCCTCCTTATGATGACGGCGTTGTACCAGGCGGTTGACCCAGGTTTCGACCAGCGTGCTGTCGATGGGTTGTGCGAGGTAGGCTGCCAGCAATGTACGTATCTCGCCGTCACTCCATACCGGCGCCCGGCGCAGCAAGGGCTCGAGGTCCTTGAGGCGGTCACGCATGCCAAAGAGCAAGGGACGGGTTTTCTCCAGGTCGATCAACTGCGCGTCCCAGCCTTCTCTGCGCTTACGCAGAAAAATGTGCTTGGGATAGAAGCAACCATGCACCTGCCCAGCACCGTGCAGCGTGCGCGCCAACTGGCCGCAGGCCTGGAGCATGCCAATGCGCACCGATGCATCGAGTTCGGGCCATTGCAGCAACTGGCTGTCGAGGTCGTGCCAGCCGTCCAGCGCGCGGGTCATCAACAGGGCTCGATGCTGGCCACCTTGCTTGCGCTCGCCGTAGAACACGGCTTCCAACGCAGGGATGTGCAGCTTCTGGTAGCGAACGATATTGCGAAATTCGCGGGCGAAGGTCGGCTCGCCAAGGGGCTTGTGCAGGCTGCGGGTAAGGTAGTCGCTCTGGCGCTTGAGGTAATAGCCCTTGCCCTCGAGTTCCAGGCGGTAAACGCTGCTCCAACCGCCGCGGCCGGTATTGGGCTCGTCCACCGCGTCGAGTTCGAGTGCCCACAGCGCCTCGAAGTCGTCCAGGCCATGGCGCTGGAGCAAGGCACGGTCTGCACTGGCCATATAGTCGGTCATTCCCTTCCCTCGAAAAAGCCCAGCACCTGACGAATGCGCTTCTTGTCCCGGGCGTTCAGCCGGTCGCGGCCTCGGTACTGCAAGTAAAAGCGCAGGCGCTGGGTTGCCGAAAGGTGGTACTTGGCGACCTTGTCCAGGCAGGCCAGGTCCTTGATCAGGCGATGGCGCCACATGAACCCACGCCAGAAATCACCTGTGGGGCAGTCGATGAAGAACAGCGTCCCTTGGTCATCGACCAGCAGGTTGCGCCACTTCAGATCGTTATGGGCGAAGCGGTGCTCGTGCATGACCCGGGTATGGCGTGCCAGCTGGCGGCTGATGTGGTCCACCCAGGCGCGATCGGCCAGGCGGGCATCGTTGCGCTCGGCCAGCGCCGAGAGGTCCTCGGTGTTGGGCAGCTCGCGGGTAATCATCGCGCCACGGCCGAACGCCAGGCCATTGCGTTCGAGCCCCCAGGCGACCACCTCGGCCGTGGGAATGCCCCACTTGGCGAACTGCTTGAGGTTCTGCCATTCGGCCTTGATACGTGGGCGGCCCAGGTAGCGGCGCATGTGCTTGCCAGCGCCGGTGTAGCGCTTGACGTAATAGTTGACGCCTTCACGCTCGACACGCACCACTTCGCTGAGCGGATCACGGGTCAGGCGTTCGCCCTGAACGGCGAATACCGCCTCGAGGCTGCCAAAATCCTTCGCCAGGTGCTCGTAACCTGGCGCCAGTGTCCAACTGGCCATCAGAGTGCATCCCCATAGCGTTGTTTACGGTCGTAGAGTTTCTGCGCCTTGCGCTCAAGCCAGGCGAGCAGTGCAGCTTCGTCCTTCATGACCTGACGCAGCGGGCGCTGGAAGTAGCTGCGCAGAAAACGCAGCTTGTCGCGTTGGGTCAGGCCAATGTCCAGGGCTGAGAAGTACAGGGCGGCCAGGTCCTTGTTACGCCAGCGGCGGCTAATGGCGGGGCGTGTCTGGGCGCGGTGCAGGTCGATCACCGACAGCTTGAAATCATCGGCCGTCACGGGCCGGTCGGTGTGCAGCAGGAAGTGACAGATGTAGCAGTCCCGGTGGTTGACGCCGGCACGGTGCATGCCACCGGTCATCTCGGCCACGCGCGCGATCAGGGCACGCTTGAGGCGTGGCGCAGGCGGCTGCCGGAGCCAGTCGATGCTGAAGTCTTCCAGGCTGACGGTCGGCGCCAGTTCCTCGGTGATGATGAAGGAGTGCTGGGTGGCCGGGTTGCCGCCCCGCTCACCGAAGGCCACGGCCGTCATGGTTGGCACGCCGACCTGATGCAGGCGCTCGATGGCTTGCCACTCCTGGCCGGCGCCCAGTACTGGCAACTTGGCCGTGAGCAGGTTCTTGAAGATCTCGCCCCAGCCGATGCCACGATGGATCTTCACGAAGAAGCCTTCGCCGGCGACCTCCGTACGCAGGGTACGGCGCCCTTCAAGTTCCCGATAGACTTCGCCTTGCAGCGCTTCTACCGCCTCGAAGGCATCGCGCCCCGCCCAAAGCCGCTTGAAGGGCTCTGCCACGATCAACTTCATGCCCCCTCCTGCCCTAGGATCACATCGGCGGCATGCTGCGGCATGCTGTAAAGGTCGGCCGTATCGGCATACGCCAGGCCGTTGCGCGACCAATCGGCCCGCGCCGCGGGGTCATCGAGCATACGCTGCAGGTAGCGGTTGAGCTGCTCCTGCTCGAACGGCTCGTCCAGCACCAGACCGCAGTCGGCCTCGGCGATGTAGTGGGCATAGCCGCACACGCGCGACACCAGCACCGGCAAGCCCGCGACCAGGGCTTCGAGCAGCACGGTACCGGTGTTCTCGTTGTAGGCCGGGTGGATCAGCAGGTCGGCGCCCAGCAGGAAGCGCGGGATATCGCTGCGCCCCTTGAGAAACTGCACTTGGTCGCCCAGGCCCAGCGTCGCGCTCTGCAACTGGAAGACCTTGGGGTCATCCTGACCGATCACCAGCAATCGGGTACGCTTGCGCAAGGCCGTGGGCAATGCCGCCAACGCCTTGAGGCTGCGGTCCACGCCCTTGGTCTTGAACCCTGAACCGATCTGCACGATCAGCAACGCATCCTCGGCCAGATCGAACTCCCTGCGCAGGTCGGCACGGATTTCAGCGGCGTTGGGCGGTGCACGACGATCCTGGGAGATGCCCGGCGGCAGCAGGTGAAAACGCTCGACCGGCGTGCCGTAGTGCTTGATGAACAGCGGCTGCTGCACCTCGGAGATCATCAGGATCTCGGTACCGGCCTCCTTGGCGAACACCGCCCGCTCGTATTCGGCGAAATGCCGGTAGCGGCCCCAGCGCCTGTACAGGTCGCTGCGCAGGTTCTGCGCCTTGTCCTCGAAGCAGCCGTCGGCGGCGTAGTACACATCCAGCCCAGGCATCTTGTTGAAACCGATGAGCCGGTCCACCGGACGCTTGGCCAGGTCGGCCTGCATCCAGGCGGTGAGTTTCTCATTGCGCCGGTGATTGAAGATCGCCTTGACCGGCGCCACCAGCACTTCGAAACCTGGCGGAATGTCGCCCTCCCAGATCAACGTGTAGACCCGGATCTGGTGGCCGCGCTGCTGGCATTCCAGGGCTATGCGCATGAAATCGCGCTGCAGGCCGCCAAAGGGGAAGTATTTGTAAAGTACGAAAGCCAGTTGCATCAACGGACATCCTCAGCCAGCAGCAGCGCGCTCAGGCGGCTCGCTACATGCTCGGGATTCAGGCGAGTGAAGCACAATGGCCACTCGCGGTTCAGATCGTACCGGCGCAGGTCTTCGGCGCTCGGTTTGTAGGTGCACTTCTTCTGCAAGCAGGGTGCGCACGGCCAGTCACTGGCCTGGTGGATCTGGGTCCGTCCATAGGCGCCGGTCAGGCCCGGGTTGGTCGGGCCGAACAGCGAAAGCGTCGGTACATCGAGGGCTGCGGCCAAGTGGCCCAGGCCGGTATCGACGGCGACGCAGGCCTTTGCAGCGGCCAGCACCCTTGCGACGCCAGCCAGATTCAATTTGGGCAGCACTTGGCAATGGTTCAAGCCTTGGGCAATGCGCTCGGCCCTGGCCTTCTCGGCCGGGTTGCCCCAGGGCAGGCGCACTTCCAGCCTGCGCCGGCCCATGCGCTCGGCCAGCTCGCGCCAGTAGGCCTCGGGCCAGTGCTTGGTGGCCCAGGTGGTACCGTGCAGGAAAACCACGTAGGGCGCTGCCGGCGGCAACTGCAAGCGTTCAAGGTCCAGGCCGTAACGGCCGATGCCCTCGGGCAGGTCATAGGCCAGTGCCATGGCGAACAACTGGCGCACACGCTCGACGGCATGCTGGCCGACCGCGACCGACAGGCGTCGGTCGTAGAAGCGGCTGGCCCAGCCTTCACGGGCCGAATACCGGTCCAGGCCTGCGACCGGTGCCTTCACGTAGCGTGTCAGCCATGCTGACTTGACCAGGCCCTGGGCATCGATCACCAGGTCGTATTGGCGCTCGCGCAGGCGCTGCTTGAAGGCCTTCCACTCGCCGCTGCGAACGGTCTGCCAGAGGTGCTTGCGCCAGCGACGGATGGCCACCGGAATGACCTGATCGACCGCCGGATGCCAGCTGGGTATCTCGGCGAAACCTTCCTCGACGACCCAGTCGAAGCGGATGCCGGGGATGGCATGGGCTGCATCGGTAAGCGCTGGCAGCGTGTGGATCACATCACCCAGCGAGGACGTCTTGATGATCAGTACCCGCACTTAGTCGACCTCGGTCAGCACGTCGATGATGTTCGCACCGCCCAGGCGGGTCAGCGCGGCGATGACCTGACCGGGTTCGAGCAGACGCAGGCAGTTGTAGTGACCGAAGCGGCAGGTGCGATCAAAACACGGGCTGCATTCGATGCCCAGGCGCACCACCTCGACCTGGCTGGCCAGCGGCGGTGTGAAACCAGGCGATGTGGAGCCGTACACGGCGACCAGCGGGCGATTGAGCGCCGCCGCAACATGCATCAAGCCAGAATCGTTAGAGACCACGGCGTCTGCGCAGGACATCAGGTCGATCGCCTCGGCCAGGGAGGTTTCACCGGCCAGGTTCACGGACTCTTCGCGTAGCCCAGGGATCAGCCGTTCGCGGATCTGCTCACCCACTGGGTGATCGCTTTTCGAACCGAACAGCCAGACCTGCCACCCCTGGCGGATCATGGCATCGGCCACGGCGGCATAGTGCTCGGCCGGCCAGCGCTTGGCTTCGCCGAATTCAGCGCCTGGGCATAGCGCCAGCACCGGACGGTCCAGCTCCAGGCCGAACTTGGTCAGCGCCGCTTCACGGCTGTGTGGCTCGATCTGCAGGCTGGGCTGGGGGTAGGGCTTTGGCAGCTCGGCACCGGGGGCATAGGCCAAGGCCATGAAGCGCTCGATCATCAACGGGTAACGCGCTTTGTCCAGCTTGCGGACATCGTTGAGCAAACCGAAACGCATTTCGCCACGCCAGCCGGTGCGTTTGGGGATACCGGCAAAGAACGGTACCAGCGCCGATTTCAGCGAATTGGGCAACAAGATGGCCTGGTCGTACTGACCGCTGAGCGACTTGCCGATGCGCCGCCGTGTGGCCAGCTCCAGCGCACCGTGGCCGAGCGGGAAGCTCAAGGCCTGGCGCACCTCGGGCATGCGCTCAAGGATTGGCCGGCTCCATTCGGGGGCCAGCACATCGATCACGCAGTCGGGGTGCTGCTGTTTCAGGCACTGGAACAAGGTCTGCGCCATCACCATGTCGCCGACCCAGCTGGGGCCAATGATCAGTATTCTCATGCTAGGTCCAGAAACGCTCGGGGAGGCGACAGGCTGCAATTCAGCCCGGCCTCCCCTCTTTATATTCAGGCTATGTGGCCGACAGTGTAACACCGGGGCTGCTTCACGCCTCAATCGCGGCGGATCCTCACCCTGAGGAGCCGCCTCGACTGGGCTCAGCTCAGGCCGAGCTCGCTCCAGATACGCCGCACCTGGCGGCGCTCATCGGCAAACTGCGCAGCATCGATCACCCCGGCCTGCTTCTGCAGCGCCTGGCGGTGAGAGGCCGAGCGAAATGCCTTGTACACCTCGCGCAGCAACACCGCGTCGGCGGCAGGCATCAGCCCCACTTGCTCCAGCTCTTCAAGAATACGGATGTTATCGGTCCATCGAACCAGGCCCGTGTGGTCATGGGACCAGGCCAAAGCGGCGTATTGCACCATAAATTCGATATCGACGATACCGCCCGCATCCTGCTTGATGTCAAAGGGCATACCCGGCTCGAAGGCGTTGGGTGCGGTGCCGGCGACCGTGGCCTTCGTGCCCAGGCTGGCGCGCATCTTGGCGCGCATTTCACTGACTTCGATACGCAGCTTCTCAAGGTCGCGGGGTTGTCCCAGCACCTGCGCCCGTACTCTCTCGAACGCCTGTCCAACCCGCGGGCAGCCCACCAGCACGCGGGCACGGACCAGTGCCTGGTGCTCCCAGGTCCAGGCCTCGCTTTGCTGGTAGCGCTCGAATGCGCCCAGCGAGCTGACCAACAGGCCCGCGGCGCCTGAGGGCCGTAGACGCATGTCCACGTCATACAGCTGGCCCGAGTTGGTCTGGGTGGTCAGCAGGTGAATGATGCGCTGCCCCAGCCGCGTGAAGAACTGGGCACCGTCGATAGGCTTGGCGCCGTCGGTTTCGGCCTGGGGGTCGCCATCATGGATGAACACCAGGTCCAGGTCCGACCCATGTCCCGTCTCCAGGCCGCCAACCTTGCCGTAGCCGATGATGACGAAACCCGGGTCGAAGGGTATGCCGTCGCTGCCCATCGGTTGGCCGTGGCGGGCAACGGTCTGGCGCCAGGCCAGGGCAAGCACCTGGTCGAGGATGGCCTCGGCCAGCCACGTCAGGTAGTCGCTGACCTTCATCAACGGCAGGTTGCCACTGATTTCCGAGGCGGCCACGCGCAAGCTATGCGCCAGCTTGAAATGACGCAGCGCCTCCATTTGTTGTTCCAGGTCATCTTCCGGAATGCGCGTGAGGCGCTCGCGCAATTCGCTGGCCAGCTCCGGTGCCAGGGGCGGGCTGAACAGGCGGCCTTCATTAAGCAACTCATCGAGCAACAACGGGTAGCGTGCGATCTGCTCGGCAATCCATGGACTGGCTGCGCACAGGGTCAGCAGACGGCGCAGGGCACCGGGGTTCTCGGTGAGCAATACCAGGTAGGCAGAGCGCCGGGCCACGGCCTCGACCAGCGGCAGTACTCGCTCAAGCACCAGGTCGGGGTTCTCGTGCTCGACCGCCTGGGCCAGCAATCGCGGAATGAAGGCGTCCAGCCGCTCGCGCCCAAGGCGCTGCATCGAACGCAGCTGCGGGCTGGCACGCAGAGCTGCCAGGCGCCGCAAGGCCTCGCCCGGCAGCTTGAAGCCGGCCTCCTCCAGCTGACGGCCAGCAGCCTCTTCATCCTGGGCCTGCTCCCATAACGGCGACCATTCACCGCCGACCACCAACTCGCTTTCGCTTTCGTCTTCGTCGGGGTCGGCGATGACCTGCCGGAAATGCCAATCAATGCGCTCACGCCACTGGCTAAGTTGAGCTTGGAAGGCTTGCCAGTCGGCGTAGCCCAGCATGTAGGCGACACGGGCCTGATCGGTTTCGTTCTCCGGCAACATCTGCGTCTGGCGGTCGGCAATGGCCTGGATGGCGTGCTCGGTGTAGCGCAAGAATGCATAACCCTCCCGCAGCTCGGTGACTACGGCAGGGGGCAGGTAGCCTTGGCCTTCCAGGGTAGCCAGCACCTTGAGCAGAGGCCGCTGCTGCAAGCTGAGGTCGCGACCGCCGTGAATCAGCTGGAAGGCCTGGGCGATGAACTCCACTTCGCGAATGCCGCCTGCTCCCAGCTTGATGTTGTCCGCCATGCCCTTGCGCCGCACTTCCTGCTGAATCAGCTGCTTCATGGTGCGCAGGGCTTCGATGGCCGAGAAATCCAGGTACCGCCGGTAGACGAACGGGCGCAGCATGTCCTGCAGCTGAGCGCCGGCGGCCTGATCGCCTGCCACTACCCGTGCCTTGATCATGGCATAGCGTTCCCAGTCGCGGCCCTGGTCCTGGTAATACTGTTCCAGCGCGTTGAAGCTGAGCACCAGTGCACCGGACGACCCGTAAGGGCGCAGGCGCATGTCGACGCGAAACACGAAGCCATCGACCGTGACCGGGTCCAGGGCCTTGATCAGGCGCTGACCCAGGCGGGTGAAGAACTCCTGGTTGTCCAGCGAGCGTTTCACGCCTTCGGTTTCGCCGCCTTCGGGGAATGCGAAGATCAAGTCGATGTCCGAGGAGAGGTTCAGCTCGCGTGCACCGAGCTTGCCCATGCCCAGCACCACCATGTGTTGTGGGTGGCCGCTGCGGTTGCCGATCGGCGTGCCGAATTGCTGGCAGTGCCGTGGGTACAACCACTGGTAGGCCTCGTCGATGGCGGCATCGGCCAGGTCGGAGAGATCGCGGCAGGTCTCACCAAGATCGGCCTGGCGGGTAATGTCACGCCAGATGATGCGTACCTGCTGGCGGTTGCGCTCGCGACGCAGGTTGCGGGCAAGCTCGTCCTCGCTTTGCGCCGCCTGGGCAACCTTGGCAACATGGCCGCGCAGCTCGCCTGGCCCGTAGCTGCGCTCCAGCTCGCCGCTGCGCATCAGGCCGCAGAGCAGGCCCGGGTCGCGCTGCACCTGGGTCAGCACGAAGTCGCTGACGGCCGCCACCTGGTCGAACTGCCGAGCATGCCGCTCGCTCCAACTGCCCAGGTCCAGTTCGGGGTGTGCGGCCACCGCCTCGTGCAGAAACTGTTGGTTGCGCAGGGTCAGTGGTTGAAGAACGGCAGGCAGCTGGCAAGGCAAAGGCAGGCGCATGGGCTATCCTTGATCGGCGTGAAATGGATGAGGAAAGGCGGCCAAGGGAAAGCCGGACCACGGTTGGACTGTCATACAAAAGTTGGAAATAGCTGAAAACATCGAATTCGTGGCATGGAACATCAACAGTTACCCGTTCGTGGAACATTGCCAACCAACATGAACGTTTTTCCTCACAAGCCAGGATGCGACCAAACGTCGCACAAATGTAGTTTTACTACTGTGCCTGTCGCGCAAAAGCATGAAATGCGAAAGCAAATGTAGTAAAACTACACGGCGCCGGACGAAGATCCCGGTAATCCAAGAATTCACGACGTCTGCCCATAAGGCCAGTCGCAATCTCAGGCAATCGATTCTGGTTGCCTTTCCGCCCTGGAGCAAGCCATGCAAGACCTCGATCCAATCGAAACCCAGGAATGGCTGGATGCCCTGGAGTCGGTCCTCGACAAAGAAGGCGAAGACCGCGCTCATTACCTGATGACCCGTATGGGCGAGCTGGCCACCCGCAGTGGCTCCCAGCTGCCATATGCGATCACCACGCCATACCGCAACACCATCCCTGTCACCCACGAAGCACGCATGCCTGGCGACCTGTTCATGGAACGCCGCATTCGCTCGATGGTGCGTTGGAACGCCCTGGCCATGGTCGTGCGCACCAACCTGAAAGACTCGGACCTGGGCGGACACATCTCCAGCTTCGCCTCCAGCGCTACCCTGTACGACATCGGCTTCAACTACTTCTTCCAGGCGCCGACCGAAGAGCACGGCGGCGACCTGATCTTCTTCCAGGGCCACGCCTCGCCGGGCGTCTACGCCCGCGCCTTCATGGAAGGCCGCATCAGCGAAGAGCAGATGAACAACTTCCGCCAGGAAGTCGATGGCAACGGCCTGTCCTCGTACCCACACCCCTGGCTGATGCCTGACTTCTGGCAGTTCCCGACCGTTTCGATGGGTCTGGGCCCAATCCAGGCTATCTACCAGGCACGCTTCATGAAGTACCTGGAAGCCCGTGGGTTCATTCCGGCAGGCAAGCAGAAAGTCTGGTGCTTCATGGGCGACGGTGAGTGCGACGAGCCCGAATCCCTGGGCGCAATCGCCCTGGCCGGCCGCGAGAAGCTGGACAACCTGATCTTCGTCATCAACTGCAACCTGCAGCGCCTCGACGGCCCGGTTCGCGGCAACGGCAAGATCATCCAGGAACTCGAGGGCGTGTTCCGAGGCGGTGGCTGGAACGTCAACAAAGTGGTCTGGGGTCGCTTCTGGGATCCGCTGCTGGCCAAGGACACCAACGGTGCCCTGCAACGCCGTATGGACGAAGTCATCGACGGCGAGTACCAGAACTACAAGGCCAAAGACGGCGCTTACGTGCGTGAGCACTTCTTCAACACCCCAGAACTCAAGGCCATGGTCGAAGACCTGTCCGACGACGAGATCTGGAAGCTCAACCGTGGCGGCCACGACCCGTACAAGGTCTATGCGGCCTACCACCAGGCGGTCAACCACAAGGACCAGCCTACCGTCATCCTGGCCAAGACCATCAAGGGTTACGGTACCGGTGCCGGCGAAGCCAAGAACACCGCGCACAACACCAAGAAGGTCGATGTCGACAGCCTGCGTCACTTCCGTGACCGCTTCGATATTCCCGTCAAGGATGCGGACCTGGAGAACCTGCCGTTCTACAAGCCCGAAGAAGGTTCTGCCGAGGCCCGTTACCTGGCCGAGCGCCGTGCAGCCCTGGGCGGCTTCGTGCCCCAGCGCCGCGCCAAGAGCTTCAGCGTGCCAACCCCGCCTCTGGAAACCCTCAAGGCGATCCTGGACGGCTCGGGCGACCGCGAAATTTCCACTACCATGGCGTTCGTGCGGATCCTGGCGCAGTTGGTCAAGGACAAGGAAATCGGTCAGCGCATCGTGCCGATCATCCCTGACGAAGCCCGTACTTTCGGCATGGAAGGCATGTTCCGCCAGCTGGGCATCTACTCGTCGGTTGGCCAGCTCTACGAGCCGGTCGACAAGGACCAGGTGATGTTCTACCGCGAGGACAAGAAAGGCCAGATCCTCGAAGAAGGCATCAACGAAGCCGGCGCCATGTCGTCGTTCATCGCTGCCGGTACTTCGTACAGCTGCCACAACCAGCCGATGCTGCCGTTCTACATCTTCTACTCGATGTTCGGCTTCCAGCGTATCGGCGACCTGGCCTGGGCCGCTGGCGACAGCCGTACCCGTGGCTTCCTGATCGGCGGCACCGCCGGCCGTACCACGCTCAACGGCGAAGGCCTGCAGCACGAGGACGGTCACAGCCACATGATGGCCGGTACCATCCCGAACTGCCGCACCTATGACCCGACCTACGGCTACGAGCTGGCGGTGATCATCCAGGACGGCATGAAGAAGATGACCGAAGAACAACAGGACATCTTCTACTACATCACCGTGATGAACGAGTCCTACCAGCAGCCAGCCATTCCGGCCGGTGCCGAGGAAGGCATCATCAAGGGTATGTACCTGCTCGAGGAAGACACTCGCGAAGCCGCACACCACGTGCAGCTGATGGGTTCGGGCACCATCCTGCGCGAAGTGCGCGAAGCGGCGAAGATTCTGCGTGAAGAGTTCAACGTCGGTGCCGACGTGTGGAGCGTCACCAGCTTCAACGAACTGCGTCGCGACGGCCTGGCCGTGGAACGTGCCAACCGCCTCAAGCCTGGCCAGAAGCCACAGCAGACCTACGTCGAGCAGTGCCTGAGCGGCCGCAAGGGGCCAGTCATCGCTTCCACCGACTACATGAAGCTGTTCGCCGAGCAGATCCGCCAGTGGGTGCCGAGCAAAGAGTTCAAGGTCCTGGGTACCGACGGTTACGGTCGCAGCGACAGCCGCAAGAAGCTGCGTCACTTCTTCGAAGTAGACCGTCACTTCGTGGTACTGGCTGCCCTGGAAGCGCTGGCTGACCGTGGCGAGATCGAACCCAAGGTTGTGGCTGACGCCATCGTCAAGTTCGGCATCGACCCGGACAAGCGCAACCCATTGGACTGCTGAGGAGTATTTTTAAGTGAGCGAACTCATTCGCGTACCTGACATCGGCAGCGGTGAAGGTGAAATCATCGAGCTGTTCGTCAAGGTCGGTGACCGTATCGAGGCTGACCAAAGCCTGCTGACCCTGGAGTCCGACAAGGCCTCCATGGAGATTCCGGCGCCAAAGGCCGGCATCGTCAAGGAACTGAAAGTCAAGCTGGGTGATCGCCTGAAAGAAGGCGACGAACTCCTGGTTCTGGAAGCCGAGGGTGCCGCTGATGCGGCCCCTGAGGCACCTGCGGCCGAACAGAAGCCAGCACAGGCCGAAGCGGCCGCACCGGCACCTGCTGCCGAGGCCGCGCCAGCATCCGCTGCCGCTCCGGCTGCCGCTAGCGTGCAGGACATCCACGTGCCGGACATTGGCTCGTCGGGTAAGGCCAAGATCATCGAAGTGCTGGTCAAGGCAGGCGATACCGTCGAAGCCGATCAGTCGCTGATCACCCTGGAGTCCGACAAGGCCTCCATGGAAATCCCTTCGCCTGCCGCTGGCGTGGTCAAGGAAGTCATTGCCAAGCTTGATGACGAAGTGGGCACCGGCGACCTGATCCTCAAGCTGGAAATTGCAGGTGCAGCGCCTGCCCCAGCGCAGGCTCCAGCCGCCGCTGCACCGGCCAAGACCGAAGCCGCACCCGCCGCTGCCCCTGCCGCTGCTGCCCCGGCTGCCGCTGCGCCTGCGCCAGCTGCAACCGCCCCGGCTGCCGGCAACAACGCCAAGGTGCATGCCGGCCCAGCCGTGCGTCAGCTGGCCCGTGAGTTCGGCGTAGAGCTCGGTGCCGTGGCAGCGACCGGCCCACACGGCCGCATCCTGAAAGAAGACGTGCAGGTTTACGTCAAGGCCATGATGCAGAAGGCCAAGGAAGCGCCGGCAGCTGCCGGTGCAACCGGCGGCGCTGGCATTCCGCCAATTCCGGTAGTCGATTTCAGCAAGTTCGGTGAAGTCGAAGAAGTGGCCATGACCCGCCTGATGCAGGTCGGTGCTGCCAACCTGCACCGCAGCTGGCTGAACGTGCCGCACGTGACCCAGTTCGACTCGGCTGACATCACTGAGCTCGAAGCCTTCCGGGTTGCCCAGAAAGCCGTCGCAGAAAAGGCCGGCGTCAAGCTGACCGTCCTGCCGCTGCTGCTCAAGGCCTGCGCCTTCCTGCTCAAGGAACTGCCAGACTTCAACAGCTCGCTGGCACCAAGCGGCAAAGCGGTCATCCGCAAGAAATACGTGCACATCGGTTTTGCCGTGGACACGCCCGATGGCCTGCTGGTACCGGTAATCAAGAACGTCGACCAGAAGAGCCTGCTGCAGCTGGCTGCCGAAGCGGCTGCCCTGGCCGAGAAGGCGCGCACCAAGAAGCTGTCGGCGGACGAGATGCAGGGCGCCTGCTTCACCATCTCCAGCCTTGGTCACATTGGCGGCACCGGCTTCACGCCGATCGTCAACGCCCCCGAGGTGGCCATCCTGGGCGTCTCCAAGGCGACCATGCAGCCTGTCTGGGACGGCAAGGCCTTCCAGCCCAAGCTGATGCTGCCGCTGTCGCTGTCGTACGATCACCGTGTGATCAACGGCGCCGCCGCTGCGCGCTTCACCAAGCGTCTGGGCGATGTGCTGGGCGATATCCGCACCATGCTGCTGTAAGGCAGCGCACTGCCCCTCCTGGTGAGGGGCAGCTTCTTTTTCGAGCTGCCACGCTCGTACCTCAACCCCGTCGATTGACGGGGCTTTTTTTGCCTGAAGCAAAGTAGGCGCTGAGCGGGAACAGGATGGCCCCGGCGCACGGCCGCGTTGCCGAGCATCGCTGCAAACCCGCACTCAACAGCCGTCCTACAGATTTCGTGGCGTCGGCCGATAACCTTGTTACAGCTTCGTACATGGCCGCTTGCCAGCTATAGGGACATGATGCAACCTTGCCAGATTCGACGCGGTCCAACGGGCGCGTTCCCTCTTCAAGCGAGTCTTCGATGAAAAGCCAACCCGATGCTGGCAACCGTGTGACGGGCGAGGTCGTCACGCAGTTACCCGTGCCCTCGCGGTTGGGCATGCTGCGCTTCGAAAGGCTCAACGAAGCCAGTTGGTCGCTGCTCTACCTGGACCCAGCCTGCGAGCGCCAGTTCGGCGTTCATGCCAGTGACCTCTGCGCGCTGGTCGATGCCCCTTACGCCAGCCTCATGGAACCCGAGGCCCGCTACCGACTTCATGACGACATCCAGCTGCAACTGTCGCAACGCGGCTATTACCGCGTGCGCTACACCCTGCACACGCCAGGCGCCTGCGTGCGCATGCTGGAGGTCGGCGAAGTTTTCAAACAGCATGCCCGCCAGTTGTTATGTGGTTACCTGAGCGTACTCGACGATCACCCGGAAGACACGGGCGAGACCGCCAGTGACCTGGAATCACGCAACAACCGCCTGCAGTTGGCCCTGCAACTGAACCAGCGTGCCCAGCGTGAGCAGCTCGAGCACCTGGAGCGCGTGCGCAGCCAGCAGGACCTCATCCTGCGCCTGGCCCGTCAACGCTACAGCGCCGAGAACTCGTTGCTCGAAGCCGCCGAACTGATCACCCGTAGCGCTTGTGAGATCTACAAGATCGACTGCGCCGGTATCTGGCACTTGGAAGGCCAACGGCTTGAGCCGATCACCGCCTGGTACAGCGACGTGCAAGCGCACCGCCAGCCCGAAGCCATCGATGCCAGCCATTTCCCGGATTACCTCGAGGCCCTGCATGCCAGCCGTGCGATCGACGCGCACAACGCCGGGCACGATCCCCGTACACGTGCATTAATGCAGAGCCTGGGGCCTGGCAACAAGGCGATGCTCGATGCCAGCATCCGCGTCGACGGACAGGTGGTGGGCGTCTTGTGCCTGGAGCAGGCCGGCCAGCCACGCGCCTGGCAGTCCGATGAGATCGCCTTTGCCGGTGAGCTGGCCGACCAGTTCGCCCAGGTCATCACCAACCACAACCGCCGTGCGGCGGCCAGTGCGCTGCACCTGTTCCAACGCGCCGTGGAGCAGAGCGCCAGTGCCTTCCTGCTGGTGAACCGGGATGGGCAGGTTGAGTATGTGAACCCAAGCTTCACCGCCATCACCCAATACAGCACCGAGGAAGTGCAAGGGCGTCACCTGGGTGAACTGCCCGCCCTGGAGAACCTCAACGAGCTGCTGTTCGACTCGCCTTCAAGCCTGGCCATGGGTAACAGCTGGCAGGGCGAATTCAAGAGCCGGCGCAAGAACCTGGAGCCCTATTGGGGGCAGCTGTCGATTTCCAAGGTGTATGGTGACAACCGCGAGCTGACCCACTACATCGGCATCTACGAAGATGTCACCCAGAGCAAGCTTGCGCAGCAGCGCATCGAGCGGCTGGCCTACACCGACAACCTGACCAACCTGGGTAACCGTCCGGCGTTCATCCGCAGCCTGGACGAATGCTTCGCCCGGGATGTGCAGAATCCGATGTGCCTGCTGCTGGTGGACATCGACAACTTCAAGCGCATCAACGACAGCCTGGGCCATCATACGGGCGACAAATTGCTTATCAGCCTGGCCAGGCGCCTGCGCAACAGCCTGCATGCCGGCGGCATCCTGGCCCGATTTGCCAGCAACGAGTTTGCCGTGTTGCTCGACGACACCAGCCTGGAGGCCGGCCAGGGGGTTGCCCAACAACTGTTGCGCACCCTCGACAAACCAATGTTCGTCGACAACCAGCTGATCAATGTCACTGCATCGGTGGGCCTGGCCAGCGCTCCCCAGCATGGTGCCGACCCCACCAGCCTGATGAAAAACGCCGGGTTGGCACTGCACAAGGCCAAGGCCAACGGCAAGCACCAGGTGCAGGTATTCACTGAGGTCCTCAACGCCGAAGCCAGCTACAAACTGTTCGTCGAGAACAACCTGCGCCGCGCATTGACCCAGAACGAGCTGGAGGTGTTCTATCAGCCCAAGCTGTGCCTGCGCAGCGGCCGGCTGCTGGGCTTGGAAGCCCTGCTGCGCTGGAACCATCCCGAACGGGGCATGATCCGCCCTGACCAGTTCATCAGCGTGGCCGAAGAAACCGGTCTGATCATTCCCATCGGCAAATGGGTGGTGCGCCAGTCGTGCCGCATGAGCAACGATCTGCGTGCAGCAGGGCTTGGCAACCTGCACGTTGCGATCAACCTGTCGCCCAAGCAGTTTTCCGACCCTGATCTGGTCGCCTCGATCAGTAGCATCATCGGGGAAGAAGGCTTGCCTGCGCACCAACTGGAGCTGGAGCTGACCGAAGGGTTGCTGCTCGAAGCCAGTGAAGACACCCATCGGCAACTCGACGAGCTCAAGGCATTGGGCCTGACCCTGGCCATGGATGACTTCGGCACCGGTTACTCCTCGCTGAGCTACCTGAAGAAGTTTCCGATCGACATCCTCAAGATCGACCGCAGCTTCATCAAGGACATCCCCGACAACCAGGACGACATGGAAATCACCTCGGCGGTGATCGCCATGGCCCATAACCTCAAGCTGAAGGTGGTGGCCGAGGGCATTGAAACTCCTGCGCAGCTGGGTTTCCTGCGTCGACACCGGTGTGACATCGGGCAGGGCTATCTGTTTGACCGGCCTATCCCGGGGCGAGAGCTGGCAGAGCGCCTGCAACGCTACCCGCGAGGCCCAGCCGCCTGACAGCAGCGCAAACCTCGGGCACACTAGAAACCATTCGGGCTGCATCGCAGGCAGGTCCGTCCTCACAGATCGCGCAGGTCATGTGATCGGGAACGGACTTGGCGGCGATGGCCCTGACGCTATCCAACTGAATAGACACAGAGGAACGGCCATGGTCCTGCGTTCGGAAATACTGGTGAACAAAAATGTCATGCCTACTGCGGAGCAGGCCCTGCCCGGCCGCGAAACGCCGATGAGCCTGCCCGAGTTCCACTACGTGTTCAAGGAGACGCCGCTGCTTGGGCCATTCTTCGAGGACGTGGATTTCGCGATTTTCGGCCTGGGGTGTTTCTGGGGCGCGGAACGCCGATTCTGGCAGCGTGAGGGGGTGGTCAGTACCGTTGTGGGTTATGCCGGCGGCTTTACGCCGAACCCGACCTACGAAGAGGTCTGCTCAGGCCTGACCGGGCACACCGAAGTGGTGCTGGTGGTCTTCGACAAGAGCAAAGTGAGCTACGGTGAACTGCTGACCATGTTCTGGGAACTGCACAACCCGACCCAGGGCATGCGCCAGGGCAACGATGTCGGCACGCAGTACCGCTCGGCCATCTACTGCACCAGCCCCGGACAGTTGGAACAAGCCAAGGCCAGCCGCGACGCTTTCCAGGCCGAACTGAGCAAGGCTGGCTTCGGCGAAATCACCACTGAAATCGACCAGGCACCGACGGTGTACTTCGCCGAGGCCTACCACCAGCAGTACCTGGCCAAGAACCCGGACGGCTACTGCGGTATCGGCGGCACGGGCGTGTGCATGCCGGCCAGTTTGCAAGGAAACTGAGCATGAGCACCATGACCCTGTTCCACTCGCCCCTGTCGCCATTCGTACGCAAGGTCATGGTAGTGTTGCACGAGACCGGCCAACTGGACCGAGTGGCACTTGAGCCTGTGAACATCAGCCCGGTCAAAGGGGACGAGCAGCTCAACGCCGGCAATCCGATTGGCAAGATTCCGGCGCTGCGCCTGGCGGACGGTACCGTGCTGCACGACAGCCGGGTGATCTGCGAGTACCTGGATCAGCAACATGTGGGGTTGCCGCTGCTGCCCCGTGAAGGCTCTGCTCGCTGGCGACGCATGACGCTGGCCTCTCAGGCGGATGCCATTCTGGATGCGGCCGTCTCGAGCCGCTACGAAACATTCGTGCGACCGGTCGAGAAACGTTGGGATGGGTGGCTGGAAGCGCAGGGGGACAAGATCCGCCGCAGCCTGGCCAACCTTGAGCGAGCCCACCTGGCGGAGCTGACGTCAGGGTTCGACTTGGCCGCGATCGGCGTGGCTTGCGCATTGGGGTACCTGGACTTGCGCCAGCCTACGTTCGGCTGGCGTGAACGCCAGCCTGGCCTGGCGGCCTGGTATGCCGAGGTGAGCACGCGGCCTTCGATGGTGGCAACGGCACCGGCTGCCTGACAGACGGCCAGTGGAGCGGCCGCACCGATGCGCCTGCTCAGGCAACGATGATCAGCAGTCAGGCTCGCCAGCGGTGAATCGTTTTGCCGGATTCACCGCGCCCTTGAACTCACGCAGCGCCTTGGCACCCACCAGCAGCGGGTAGTTGAAGTTGCTGCGATCCACCAAGTTGACCTCCACGGTTCGTTTCACGTCTCCCAGGCACAGTTCCAGGTCTACCACCGGGCGCTTGGCACTCTCGGGTGTATCGCCCTCATCCTCGTCATCGGCACGGCCCTTGATCTTGCTGATACGCGAGACTTGGTGCTCGTAAACCTTGCCGTCGGCATCCTTGGTCGCCAGGCGGAAACGTACCCACTCCTGCCCATGGCGGGTGAACAACTCGATGTCCTTGGCCGACAGCGACGCCGTATAGGCGCCAGTATCCATCTTGGCCTTGAGCGTCTGGCCAATCTCCGGCAGCGCGATATTCTCGTAGCGCCCGTACAGCGTAGGTTCGGCGGCCACCACCGGTAGCGTCAACAACGTCAGCACGGCAAACAGTGATTTCACAAGCAAGGTTCCTTGATCGATTTACGGATTAGACCGCACAAGCAGCCCAGGTTCGCGGTCCAAAGCCTAACCAACATAATGTGAAACATTTGTCCGTGCCGCCGGGCATTGGAGGTTTGGCGTAGTCCGCAAGCCTGCTTATCATTGCCGATCGTTATGGTTCTGACAGAAAGAGTCTCCTTATGCGTCGCGTGCTGACCGGCATACTTACAGCCACCTTGCTGCTGCTCAACACCTTGGTGTTGATCGGGCCCCTGCTGGTGTTCGCCTTGTTCAAACTGGTGCTGCCTGGCCGTGGGCGCGACCGTGCATCAGGAGCCGTGATGTGGGTGGCCGAAACCTGGTCGGAAATCGACAAAGCCATCTTTGCCTTGTGCACACCCACCCAATGGGACATTCGCGGTATCGAAAACCTGCGTCGTGACACCTCGTACCTTGCAATGAGCAATCACCAGAGCTGGGTGGACATTCCCGCCTTAATCGAGAGCCTCAACCGGCGTACCCCCTTCTTCAAGTTCTTCCTGAAAAAGGAATTGATCTGGGTGCCGCTGCTGGGCCTGGCGTGGTGGGGCCTGGACTATCCGTTCATGAAGCGCTACAGCAAGGCCTTTCTGGAGAAGCACCCCGAGCTCAAGGGCAAGGATCTGGAAATCACCAAGGCTGCCTGCGAGCTGTTCAAGCGCCAACCGGTGACCGTGGTCAATTACCTGGAAGGCACCCGCTTCACCGAGGCCAAGCGCCAGGCGCAACACTCACCTTACCGCCATCTGCTAAAGCCCAAGGCCGGTGGCGTGGCGTTCGTGCTCGCAGCGCTGGGTGAGCAGCTCGATGCGCTGCTGGACGTCACCATCGTGTACCCCGGCGACAAGGCGCCAGGTTTCTGGGACTTGCTCAATGGCAGTGTCAGCCGGGTAATTATCGACATTCAGGTGCGCGAGCTCGACCCAGCGCTGTGGGCGGGCGATTACGAAAGCGATCCTGTTTTCCGTCAGACAGTGCAGGCGTGGGTGAACCAGCTGTGGCTGGAAAAGGATGAGCGGATCGGGCGGTTGCGTTGGGAATGAATGCACTTTGTTGCTTCTGTGGCTCTAGCGCCGGCAAGCCGGGGCCTGAAGGATCATGACAGCCATCGGACATTAAGGCGGCCGGGCTACTTGACGCTGGAACAGCCTGCCAATGCCCGCCAAGTTTTTTTTCGGCCTCCTGATACTTCTTGTCACACACCCCTTTTGTGGATAAAGATCGATCACAGACAACTACAAAAAACTCTGGATCGATCGATGACCCAACCATCAAGCTCAGCCCCACCCCAACTCCGTCGAGTTCTGGGCCTCCCTGCCCTGGTATTCTTCGGCCTTGTGTACATGGTCCCGCTGACCATTTTCACCACCTACGGCATCGTCACCGAGCTTACCGGTGGCCGCACGTCAGGCGCCTATCTGATCACGCTGATGGCCATGCTGTTCACAGCCGCGTCCTACAGTTTCATGGTCAAACGCTTCCCGGTCGCGGGTTCGGCCTACTCCTACACCCACATGGCTTTCGGCCAGAACACAGGCTTTCTGGCGGGCTGGTCGCTGCTGCTCGACTACCTGTTCCTGCCGATGATCAACTACCTGCTCATCGGCCTGTTCCTGAATATCGCCTTCCCAGCAGTGCCGGCCTGGGCTTTCGTCCTCGCCTGCATCGCCTTGGTGACCGTTCTCAACGTGGTCGGTATCAGCTCGGTGGCCAAGACCAGCAACCTGATCGTGGGCGCGCAAATCGTCTTCATTGGGGTGTTCATCGCGCTGTCCTGGCAGACCCTCAACCACGGCCAGCCCATCGACTGGCTGGCGCCGCTGCACGGTGACGGTAGCGCACCTGGCTTTGGTCCGATGATGGCAGGCGCGGCAGTGCTATGCCTGTCCTTCCTGGGGTTCGATGCCGTCTCCACCCTCGCCGAGGAAAGCCGCGATGCTCGGCGTGACGTGCCTCGGGCGATCATCCTCACCACGCTGTTCGCCGGCCTGCTGTTCACCGTGCTGGCCTATGTGAGCCAACTGGTGCTGCCAGGCAGCACCTTCGCCAATGCCGATGCTGCTGCGAATGAGGTCATGCTCAAGGCAGGCGGGCAGTTCCTGGCCAACTTCTTCACTGCCGCTTATGTCGCCGGTAGCCTCGGCTCGGCCTTGGCATCGCAGGCCGCAGTGTCGCGCATCCTCTACACCATGGGCCGTGACCGAGTGCTGCCGCAGCGCACCTTCGGTCACCTGTCGCCACGCCTCGGCACACCGGTATTCGCCATCGTGGTGGTGTCGGCGTTCTCACTGCTGGCGCTGGTGATCGACTTGTCCACCCTGGCCTCGCTGATCAGCTTCGGCGCCTTGGTGGCGTTCTCGGCGGTGAACCTGGCGGTGGTGAAGACGCATCTGATGGACGATGCAAGCCTGCGCACTGCGAAAGGGCTATTGAGCTATGGCGTAGTGCCACTGGTGGGCTTGGGATTGACGCTGTGGCTGTGGACCAGTCTGTCGGCGCTGACCTTGGTGATTGGCCTGTGCTGGTTTGCGCTGGGGCTGGCATACCTGGCAGTGCTGACCGCCGGCTTCCGCCGCCCGGTGCGCTTGGTGGACTTCACCGAGGCTGCCTGACCCAATCACCTCGCGGCCTGCGCGGCCCCTTGAGCGGCCTTGCCGGGGCGCCGGACCGGTCGGAAAGGGCCGCGTAGCTGTCCTGGCAATCTCCGAGGCGAAGCTGAAATTCCGGAGCCGCTACGCCAGGGCAGCTCCCCTGAAGTAGTCTGAAGCCAGCGGCGTGCACTAGTAATTCTGCTAGTTGTACCTGGCCTCGAAAGCGCCAAGACTCAGGCTTACCGACTTGCAAGGCCAAACCCTGTGTCAGCAGCGCTGCGTGCCTATTGCCCTTACGGGTACCACCAAAACCAAGCAAGCCCTGCATCTATGCTTGGCTTCAATGGTGAGCGATACGACCCGTTTACTTATGGGTATGCCTTGGGTCAAGGCTATCGTTGCTACAGCCCGACATTGATGCGTTTCCAAGGGCCAGACGACCTCAGTCCGTTTCTAGAAGGAGGGTTTAATACCTATATTTATTGCAAGGGTGATCCCGTCAATTACCAAGACGACTCAGGGCGTGCTCCGACGCCCGCGCAACTGAATGCGGCCATCAATAAGCTGAAGCCTGTTTCATCGGCCCGTGCCGAACAGCAAATCTTTACCAAAACAAATAGGCGCCACGAGCAACCCGCCGCCCTTGCGATTAAAATGAAGCAGAAGGCAAAAAGCGTGAGTTTTGCGGGAGACACCATCTTTGAAAGGAACCGCTCTGCTCATTACAGGGAGTACCAAGAGCGAAAAAAACTTATCAACGAAATGAATCGGCTTCATACATTTAATGACGAACTGAATAACGACCTCAATCAACTCTGGAGCCCTGTCACTCGAAGCAACTATCGAGCGTATAACCTCTTACCCGATTATCGGCGCCGGCTTGAGTCGATCAATCACAGCCTCCGTAAAGTGCAGTTGAAAAAGGAAGCACTCCAGTTACGCCTGCAACAAATCCGGCGATAAAGCACGCTATTTCACACCGACGGAGTGACTGCCGCTGCTGGCATAGTCCATAGACTACCCAGATTCTGCAACAACGACCCGGCAATTCCCTGCTGCCCTAGGTACTGCAGCAGCAACGGCGCAAACTTCCCGATCATCCCGGTATCCATCCCCAGCGCTTTGAACGCATTGTCCAGGTCGCTCCGGCTCTGCACATCATAGCCCAACGCCTTGTTCAAGGCGGACTGGCTGCCCTTGTCATTGCCCAGCAATTCACCCAGCCCGCTCAACCCGCCCAGGACATTGGCGCCCGACAGCAGGTCCAGGCGCGGCACGGCCTTGGTCAACTGGCCATAGTCGTCGCTGCTCAGGTTGTTACGCGCCAGCCCCAGCATCGCCCCTGCCCCGCCCACGGCCTGCTCGAGGGTAATGTTCAACTGGCTGCCCAGCGTGTTGAGCAGGTTGGCCTGCCCTTCAGGCGACTGCACCTGGCCTTTTTGCTGCGGGTTCTGCATGGCGGAGACGGTGTTGGCAGCATCGCTGAGGTTGAAGGCGAACACAGGGCTTGCGGTGAGGGTCACCAGGGTTGCCAGGGTGAACGCTTGCATCGGGAGGGACCTCGTTGGCCGGGATGGCCTGGGAAACGACGATTTTGACTCGGTAATTGGGAGATTGTTCCGATACTGTTGTCAGCGGGTGTTTTCCGACCAGAACCGTTAGCCACTCCCTGTTATTTCTGCCAGTAGCGGTGTGCGCAGATCGCCGAGATACTAAGCAGTACCCATGGTAACGGGGCGAAAAATATGTTCCGCCTTCAAAGCGAGCACAACGGAACAAAGTACCCAAAGCACGCCATCGAGCATCAGCCGGTCACTTACTCGAGGCCGACCACGCCTACGGGTTTCGATTAAAAGATCGGAAACCGCATCCCAGGCCTCATGCGAGATTTCGCATCGCTTTGCCATCACAGGATTCCTTTCCGTTGGTGGCCGGGGAATGTACGAAATCATTGGGGATGCGTGGAGATAACTGGGTTTCTACGAATTTTGTACAGAGCCTAGAAGCAGACGTGCTTTGTGTTGGGACAGGTCGGCTTGTGAAACACAGCTTGAACGCGTGGCGTCTAGCAATTCTGCTAGTTGTGGATGGCCTTACTGTGAGGAACACTTAGCCGACACGTCCTTGCGGAGCCTACACGGTGACAACGGCCTACAGCGCTTACGAGTACAACAGTCAATCTCACCAGCTCGCCATCCTTGGGCTCAACGGAGAGCGGTGCGACCTACTCAGTAGCTTACACATGCTAGGGCAGGGCTTTCGATCATACAGTCCCATGCTGATGCGCTTCAATGCATCGGACAGCTTAAGCCCATTTGATGACGGGGGGGTATCAATATGTACAGTTATTGTTCTGGAGACCCTATCAACTATTCAGACCCAACGGGCAATTTTAGAAGTGTGGCGGGACGCCCAAGAAGCATCCTGAAAAGAACCTCGACCTCCGTATCTATGTTTGCTGAAACGGGTACGCCACGCAGACAGGTTCAAACAGCCGACTGGGTTAAATTCCACCATTACGACGAGGAGGTTCGCATGAGATCTGCAAAGCTCTATACTGAGATGAAACCTATAAAGCTTGAGCCAGACATGACACAGCCCCCATTCGCGGCCCAACCTTGTTACCCATACCTTCACGTCAAAAATTGACAGAGGGTTATCGAGGATTGGTTACAATCTACAGTACAACAACCACTAAGCTTCATCGAGCAAGGTCATATCTTGAATATAAAGCGATCCGGCAGGAGTCAGTATCGCTAGACAATCTTGAGCGCATTGAAAATGCTGGAGTTCCGATACAGTACATTACGCAATCTGTATTATAGCTACCATACCGATTATAGGCGGTCGCCCCCACAGCATGCGGCGGAAGTCCGGCAGTTTGGTTGACTGCTCGATGGTCAGAAACGAGCGCTCCTAAAGGAACCGACGGCGTAGCCGGGAGTTACGACAGTGACGTGCGTTTCCGCAGACACTAGAGACACGATCTGGGCTTAATCGTCCTGATCAGGTTCTGGGGCCGCGCTCCGTGGTGAAACCCTGTATAAACCGGGGCCATGAATTCTCTGTCTGGTGACCTTTCTGATGACCTTATTTTGCTCAAGCAACTTTTGTTTTAGCCCCTCAATCGCCAGGATGAAACCAGGTGCTGAGGCAGCGATCCTTCACCTATCACTTATACCAGTAGATGGACATAAACCAATCAAGATACTGATAGTCCATGGGACGCCAAGTACTCTCAAATATCCAGGAGGTCTGAAAGATGGAGTTGATTGAAACACGTACTTATACTGCCTATGGGCAGTGGCGAGCGTTGTCATCGAACGCGACACGCCTAGGGTTCAACGGAGAGCCCATAGATAAGTCTTTAACACTCTACCTTTTAGGAAATGGCACCCGCGGCTATTACCCGGCATTAATGCGATTCATAAGCCCCGATACAGAGAGCCCATTTTTCAGAGGGGGCCTGAATTGCTATTGCTTCACACTCAACGACCCGATTAACGGTAGCGATCCAACGGGCCACTTTACGATATTCAGTAAAAGCATAACTTACAAATATCCATTATTGCCAGTCAAAAATCTCCCGGGCAAAGCCTTCTATGCCCCCTCCCCTGTTAACCCCGAGGTGAAGGCTCTAACGATAATGGCGCATTCTGGAGAGCAGGGCTTTGGCAATAGAACAACTGTAGACTATCGAGAATTAATGACGTTATTAACCAATGCCAAGGTACTCAAGAAAGGAATGCCCTTACATATCATAGGCTGCAGATCTGCACACTTGGCCGAATCAATCACAAAAGACTATAACATCGAAACCATTGCTTATAAAGACATTGTGAACGCCCCCTTTATCCGCGCACCCGCACTCCACTCCAATTTCAAACTCATCGAAAAAGAGTCTACGTTCAATAAGTTGACCGGCAGTAAATCAGCTTACTCCAGCCGGGTAGTTTTCGAACCCATCAGATCAGCTCGGAGGCATACTACAAACAGCCAAGCCATCAGAAACCCTAACCAACGGACTGATTTACTTTATTAAACGAACGCTGCTACCGTCGCCATGACTCCATCCGCACCGGAGGTTGCTCAAATTCCCGAACATTTGAATGTGCATTATTCCCTGGTGGAGGCTTTTGAAAGATACTTGCCGGCGCTCTAGGTCGCTTTTACACTGGGCTGCATGATGGTCTCGGCCCGTCGTTGTGAACGTGCCGTCCGAAGGGCGCGGGTCGGCGTTCTAGGGATTCGTACAGCGCCTAGCATTTTTGTCAGTAGCGGCTCCCCCCTCATCCGATCCATGATCGGTCACATCTCAGTGAATCATGACGGGAAGTCTCCCATGTCAACGAGTATGAATATCACTCAATTGTTCTACTCTGGTAGCCATTTGCATACCGTTTCAGGAGCAACTCACAGCGTCCTCCTGCGTGGCGGAGTCCTGCCACTGGCTGAACTCAACAGCACGCTCCCTACGGGAGTGCTCGCAACCGATCAAAACGGCTCAGCCATGCACGCTGTTAACTCAGCTGACCAACTCAAGGTGTATACCCCATACGGCTACCACCGCGCTGCGCCATCAGGGCTGCAACTCGTAGCCTTTAACGGTGAACGGCTCGATCCAATATCGGCAGGTTACCCGCTCGGCAATGGCTACCGGCTATACAGTCCGGCACTGTTGCGTTACTTGGCGGCTGACAGCCTTAGCCCATTCGACATTGGCGGCATCAATCCCTATTGCTACGTGCTAGACGACCCCATCAATAAATCCGATCCTTCCGGACGTGCCCCAGGCATACCGCTGATAAACAAACTAGGTGTACTGGCAATCGCGAAAAAAAACCTTTTAGCAGGTCGCTTACCATCCAGGCTCATGGTGGGCCAGGCGAGGCGCTCGTGGGCAGTGAAAGACTGGGTGCAGCGGAATTTAATGCGTTTCTTCAAGAGAATGGCGTGTTTGCTGAAAAATACAAAAAAATAACGTTATGCATGTGTTATTCAGCCAGCACCGCCGAGAATAATTCGATTTCTTTTGGGCAAACATTCGCCAACTTTACCGGCCGTCCAATCAAAGCGTTCGATGGCATCGTATTTCACCTCGTGAGTGAATATAAAAAATCCGGAAAATTTGAAATTCAAATCTTGAAAAAGGACGCTCGCAATCACACCGATGCGCAAATCAGTGTCTCTCCGGACGTGCCCTTCAACTACCGCCCCAAAATATTCATGCCAATTGATCAACAAAAAAAGGTAAGGCAAGACTGACCAGTCGGAAATTTATAGGTTCGAGACAGCTCTAGTGCCATACTAAGAAAAGTACAAAAATTTGAGCATGAAGAAAGCTTTAGCCTTTTCAAGACACAACAATGACGCCCCAACCGGCCTCAAATATCTTACGAGTAGTTGACCCATAGGGCAATGGAGGCTTTCTTGCTTAATCTATTCTACCAACACAGCACCTTGTGCACAGTCACTGACGCTCATCGTCAACGCTCCCTCTTTCGGTCCGATAAACATAGTCTGGCAGAACATAATTCCGATAGGAGTGGAGCACCTCTTCTGCTAGGCTACGGACCAAAGAAACATCAATCTGTATGACCGCTCTGGCCGGGATCTAGACGCTCACACCTATCTGCCTTTCGGATATTCAGTAAATTCCCTAGCCAGCGAATACTACAAGGCTTCAATGGAGAGTTCATTGAGCTACAGCTCGGCGCCTATCTACTAGGTTTGGGATACCGCATGTATACGCCTGCACTGATGCGCTTTCAATCGCCAGACAACCTAAGCCCTTTTAGGCGGGGGGGGGGGGGATCAACTGTTATGCCTACTGTAGCAAT
>NZ_JBICMI010000023.1:0-204459 GCF_043106155.1 Pseudomonas sp. FYR_7
CACTGCCGGGGCTTTTTTCATGGAGCCAGTGGATGGCTGTCTGGCTTACGCCTGGACCACTGGAATCTTGGCGTTAGCGGCCGCTTCGCGGAACTCGGCAATCTGGTCGAAGCTCAGGTAGCGGTAGACGTCGGCAGACATGCTGTCGATGTCCTTGGCGTACTGCATGTACTCTTCGACGGTCGGCAACTTGCCGATGATCGAAGCCACCGCAGCCAGCTCGGCCGATGCCAGGTACACGTTGGTGGCGTCGCCCAGGCGGTTCGGGAAGTTACGGGTCGAGGTCGACACCACGGTCGAACCGGTCTGCACCCGCGCCTGGTTACCCATGCACAGGGAGCAGCCTGGCATTTCCATCCGCGCACCGGCTTTGCCGTAGATGCCGTAGTAGCCTTCTTCGGTCAGCTGATGAGCATCCATCTTGGTCGGCGGAGCCAGCCACAGACGGGTCGGAATACCACCCTTGACCTTTTCCAGCAGCTTGCCAGCGGCGCGGAAGTGACCAATGTTGGTCATGCACGAACCGATGAACACTTCGTCGATCTTCTCACCCTGTACCGAGGACAGCAGGCGAGCATCGTCCGGGTCGTTCGGGGCGCAGAGCACAGGCTCCTTGACGTCGGCCAGGTCGATTTCGATGATTTCGGCGTATTCGGCATCGGCGTCGGCCGACAGCAGTTCTGGGTTGGCCAGCCAGGCTTCCATGGCCTGGGCGCGACGCTCCAGGGTGCGTGCATCACCGTAGCCCTCGCCGATCATCCAACGCAGCAGGGTGATGTTGGACTTGAGGTACTCGGCAATGGCTTTTTCCGGCAGCTTGATGGTGCAACCGGCGGCGGAGCGTTCAGCCGAGGCGTCCGAGAGCTCGAAGGCCTGCTCGACGGTCAGTTCGTCAAGGCCTTCGATTTCAAGGATGCGACCGGAGAAGGCGTTTTTCTTGCCCTTCTTCTCGACGGTCAGCAGGCCCTGCTGGATGGCGTAGTAAGGGATGGCATGCACCAGGTCACGCAGGGTGATGCCAGGTTGCAGCTTGCCTTTGAAACGCACCAGGATCGACTCTGGCATGTCCAGTGGCATCACGCCGGTGGCGGCAGCGAAGGCTACCAGGCCGGAGCCTGCAGGGAAGGAAATGCCGATCGGGAAGCGGGTATGCGAGTCGCCACCGGTGCCCACGGTATCGGGCATCAGCATGCGGTTCAACCAGCTGTGGATGATGCCGTCCCCTGGGCGCAACGACACGCCGCCACGGGTGCGGATGAAGTCTGGCAGGGTGTGGTGGGTGGTGACGTCGATTGGCTTCGGATAGGCCGCGGTGTGGCAGAAGGACTGCATCACGAGGTCAGCGGAGAAGCCCAGGCAGGCCAGGTCCTTGAGCTCGTCACGGGTCATGGGGCCAGTGGTGTCCTGGGAACCCACGGTGGTCATCTTCGGCTCGCAATAGGCGCCTGGACGTACGCCTTGGCCTTCCGGCAGGCCACACGCGCGGCCGACCATCTTCTGCGCCAGGGTGAACCCTTTGCCGGTGTCGGCAGGCTGCTCTTGCTTCTTGAACAGGTCCGATGGGCCCTGGCCAAGCTCGGCACGGGCTTTTTCGGTCAGGCCACGGCCGACGATCAGTGGGATACGGCCACCAGCACGCACTTCGTCGAGCAGCACTTCGGTCTTGAGTGCGAATGTGGTGACCAGCTCATTGCTTTCGTGACGGCGTACTTCACCTTTGAACGGGTAGACGTCGATCACGTCGCCCATGGCCAGGTCGGTGCAATCGAACTCGATCGGCAGGGCGCCGGCGTCTTCCATGGTGTTGTAGAAGATCGGGGCGATCTTGGTGCCGAAGCAGAAACCGCCGGCACGTTTGTTGGGGACGTACGGGATATCCTCGCCGAAGAACCACAGCACCGAGTTGGTGGCGGATTTGCGCGAAGAACCGGTACCCACCACGTCACCCACGTAGGCGACCGGGAAGCCCTTGGCCCTGACCGCTTCGATCTGAGCCAGTGGACCCACCGAGCCCGGCTGCTGCGGCTCGATACCGTCGCGGGCCATTTTCAGCATGGCCAGGGCGTGCAGCGGGATGTCAGGGCGTGACCATGCATCTGGGGCAGGGGACAGGTCGTCGGTGTTGGTTTCGCCAGGCACCTTGAACACGGTCAGGGTGTATTTGTCGGCGATGGCCGGGCGCGAGGTGAACCACTCGCCGGCGGCCCAGGATTCCAGTACGGCCTTGGCATGAGCGTTGCCGGCCTTGGCTTTTTCAGCCACGTCGTGGAAGGCATCGAACATCAGCAGGGTGTGCTTGAGCTGCTCGGCCGCGACGGCGCCCAGCTCGGCGTCATCCAGCAGCGCGACCAGCGTCTCGATGTTGTAGCCGCCCTGCATGGTGCCCAGCAGTTCGGTGGCGTGCTTGCGATCGATCAGCGGCGAGGTGGCTTCGCCCTTGGCGACGGCCGAAAGGAAGGCTGCCTTGACATAGGCGGCCTCATCGACTCCAGGCGGTACGCGGTTGGTGAGCAGGTCTACGAGGAAGGCTTCTTCGCCGGCCGGCGGGTTTTTCAGCAACTCGACCAGGCCTGCAGTTTGTTCGGCGTTCAGCGGCTGGGGCACGATACCCAGAGCGGCGCGCTCTTCGATGTGTTTGCGGTAGGCTTCAAGCACAGTTATTTCCCTCATCAGTGGCCCCTTTAAGGGGTCCGGGACGCTCATCCAGCATTCCTTGCACCCATGCGCCGTCATGGCTTCTTGGGCCGCCTGGCCAGGGTCGCAAGGAATCCTTGCGGAAGCTGCTTTCAAAGTTTTACGCCTGCAGAACGAGCATCTGATGAGGGCTGGCTAGGGCCTGCGGGGATGCAGGCCCGGACCAACGTCGTTCTGCCGGATCAACTGTGCTCGTGACGCTTTGAAAACAGCTTCCAACGGACATTGTTGCCTTCGAAAAGGCCGGATGATTCTACGGTAAAAAACGCTGGAAGGTAAGGCGGCGATGATGACTTTAACGGGTGACCCTGGTTAGACAAAGGGCTAACATGGCCGCGTACTCCACCTTCAAGCCGTTGTATTTCATGTCCAACAAGTCCATCAAAACGCCCTGCGTCGGCCTGTGTTCCACGGTTTACGGAGACACGGTATGCCGAGGGTGCAAGCGCTTCCACCATGAGGTCATCCACTGGAATGGCTATGACGATGCGCAAAAACGCGCGGTCTGGTTACGCCTGGAGCAACTGCTGGTTCAGGTGATGATGGCCAAGCTCGAGGTGTTCGACAAAGGCTTGTTGCGCCAGCAACTTGAACAACGTGCCATACGGTATGTCGAGCAGCAGTCCGAGTACTGCTGGGCCTACCAGCTCATCGCCAGGGGCGCGCGCATGATTCGGGACCTGGAGGCCTACGGCATGGCATTGCTGCCCGAGTTCCGCGACTGGGAACTGCCACAACTGCGCGATGCAATTGATCGTGAGTTCTTTCTGTTGTCAGAGGCGCATTACCAGCGCTACATCGCGCCATCGTTTCTCAACAGCGCGTTGGAGTAGTCACCTTTCCCTCTATTTCGCTGCTTGGCTGGCCTCTAGCGTGGTGCTTCCGACGATCTAATGGAGCATCTCGATGGACAGCTATACCTTCAAACCCGATCTGTGCTTTCACGCACGTTGCTGGTGGCAGATAGACGGGGCCCGCATTGCAGAGGGTGCTTGGCACGCGGCCGTGCAGCATCTGGCCCCGCTGTGGGTGGGTTTCGAAAGTGGTGACGGTGATGATGGCTGGATGCGGACAGAGCCTGAAGGCGCATTGGAACCGTCTCCCAGCCCGCCTTTCAGGGGCGTTGGCATCTTGTGCCCTGTCCTGTGGTTTGGGGTGTACCATGTTCGCGATCTGTACAGTTACGAGATCAGGCCGGCCTATTTCGAGTCCACCGTTGATCTGTGGCCCAGGCTTGAGTATGTCATGGCCAAAGACTTCGGCTTTATAGGTATGTCCGGTAGTCCCCAGGCGGCAGGAACGGAGAACGCGCCGCTCTGGGGCATTGATGGCCTTGATCCCCGGCATCTGAAGGTTGGGCAGCGTAAAAGCAATCTACTGTTGTTTGACCCTGCCGGGGCAGCAGTCAGGCGTTACAAGCAGTTTGGTCGCTCTTACCTCGCCACCCACCAGGGGCGACGAGGTGCACTCAGTCTGGAGGTGGTCGGTCGCCCTGTGCCTCCTCATCCCAGGCCGTTGGAATAACCACTACGGTCAGGGCGAGTTAGGTCAACACGTGTTGATCGATTCGATCGGCTTGATGTAGAACGCTTCCTTCTGCAATGCGCGGCCGGCGTTGCTTAGCGTTAGGCTCACATTCCGACTCAAGAGTGAGCCAGCATGACCGACTACATTCATCACACTGAACTCTCGTTTCTTGCCCGCTGCTGATGGCAGTTGACCGAAGAGCTGATTCACCCGGATCGATGGTGGGACTGCCAGGACAAGCTTGCCCCAATGTGGCTTCACGTCGACGTAGCAAGTATCCACAACGATCATTGGTACAACTACTGGCGGGCCGAGCCTGAGGGGCAAGGGCCACTGCGACTGGCGCCAGAGGACTATACCAAGGATGGTCATCAGTATGGCGAGCTGTTCTGGTTCGGTGCCTACATTGCCGCTTTAGGGGAGGATGGGGCAAGGCTCTGCTACGAGATCCGGCCTTATGACAGAGACTGGCGACCGCTGAACCGAGTCCTTTACAACAATCCCTCCTCATTGTCGGGCTATGCGGCGGTCAAGCGCGCGAATGAGCCGAGCGCCGGGCAGTCGCGTCTTGCCAATCCCACCCATCTATGGTCCGTCGAAGCAATGGGCTATGCCGGCATCAAGCGCGGTGCACGACTGTGCAACCTGATTTTGAAAAATGCTCAGGGGCGTAGCGTAAGGCGCTATGAAAAAGACGGTGTATCGTTGATCAATACGGTCAGCGGCCAACCTGGCCGGATAGCGCTAGAGATCCTCGACTATGCGCATCAGGCCCGCGAGTGGGCGTGGGGAGCAGGACTGGCAAGTGCTGGTGTCCGGTACGCATTCAAGCCTCAATACAGTTTTATTGGACGTGCTTGGTGGCGGCCTGAAGGTGAATCAACGGAACAAGGCTTGGTCACGGCAAGGTTCGACGAAGGCAGCGAATGGTCTCCGAGGGCCGGGTTGGCCGTTGAGACGAGCGATTATTTCGAGGATCGCTGGCGCATCGGCGAATTCCGCATGGCATGCGACCGCCTCTGTTTTGCCGCCTACGGCAATGGAGAAAGCCATGTCTATGAGCTGTGGCCGCTCGACAGTCACGGCAGGCGGCTTGATTTTACCCTTAAAGAACAGCGCGGTTGGACGACAAGCCTGGCCAAGCGCTGGACCAGCAGGCGAGCCCTCCCAGACTTTCTCTGGAAGCTCCAGGGGCTCGATCCCACCACCCTGGAAGAAGGGGCATCTGTCCACAATGCGCAGTTGCAGCAAGTGAATAGCGGACCTGTGACGTTGCACTTGCCCCATCAACGCCGTCGGTTGATCGCAGGCGTCCAGGGGCAGCAGGGCTCGCTAATGCTTCAAGTGCTTGAGACCGCGGCCCGGTGCTGATCCGGTGGCACGTTGCCACGCGCAGGTCTGCAGCGGTGCAACTGCGCCGCCGGACCAGGCTGGGCAAGGCGCCGTGGACGGAGGCGTCAGCGCGTTAAGAGCCTGCCTTTGGGCTTAGTCGCCGCTGTATTCGCAGCCACTGGTGCACGTCTCGTGAATACGCACCTTGGACAGCTCTGGCAGCAACGGTTTGACCTGATCCCAGATCCATTTGGCGATGACTTCGCTGGTGGGATTTTCCAGGCCAGGAATGTCGTTCAGGTAGTTATGATCGAGCTGCTCGTAAATGGGCTTGAACACGGCCTTGATCTCGGCGAAGTCGCGAATCCAGCCGGTATGCGGGTCAAGCGGACCCGTCAGATGAAGGCCGACCTTGAACGAGTGCCCATGCAAACGCCCGCATTTATGGCCTTCGGGCACATGGGGAAGGCGGTGGGCGGATTCGAACGTAAATTCTTTAAAGATTTCCACGCAGTCAAACTCTGTCTGAATCAGTAATGCGCGCAGTTTACCAGCATGCCTCTCACAAGGCTTGCAGTCGTTCATGCAGCCGCCCGGTGGCGACCAATTCTAGAAACTCGTCGCCCAGACGTTGGCTTTCATCGATGGCCTTGTACCAGTAGCGCTGGCGCGCCGGTGCGTCGCCCATGAAGCGCTTGAAGTCGTTTCGGTCGGGCAGCTTCCCATGGGGCAGGGTTGCCAGGTAGGCCGGCGAGGGCGCCAGCAGCAGTACGTTCTGCAGGCGCCTGGCATCGCCCTTGCGCCACGGCAGGGCCTTGTCGAACCAGCCAGGGACGACTTTGTCAGTGAAGTGCGGGTAAACCACCAGGTCATCGCCGCCGTAGGGCAGATCCAGGTGATAGTCCAGCAGCCCGCCATCGCGGTACATGCCGGTCCCGGCCCCTGGGATGTCCCGTACCCCCTCCATGACCATGGGGATCGATCCCGAGGCAAGTAGGGCATGGCGCAGGTTTGCCAGGTCCAGCGGCAGGCAGCGCGTCGGGAAATCCGTCAGGGTATCAAGCGGTGGCAGGCTGCGGCTGTCGTGCAGAATGACCCGCTCGAAATGTCGGGCCAGGCGGGATCTGCCCAACAGGTTACTGGCGATCACCGAGCCAAGGCCCATACCCAGTCGGCCGCGATGATCGTGAGCGAGCTGGCCATGGCTTTTGACGACCAGGATATTCAACCGGTACGCCGGGCTCGCCAGCACCTGGCCGTCGCGCCCCTGCAACAGCTCGTCGAGCATGCACTGGCAACTGCGTGTTATCTGGGCTGGGGTAACGCCTTTTGCAAAATCCTGCTCGGTGTAGAGCATTCCCAGCCGCCGCAGCCCGGCAACCGGGTCGTCAAGGCAGGCGCTTGCGAAGCGCCAGGCGCCAATCGATGCGCCAATCAGTGCGCGCGGGCGAGGGGCCGATGGCAGGAACTGACCGAACAGCGCCAAGTCCAGGCCCTGAATGCCCAGCGGTTTTGGCCCACCTGCTGCGCCCGGGAGCACGCCGACGTCGGCAGCCTGCAGCCCGCGCTCTCTAATTTGGCTCAAGGCGCGTTGGCCAGCCTTCAGGGTAAGGGCGGGGTACTTGACGTGTATAGCGCTCATGGCGGACCTCTGCGGCGACGGGCGCCGCATTATAGAGTGATGCAGCCGTTCGAGACGTGCCCTGTTGACCTGCCGGCTACGCTATCATGCGGCCAGCTGTTTTCAGGTTGAGTTAAGGACTGCTGGTTAATGTTGATTGCGTAGACAACGTGTACAGCATTATGGAGAAACGAACGATGAAAACCTTGACTGCACTGTTCACCGCCGCTGCCCTGTCGCTGGGTGCCAATGCTGCATTCGCCAAGGATGTGCAGCCTGACGAAGTGGTCAAACTGGTCAACACCAAGACCATCAAGTCCCTGGACGAACTCAAGGCGGCCGCCATTGCCAAGCACCCGGGTTCCACCGTCACGGACTCGGAACTTGAAGACGAATACGGCCGCTACGTGTACAAGGTCGAACTGCGCGATACCCAGAATGTGGAGTGGGACGTGGCTTTCGATGCCAAGACCGGTGAACTGCTGAAGGATGAGCGAGACAACTGATGAATCCACCTCCACGGGCGGCGCGCTACCTGGCCCTCGCTCTGCTGGCAGCGTGCTCGCTGGCCGCTGCCCGGGACCTGGACCAGGATGAGGCACTGGCTTTGCGCCAGAAGGGCGTGATTCTACCGCTCGAACACTTGCTGGAAACGGCCATGGCCCGTCACCCAGGGGCGCGTTTGCTGGAGGCAGAGCTTGAAGAAGACGACGACCGCTATGAGTACGAGGTCGAGTTGCTGACGGTGGACGGCGTAGTACGGGAGGTCAAGCTCGATGCTGCCACCGGTGCCCTGCTCAAAGACGAGGAAGATGACTGAATGCGCCTGTTGCTTGTCGAGGATAATGTCCCGCTGGCCGACGAACTTACCACTGCGCTGCAGCGTCAGGGGTACGCCGTCGATTGGCTGGCCGATGGCCGAGATGCGGTCTACCAAGGCCAGTGCGAGCCTTATGACCTGATCATCCTGGACCTTGGTCTGCCAGGGTTGCCTGGCCTTGAAGTCCTGGCCCAGTGGCGTGCAGCCGGGCTGCTGACACCTGTGCTGGTTCTGACGGCGCGTGGCTCCTGGGCCGAGCGCATCGAAGGCCTGAAGGCCGGCGCCGACGATTACCTCAGCAAACCCTTTCACCCCGAAGAATTGCAGTTACGCATCCAGGCGCTGCTGCGCCGCGCGCGTGGACTTGCCAACCAGCCAAAGCTCGAGGCTGCCGGCTTGCATCTGGACGAACGTCGTCAATGCGTAAGCCGCGAGGGCGTCGATATCCAGCTTACGGCCGCAGAATTTCGCCTGTTGCGCTACTTCATGCTGCACCCCCAGCAGATCCTGTCCAAAAGCCACCTGGCTGAGCACCTCTACGACGGCGAGACCGAGCGCGACTCCAACGTGCTCGAGGTTCACGTCAACCACTTGCGCCGCAAACTAGGCCGTACGGTGATCGAGACACGACGCGGCCAGGGCTACCTGTATGCCGGGAGCGCTGCGTGAAGTCGATCCAGGCGCGGCTCAGCCTGGGCCTGGTGGCTGTGTTGGTGGTAGTAGGGGTGGTACTGGCGCAACTGACGCTGTGGCTGTTCGAAGCCGGGTTGCAACGTTACCTGGAAAACGGCCTGCGCAACGAAAGCGAGAACCTGTTGGTGGCGCTGGTGCGCGGGCCTGCGGGCATGCAGCTCGATGAGCAACGCATCTCGGCTGCCTATCAGCGGCCGTTTTCCGGCTATTACTTTCGCATCGACTTTGCCCAGGGCACGTGGCGTTCACGCTCCCTGTGGGACATGAACCTGCCCAAACCGTCGGCCCCTGGTCTGTCGGACCGGCACGAGCTTGGGCCAGAAGGGCAGGAGTTGCTGACGCTGCGTGCCGATTACCGGCGCCTGGGGCAGGACATATCCATCAGTGTCGCTCAAGATTACTCACCTGTGCGACAAGGCTTCCGGCGCCTTCAGCAAATTGGGCTGGGCATGGGCCTGGTCGCGCTGGCCCTGGTGCTGGTCCTTCAGCGCATGACCGTCACCCGCTCGCTGCGCCCGCTGGAGCGGGCGCGCCAGCAAATCGCCCAGTTGCAGCAGGGGCAACGCTCCCAGCTCGATGCCCAAGTGCCCAGTGAGCTGGTGCCGCTGGTTGGGCAGATCAACCATTTGCTCAGCCATACCGAAGACAGTCTGCGACGCTCGCGCAATGCACTGGGTAACCTGGGCCACGCCCTGAAAACGCCCCTGGCGGTGCTGCTTAGCCTGGCATCCAGCGAGCGCCTGCAGGACTTGCCTGAGGTCCGTGCACAGATGCGCGAGCAGTTGCAGCAGATCGAGCAGCGCCTGGCCCGTGAGCTCAACCGCGCACGCCTGGCAGGCGATGCGTTGCCGGGTGCGCAATTTGCCTGTGATGACGAGTTGCCGGGGTTGCTGAGCACCTTGGGCATGATCCATGGCGAGGGCCTGCTGCTGAGCCACGCCGTGCCACCTGGCCTGCTGCTGCCCTGGGATCGCGAAGACATGCTGGAACTGCTGGGTAACCTGCTGGACAACGCCTGCAAATGGGCGGACAGCGAGGTGCACTTAGGCATCGCAGCCACCGAGGAACACTATCAGCTGTGGGTCGACGACGACGGCCCTGGTATCCCTCACCAGCAGCGTGTGCAAGTGCTTGAACGGGGTTCTCGGCTTGACGAGGAAGTCGATGGACACGGTCTGGGGTTGGGCATCGTGCGTGACATCGTCCAGGCTTGGGGCGGGAAACTGCAACTGCTTGAGAGTCCTATGGGTGGATTGCGTGTGGATATCCAGTTGCCGCGCCGGAGCCTGTGACCAGCGCGGCGTCCCACAGGTCGGCCCCGTTGCCGCTGGCAAACGGCTGTACTGCAAAAAAAATGCATCACTGCCACATTTTTTTGAATTAGCCCAAATGGACGTCGCTCGGCAGAATCGCTGCATGTAGCCTTCACTGGCCGATGGGCCAAGGCCTACGTTTCTTATTCCGTCCAGACCTACAGAACCCGAAACGACATGCCTGCCTCGCGTACCGACCGTCTTTTGCAGTGGTTATTACCGCCGTCCCTGAACATCCCCCCCACCCAATGGCTGCGCGCCGGTATCGGCGCATTGGTCGGCCTGTTTCTCGCAGGCTGGCTGACGAGCCTGGCGTATGGCCCGGATATCGCCTTGCACCTGCTCGGGCCGTTGGCGGCCTCCGCGGTGCTGGTGTTCGCCGTTCATTCAGGTCCCCTTGCACAGCCTTGGCCAGTGCTTGGCAGCTATACCCTGGCCGCGATCGTTGGCTTGGCAATGCGAGACGGTTTTGGTCCAGGGCTTGGGGTCGCCGCCGCTGCCCTGTGTCTGTCCATCCTGGTGATGTGCTTGCTGCGCTGCCTGCACCCACCCGGTGGGGGAGTGGCGGTCAGTGCGGTTCTGGCCGACCCAGGGCTGACCGCCTTGGGTGACCATCTGCTTGAGCCAGTGCTGCTCAACGCGCTGATTCTTGTTGCGGTGGCTACCCTCTATAACCGCTTGACCGGGGTACGCTACCCGAAAGGCCCTGCACCGCGTAAGGATTTGCACCACACCCACGATCCGCTGCCCAGTGAGCGCGTCGGCATCCGCGGTGAGGACCTGGATCAGGCGCTGGAAGAGTTGGGCGAGTTTGTCGACGTCACACGCGACGAGCTGGAGCGCATCATTCTCGCCACCGAGCAGCACGCGCTGCAGCGCAGTCTCGGTGGCATAACGGCGGCGTCGGTGATGTCGAAGGACGTGCAGTTCGTCAGCCCCGAGACCACCTTGCAGCAGGCCTGGAAGCTGCTCGACAGCCACCATGTCAAGACCCTGCCGGTGCTGCAGGACGGCGCCTTGGTAGGGATCGTCAGCCTGAGCGACCTGGTAGGCCCGGCCATGCAGCAGGCGCGTTTGAGCTGGCGTGGCCTGTTCGGGCGCAAGCCCGTGCGCATGGCGCAGGTGATGAGCCGCCGGGTCGTGAGTGTCAGCAGCCAGCACCCGTTGGAGCGCCTGTTGCCGCTGCTGTGCGAGCAGGGGCTGCACTGCCTGCCGGTGCTCGACGGTGATGTGTTGGTAGGGGTGGTCACCCAGACTGACCTGATCGCCGGGCTCAAGCGCCAGTTGCTCAGCAGCGCCAATGCCTCAGAGCGTCGGGTCCCAGCGTTGTGACCAGTCGCTGGCCTCGGCTGCGATAAGCCGGCGCAGGATGCCCAGGGCCTGTTGCAACGCTTCGCTGTCCCGCTCGCGGGCGTAGACCAGAAAGGTGGGATAGGTGAATTCCGGCGCCTGCGGTACGCGCTCGAAGACGCCACTGTCCAGATAAGCCTGCACCACCCGCGTGCGAAAATAGCCGCTACCGCCCTTGTCGAGGATGAACTGCAAGGCAAGCGGCCCCAGGTTGAAACGCAGCGCGGCACGGGCGCAGTCGGGCAGGGCGGCGTCATGTTGCCGGCGGAAGGCCTCACCCCAGTCGATATAGATGTACGGCTCCGGCCGTTCGACCCGCCGGATTCGCACCAGCTTTTCTTCCATCAGCTGCTCGACCTGCAAGCCTGGCCCGTAGATCGGCTGGTACACCAGAGCAGCGTCCAGCACGCCCATCTCCACCTTGCGCAGCAACGACTCGCCGTCGCTCACTTCGCTGTGGATGCTCTGGCCAGGCAGCTCCTGATACAGCGCCGTGACCCAGTCAAGCATCATCGGGTTACCAAGGCTCACCTCGCCCCCAAGGTGCAGTACCTGCTGGTAGCCAGGCGGCAAGGGCAAGTCGCGTCGTGCCGCCTCCCAGGTCTGCACCAGCTGGTTGGCATACCCGACGAAGGCTTCACCGTGGCTGGTCAGGCGGGCGCCACTTCGGCTTCTTATGAACAGGGTGCAGCCCAGTTGCTGCTCGAGGCGCTGCAACCTGGCGGTGACCGCTGTCTGCGATACGTACAGGCGCTCCGCAGCCGCCACTAGGCTGCCGCTGCGCACGACTTCCAGAAAAGTGCGGGCCTGATCGATGTCCATTGAGGTGCTCACCGTAAACAACTGGTCGCTATTCTAGTGAGTTCGTCGCCGCATTGAACGACTTTTGCCCACGTTGCAAAAATGCAGGTCGGTTAGGCCATATCGCGTCTGGCGTCTGGGTACAGGGCATCCATACTCAGCGTTCGCCCTTCAAGAACAACAACATCGGGTCAACTCACCATGAGCTATCAGCACAGTTACGCCCAATCCATTGCCGACCCCGCCGCCTTCTGGGCAGAGCAGGCGCGCTCGGTAGCTTGGTACCGCGAACCCACCGTAGTCCTCGAGAACAATGCCGATGGCACTCACCAGTGGTTCCCTGACGCAAGCTTGAACAGTTGCTACCTGGCTCTGGATCATCAGATCGAGCAGGGTCGGGGGGATCAGTTGGCGCTGATTTACGATTCCCCGGTGACCGGCACACAGCAGTCATTCTCTTACCTTCAGCTTCGCGAAGAGGTCGCGCGGCTGGCCGGCTTGCTGCGCCAGCTGGGGGTGCAAAAAGGCGATGGCGTCATCATCTACATGCCGATGGTGCCCCAGGCCGCCATGGCCATGTTGGCCTGCGCGCGCATTGGTGCTGTTCACTCGGTGGTATTCGGCGGGTTTGCGGCCAATGAACTGGCGTTGCGCATCGATGACGCGCGCCCGGTGTTGCTGCTGACCGCTTCCTGTGGGCTGGAGTTCGAGCGGGTCATCGAGTACAAGCCATTGGTTGATCGCGCCCTGGCGCTGGCCCGCCACCGCCCGCGCAACGTATTGGTCTGGCAGCGGCCCCAGGCGCAAGCGCCATTGCAGGCAGGGCGAGACCTGGATTGGGCTCAGTCCGTAACCGATGCGCAGCCAGTGGCGCCTGTTGAACTGGGTGCGGCAGACCCGCTGTACATCATGTACACCTCAGGTACCACCGGCAAACCTAAAGGCATCGTTCGCGAGAATGGCGGCAATGCCGTAGCGCTGCACTATGCCATGCGCACCGTCTACGGCATGCAGCCAGGCGATGTCTGGTGGGGCATCTCCGACGTGGGCTGGGTGGTGGGGCACTCCTTGATCGTGTACGGGCCGCTGATGTGCGGCTGCACGAGTGTATTTTACGAAGGCAAGCCCATCCGCACACCGGATGCTTCTGCCTACTGGCGGGTGGTTGAGCAGTACAAGGTCAATGCGCTGTTCTGTGCGCCCACGGCCATGCGTGCCGTCCGCAAGGAGGACCCTGACGCCGAACTGCTACGCAAGCATGACCTGAGTTCGTTGCGCCAGTTGTTCCTGGCAGGCGAAAAACTCGATTCCAGTACCCATCAATGGCTGGAGCGGGTAAGCGGCAAGCCGGTGCATGATCATTGGTGGCAGACCGAGACCGGCTGGCCGGTGACTGCGCCCTGCGTGGGGCTCGAGGGTAGCGCGGCAAGAGCAGGGTCGAGCAATCGCGCGGTGCCCGGGTACCATGTGCAGGTGCTCGATGACGACGGCCATCTGGTCGGGCCCAATCACCAGGGCGCGATCGTCATCGCACTGCCGTTGCCGCCAGGCTGCAGCCAGACGTTGTGGGGCGATCACCCGCGCTATGTCCAGGCTTACTTAAGTACGTACCCCGGCTACTACCACACAGGTGACGGCGGCTATCTGGATGAGGACGGGTTCGTCTACATCATGGGTCGCACAGATGATGTGATCAATGTTTCCGGGCATCGTCTTTCCACCGGCGAGATGGAGGATCTGGTCGCGCGTCATTCTGCTGTCGCCGAGTGCGCAGTGATCGGCGTTCACGATGACATCAAAGGGCAGGTGCCACTCGCGTTGGTGGTGCTCAAGGACGGCGCCGGCATTGTGGAGTCGCAGTTGCTCGTCGATCTTGTGGCCAGCGTACGTGAGGAGATTGGCGCATTGGCCTGCTTCAATCAGGTCCGGCTGGTCAAGCGTCTGCCCAAGACCCGGTCAGGCAAGATTCTGCGGGCGGTACTGCGCAAGATCGCCGATGGCCAAGCGTACACGCCTCCCTCTACGGTGGACGATCCGGCAGTCCTGCAAGAAATCGAAGCGGTGCTCTCAGGGCTTGCGAGGGCGAGCTAAGAAGGCTGATCCGGCCCCGCTCAGCTTTCGGCGCCTGCGGGGCCCACTTGCTGTAGCTGGCCCAGGCGACTACGCGTGCGCATCAGGTCTGCAAGCGATCCCTCAAGGCTTTCTGCCAGCGGGCGCGAGCCAATGAGAGTCAGTTGCCGGTCCTGGTCGTAGAGCACGTCGACCACGTTGACGAAACGCTGCTGGGCAGCAAGCGAGCATGTCCCCAGGTCGCCCAGGCCTTCGATGATCCAGTGGGAGTATTGCTGGGCAAGTGCCAGGTAATCGATCACGGCTGTGGGCTGCTCGCACAGGTCTTCGAAAGTGAACCTGATCTGGTCGCCCTCAGCGCCCTGTAGGCGTAGCGGTCGATTATTGACCATGAGGGTATCGCCTTGGGCCGTGGGCATGTGCAGGGACTGGCGCTGCATATCGGTACCGGGCCAGATGTAACGGCCCTGCGTGAAGCGTTGCAGCGCACGGTTGGCCGGCAGGCTGCGAAAGTCCGTTTTACCGCCGACTTCCTTGATGACCATGCAGTGGTTGATCAGGTCGATCACAGGCTGGAATCGCTGGTGGTAGAGCGGATTGGGCAACAGCCCTTCAGGTGCGTAGTTGCTGGTGAGCACCAGCAATGTGCCGCGTGCGAACAGGGCCTCGAATAACCGCGTCAACAGCATGGCATCCCCAATGTCATGCACATGAAATTCATCGAAACACAGGATGTCGTGCTGTCCGATCAATTCGTCGAGCGTGATGCCGATGGCGTCACCACTTGCCTGGTGGCGATGCACGCCCTGATGCAAGCGGGCGAAGAAATCATGGAAGTGCCAGCGCAGCTTGGCTGGGCTGGGCACCCACTGGAAGAAGCCATCGAGTAACCAGCTTTTACCACGACCGACCGGGCCGTGCAGGTACACGCCCGTAGCGTGCCCCGCTCTGTGCTGTTCAACCTGCTGCGATATGCAGGTGATGGCCTGACGTTGACTCTCGCTGAGCGTAAAGCCGCATCGGCGGGCCTTGTCATCGAAAGCGGCAGCCAAGTCACTGCTGGGCGCTGCTGCACAGTGACTAAAGCGCTTGCCAAGGTGGCGCAGCGGGGCAGGTATCCAAGCGGGCAAAGGCTCGTTTCCTTGTAACAGACGGTAGCGAGAATCTTGCACTAGCCTTGGTTGTATGACCAATCGAGAAAATGACCGTCAGTGATCACCTGCTGCGATAGGTCACCGCACCCGGGCACCTTATGCCTTGGGTTGCAGTTGACGCTCGATCATGTACTTCACGGTCAACCGGCGCTCCTTGAGACGGCGAAGGTCTTCGTCCTCGAAATTGCCTGCCGAGATGGATTCGGCCGCCAGCACCTGGTTGTCAATGTCGACATATTCGTCGAGCAAGCGGTCCAGGGCTTTATCGGTCTGACGGCGTTGTTGAACGATTTCACGAGGGTAGTGCAGGTCTTGATACAGATCGTGTGAAACAGGCATGGCATCCTCCAGAAGCATGACGGTGGCGATAACCATTGGAATGAAGGTTTGCGATTGCGTTGACGAGAAGGGGCAGGAATGCGACGAACGGTATTGCCGCATTGTTGCTGACGACTAACTCGCTGTTTTTCGGTAATTTTTTTAACAGAGGGCTTCCCAAGCTCCAACATTGTTGATAAAGTGCCGCGCATTCCAAGACAACAACGCGTTGTCAGTTACTTGGAGTTGTCAGAGCAGCTTCAGCTGCATCCGATACAGGGGCGTCGCCAAGCGGTAAGGCAGCAGGTTTTGATCCTGCCATGCGTTGGTTCGAATCCAGCCGCCCCTGCCATTTTCTACATTTCTATTTTCAGTGCATGGGCTACCAGCGCTGAATTCGTCGTTTCTGAGATTCGCAATTTTCCGGCAGATTTCCTTTGATCGAGAGGCGCATCCTGCAAAGCGCCTCTTTTCAAAAGCCGTCCCTGGCGGATCCTCAACCTATGCGTCAGCTCGCTGTACCCAGCATCTCGTTCAGTGCCCTGGCAAGTTCGTCAGCTTGTACCGGCTTTTGAATGACCAGGCTATCGGGCAAGTCCAGCCCTTGGAGCTCCGCATAACCCGTCAGGAACACCACGCGCAGGTTGGGGTAGCGCTCTCTGGCCGCCATGGCCAGCTGAGCGCCATTGAACTCAGGCATGGCGAAGTCGGTGAGAAGCAAGTCGATATCATCGTCCAGCAGGGCCAGTGCCTGCTCCCCGCTGTGTGCCTGGCGAACCTGATACCCATACTGACGCAGGACATCGCCTAGCATGTCGCGCACCAGATGGTCGTCATCCACCAGCAGCACATTACGGTTGTAGCCGCTCTCGGTGATGGTATGGGTCAATGGCAGCGGTTCCGGTTCGCTCACGACCTGATCCTTCACCGCAGGCAAATAGACGGCCACTTCGGTGCCTCTACCCGGTGCGGTATCAATGCGCACCCCGCCGCCCGACTGCTTGGCAAACCCGAAGACCTGCGCCAGGCCCAGGCCGGAGCCCTTGCCGATGTCCTTGGTGGTGAAGAACGGTTCGAAGACCTTGGCCAGTACCTCCTCGCTCATGCCGCACCCCGTGTCGCGGATGCTCATCATGACGTACTCGCCAGGGTCTGGATCTTCCGGGCGGCGTGGCAAGTCATCGATGCGCGTGTTGCGTGTGGACAAGGTCAGCTGGCCGCCCTCGGGCATGGCGTCGCGGGCGTTGATCGCCAGGTTCAGGATGATCATCTCGGTCTGGGTCGGGTCCGTAAGCGCCTGCCAGAGTGATTTGTCCAGATCCAGGCGTACAGAGACATTGCCGCCCAGGGTGCGGCGTAGCAGTTCTTCGAGTCCATCAAGCGTGCGGTTCAGGTTCAGCGGCACGGGTTCGAGCCGTTGGCGCCTGGAAAATGCCAGCAATTGCGAGGTCAGCTTGGCGCCGCGTTCACCCGCTTCCCTGATGTGAGTAAGCCTGGTTCGTGCCTTCTCGACATCGGCTTTCACCAGGTCGCGCTCCAGAAAGCTCGCCCCAGTCAGGATCACAGTCAGCAAGTTGTTGAAGTCGTGGGCCACGCCCGCGGTAAGCTGGCCCACAGCCTCCAGACGCTGCATCTGTTGCAGGGCGGCCTCGATACGCTCACGCTCGCTGATCTGTTCGCGCAGGCGGGCATTGGCCTCGGCCAAACCCATTGCCGTTTCACGCTCACTGGTAATGTCCCGCGCGACCACGTAGAGCAGGGTGTCCTCGGGTACCACAACCCACGACAGCCAACGCTGCTGGCCACCTGCGTGAAGAATCCGGCCCACAAACCGCGCGCTGGTGCGCCCATGGGCCAGGGACGCCAGTTCGGTTAGCAGCAGTTCCTGATCCGCCTCTGGTAGCAGGTGCAACAGCGACGACTGGCTCAAACGTTCACGCGAAAGGCCCAGACTGGCTTCCCAGGCTGGGTTTAGCGCCACCGGTGTCAGGTCGTGGTTGAGCACGGCCAGCAGGTCCTGGGAGAGCTCCCAGGCACGGTCGCGCTCGCGGGTACGTCGCTCGACACGCTCGCCGAGCATTTCGTTGAGTTGGCGCAATGCCTGGGTGGCCACGCGCTGGGTGTGAACATCCTGAAGAACACCTGAAAAACGTACGCACTTGCCGTCGACGAACTGGCTCTGGCCACTGCTCAGGACCCACCGGGGCTCCTGGCCATCGGGCGGCACGATGCGAAACTCCATGCGATAGTTGCCGCCACTTTCCGGGAGCATGGCCAGGTCGACAGCTTTGCGAACCATCTCCACGTCGTCTGGATAAATGCCAGCGTAGAACACCTCCAGGCTCATCTCGGTGTCCAGCGGCAGGCCGAACATTGCCTTGCAGCGTTCATCCCACGCCAGCACTCCCTCTTGGGGCCTCAAGTCCCAGGTCCCCATGCCCGCAGCGTTGATAGCAATGCGCGCGCGTGCTTCCACCTCCGCCAAGGCCTCTTCGGCGCGGCGTCTGCGCTGGCGCTCCTGCACCTCGGTGAGTGCACGGCGCACTGCCTTGGGCAACAACGGCAGGTTTTTCTTGAGCACGTAATCGGTGGCGCCCAGGCGGATCATCTCTACCGCATGTTCCTCGCCGTAGATACCGGAGAGGAAAATGAAGGGCACATCAGGGGCCAGGCGTTGGGCGATCGAGAGCACTTCGGTGCCGGATGACCCAGGCAATACGCAATCACACAGGATCAGGTCATAGCGCCCTTCGCGAAGGGCATGCTCGACGCCGTTGTGATCGAAGACCAGGTGAGACTGGATGCGCAGACCGCTGCGCTCAAGGCGCATCAGGGTGAGCTCGGCGTCCATCGAGCTGTCTTCGACCATCAGTAGATTCAGCGGGGTAGACTGCATCGTGGTGCAGGCCTCAGTTGCCGCGACGGTTCAGGCGCAACGAGCCGGGTGGAGGCTCGTTGAGTACCGCCCAGAAGATGCCCAGGTCGGAAATGGCGGCAACGAATTCCTTGAACTCGACGGGTTTGACCACATAAGCGTTGACGCCCAGTTCGTAGGCGCGCAGCAGGTCGGGTTCTTCGCGGGACGAGGTCAGCATCACGGTCGGAATACTGCGCAGCTCCGGGGAGGCACGCAGCGCCTTCAGTACCTCCAGCCCATCGACTTTCGGCAGCTTGAGGTCGAGCAAAATCACGGCAGGGTTGCCGTCGTCGCGGTCGGCGTAGGCCTCGCGGCGCAACAGGTAATCCAAGGCATCTGCGCCGTCGCGCAGCACGATGACTTCGTTGGCCAACTGGCTGCGCTCCAGTGCCAGGAGTGTCAGCTCCAGGTCCCGAGGGTTGTCCTCGACCAGCAAGATGGGTTTGAGCATGATAGGTGCGGTACCTCAGTGTGTCGCGGATGGGCGCGGTAAAGTGAAATGAAAACTGGCGCCTTTGTCGATCTGGCCTTCGGCCCAGACACGGCCATCGTGCCTTTCAATAATGCGGCGAACACTGGCAAGGCCAATGCCCGTGCCTTCGAAATCCTCCATGCGATGCAAGCGCTGGAAGACGCCGAACAGCTTGCTGGCATAGGCCATGTCGAAGCCCACGCCATTGTCCCGGATACAGACCTCGGTCTCGGTTGGGTGCTGCACTGCTGTGATCTCGATGCGGGCAGGTGTCCGTCCACGGGTGTATTTGATGGCATTTGCCACCAGGTTGTTCAATGCCAGGTTGATGAATGCCGGGTCGCCATAGGCCCGGGGCAGCGGCGCGATGTCCCAGATGATCTCACGCCCGGCGTAGTCGGGTGCCAGTTCAGCGCGAATGGCTTCGACCAGAGCGTTGAGGTCCACTTCCGACATGCGCAGGGCAGAGCGGCCCATGTGCGAGAAATGTAGCAAATTGTCGACCAGGTTGCCGGCAAAATGCGCCGCTTCGCCGATGTGTTGCAAGAACCTTTTGCCCCGTTCACTCAAACCGTTGCCTTCCATTTCGCCCAGCAATTCCGTATACCCCGCGATATGGCGCAAGGGCGCCCGCAGGTCGTGGGAAACACTATACGAGAATGCCTCGAGCTCCTTGTTGGAGCGGCGCAATTCGTTGGCCATCTGCGCCAGTTCTTCAGCCTTGCGCAGCACGATACCCAGGACCGCATTGCGCAACTCCATTACGCCCTCGATGACCAACGGGTCCCAGGGTGCACAGTAACCGTGCAGTTGCTCCTGCCAGCGTTCGAAACTATGGCGAGGCGCGAGGTTGCCCAGTGGTGCGACTTCCTTGGTAGGCTGCCCAGCCCATTGGACGCTACGCACCTGTTCGGGGCGGAACCACAGCAGGTAGTGCGAGTGGATTTTAGAGATGGCCACTGCCAGTACGCCGCCGACATGCTCGGCCAATTCGGGCAGCTCGCTGACGTCACGGCGTACATTATCCGTCTGGAAAACATCTTCACCTTGGCGGGCTAGCCAATGGACCAGCGCATTGACCTGTGCCTCTGGCGGGACAGCTCCGATCAGCTCGCAATGCTCGGCAGAAATGATCGCAGCGCCTTGAGCACCTGCAAACGCCAGGAGCACATCGGGCAACGTACGCAGGCCTTCGCTGACACTATCGTGGTCGGCCATGGAAGAAATCATCCGCACGATGTACCGCCGCAACTCCAGTAACTGGTGAGTGCGGGCATGGGCTTCACGGGATTCGATCTGCAGGGACAGGACGCTGGCCAGCAGTTCACAAGCGGTACGTGTGCGCAGGGCCACCGATCGCGGTTGTGCGTGATGGCACGAAATGAGTCCCCACAGTTTGCCATCCACCACGATGGACAATGACATCGATGCCAGCGTATCCATGTTGCGCATGTATTGCAGGTGCACGGGCGATACGCTACGCAAGCTCGTGAAGCTCATGTCCAGCGGTTTGCCGGTGGTTGGGTTGAGTGGCGGTATCAAGGGAGACGGCTGATAGTTGGCATCTTCGATGACGCGGATGCGGTTGACCCGATAGAGCTCACGCGCCTGACGCGGTATGTCCGAGGCAGGGAAGCACAGGCCCAGGAAACTTGGATAACCTGCGTCGGCAACCTCGGCCAGTACCTGGCCATTGCCCTCGGCATCGAAGCGATAGGCCTTGACCCGTCCGAAGCCGGTCACGCGCTTGAGCTGAATCACGGTCTGCTGCAACAACTCTTCCAGGCTGCCCGCCAGGTGCAGGCTGCTGACGAAGGTGCGCACCAATGGGTAGTAATCACCTTGGGCCGTCAGGTCCTCGGGCACTCTGTGCGGCTCGAACTCGACGATTAGCACTTGATCGTGCCGGTGTACCAGCAGATGGAGCTCCTCCCGGCAAGGTGCCGTGTCGTGCAAGCGCACATCACCGATATGGAAAGGAAAGACCTCGTCCTCCGGCAGCCTCGCCAACTGCTGGCGCAAGTCAAAGCCGGCCTGGACGATTTCGCCGAAGTTGCAACCGAGCACCGATTCGGCGGGCGTTCCCAGCCACTGCACGATGTTTTCACTCGCCTGTAGGACCTGCAGATGCTCGGGGTCGAGCACCAGAACAAAACCGTGAGGCTGAACGCTACCCGGCACTTGAATGGGCTCTTGAGCGCAGCGTTCGATCGCCTGTGCAAGGGTTCGGTCGGTGGTCATCGAAGATAACGCTCCTGTCATTTGGGACCCTGCATGCCGCAAGAGTCTGGGGCAGGATAATGGTGATATACCCTATCAGAATATCGCCTCGCCTGCCGTGCTTGGCCGTTGAACCCACTTTGCATGAAGGCTGCTTCGCGCTGTCCAGATCTTGCCATGGCCGTTACTGCTTTTTTGCTAATACCAAAAAACAGGCGTGTCGGCCGGTTCGAAGGTGAGCCCGCTGCTAGGCTTGAAACGAGTGTTGAATGGCAGGGACGCTAACGTGAACAATCGCTTGTTTGCCGCGCTTGTGGGCCTGCTGCCAGTCGGCAGTGCCGTGGCGGCAGATTTTCTGGTCGAAGTGAGGGTGTTGGTGGAGCGCGGCTGCATGCTCGTCAACCCTGCCCGGGAGGCGGGAGCACAGGCACTCGGGCGCATCGACTTTGGTGCAGTGTCACGATTGGATGGCCCGCAAGCATCTCGAAGTGGAACGCTGTTGGGGCCTTCAGTGCCGCGGCTGGAGTGCAACCCGGACACGCCCTATCAGGTACGCGTGGACGCTGGCCAACATGGTGGGAGCGGTGCGGTGCGGTTCCTGGCCATGTCAGGCTCCAGCGCCAGGCCCATTCCCTACCGGTTATTTCGTGATGCGGCCGGGCGGCAGCCGATGTTGGTCGATGAGCCGCAATCATCACGGGTGCCTGGCAGCGGCTGGGTCGACCTGCCGTTGTACGCGAGGCTGGACAAGCTGGCCTGGGCCCCTGAAGCAGGGCGGTATGCCGACATGCTCAAAGTGACGGTCACCTGGTAGGTCAACCCATGCACAAGGACGTGAGGCCATGAACCGTTCCTCGATGCTGCTGCTGACCCTTGGTCCCTTGATCGTACCGGGCGGGGCGGCGCACGGCACCAGCACCGGTTTCATCCAGGCGCAACTGATCATCAGCGCTGCTTGCCAGATCAGCAGCGATGAAACGCAACCGGCGACACTGGCCAACCCTGGATTGATGGATTTCGGTGCCCGAGGCCCCAATTGGGAAGAGCCCGTGCGCAGTCGAGTGGATGACGTCGGCACCCAGGGCAGCTTGCAGATCAGCTGCACGCCTGAAGTGCGTGCGTTCAGGGTGAGCATCAATGCGGGCATGAACGGCGACGACGGGATACGCCGCCTGAGCAATGGGCGCGAGTTGATCCCTTACCAACTGGCCGTCGATCCTGCTGGCCGCAGCCACTATCCGGTCGGCCAGGCTCGGCCCTTCGTCATCAGCAGCACCCGGCAGATGCCCATTCCCATCTATGGCGTGCTGGTCGCACAGCCTCGTGCGCTACCCGCTGGCCTGTATCGCGACACCCTCAGAGTGACCCTGGACTGGTAACCCATCAAGGAGATATCGATGCGAACCCACCTCTCACGCTGCATCCTCGCCGGGCTGGGCATGGCGCTGGCGTCCCAGGCGCCGGCAGCCACCGTCACCGGTACCATAAACTCGACACTGACCCTGATTGCGGCTTGCCAGGTCAACGGCAGCTCAGGCACCTCGGGCCTGAATTTCGGCAGCCTGAACTTCGGCACTCAGGATGCCTTGTTCGGTACGGCCAACGCGCAGGTGCTCGGCGGCAGCGGCGGGGCACTGAGTGTGCTGTGTTCAGCGGGCACGGTGCCGGCCATTCGAGTACGCGCAGGCGCCCACGATGGTCAGTCCACCGGGGGCACCCGTGCTCTGGCAGACGGCGCCGGCAATTTCGTTCCCTATGACTTCTATACCGATGCGGGGCGCACGCAGTTGCTGGCCATCGACGGCACGATCACGTTGCCGACCAGCACCGGGGTCGCGCAAACCGTCAACCTCTATGGGCAGGCGCGTGGCAAGGCAGGTCTGCCCGCGGGGGTCTATACCGACACCGTCGCCGTCGAGCTGTCGTTCTGAGGCATGCGCGTTTGGCGTGCAGGGACCGTTGCCGGGTGCATGCTGATGCTGGCTGGCCCCCTGGGTGCGGCCACCACCAGTACCTTCGCGGTAAATGCGCAAGTTGTCGCCGGTTGTCTGGTCATAGGGGGCGCCACGCAGTACGGCACTCTGAACTACGGTACGCAGTCAGCCTTGTCCACGGCCGTGCTGAGTACGGCATTGGGCGGTTCGAGCGTGACGCTGCAGTGCACGCCAGGGGTAGTGCTGAGCATGAGCCTGGATGCTGGCCAGAACGCGAACGCAGGCTTGCGCAACCTCAAGCGTACGGGAGGCACGCAGGTAGTGCCCTACCAGTTGTACCAGGATGCTGCGTTGGCGCAGGGCATCGGCATTGGGCAAAACGTGAACGTGAGTTATGCCGACCCTGCAGCGGTAAGGCTGCCAGTCTACGGAAGGCTCCAACTACCCGGAACGGTGCCTGCCGGTACTTATACCGACGTGGTCCAGGTGACATTGACCTGGTGACCGGTCGATTCGCCACCATACCGTCCAAGGAGGGCTTCATGAGAGAACGCAGCAAATGGATCCGAGCCTTGTTGCTGATGTGCAGCGTGGCTGGCCAGCCGGTGTTAGCCGCCACGTCGGTACTGATCTGGCCCATTGACCCTGTGCTGGAAGCGGGACAGAAGGCAGGGGCGCTGTGGCTGGAAAATCGCGGGACCGCGGCGGCAAGCCTTCAAGTGCGTGTATTTGCCTGGCGTCAGGGGCGCTTCGAGGAGCAGTTCAGCGCACAACGTGAAATCATCGGCAGCCCGCCGGTGGCCACTATCGCACCCGGTCAGAAGCAGCTCATTCGCCTGACGCGCACAGGTGCGGCACCTGCCGGTCAGGAACAGGCCTACCGCATCATCATCGACGAAATTCCCCCCGCAGTGCCCGTGGACAAGGCCGAGGCCGGGACCACGGCCGCAATTCGCCTGCAGATGCGCTACTCGGTGCCGCTGTTCGTCTACGGGGAAGGCTTGTGGGGCCGCCCGGACCCGAACGGCGAGCGCAACGAGCAGGGTGTAGGCAAGCCCCAGCTGACCTGGCAGCCGGTGATGATACAGGGCAAGCCGTACATCGAGTTGCGAAACACCGGCCCGGTGCATGCACGCCTGACCGATGTGGTGGTGCAGCAAGGCAACCAGGCCAAACCAGTTGCAGAAGGGCTGCTGGGCTATGTACTGCCCGGGGCCAGCATGCGCTGGCCAGCGCCGCTGGCCGTGGGGGCCGATGGAACACTCAAGGGCCGGGTCAACGGCCAGGGCGAGGCGGCCGTCATCAACCAGGGTCGATAAGTTACAGGCAAGTCACAGGGCCAGGGAGGGCCCGGCAATGGTCAGGACCGATGCGTGAAGAGGTTCGCGACGAAGCGCCTGGGGTATCTGGGGCTGGCACTGGCCGGTTCTACCCTGGTGCTGGCAGACGACCTGCCGCCGCCGCCAACGGAGCTGTCGGCGGTTGCCGATGCCACCTTGTACCTGGACCTCACGGTGAACCAGATGCCAAAGGCTGAATTGGTGCCGGTGCAGCAAAAGGCCGGGCGCCTTTACATAGGCAGTGACGTGCTGCGCGCAGCAGGCCTTGCGTTGCCCGGCGACCCCTCAGGCGACGTGGCCCTGGACGCCGTTGCTGGGATGCATGCCGAATATGACAGCCAGAACCAGCAACTGCGGCTGGATGTGCCCCCAGGCTGGTTGCCGGACCAGCAAGTCGGTGAGCGCACGCTTTACCCGCCTACCGATGCGCGCAGCAGCTTCGGTGCCTTGTTCAACTATGACCTGTACCTGAACGATACCGATGACAGCGGCACCTACCTCGCCGCCTGGAATGAACTACGCGTGTTCGACAGCTGGGGGACCGTGTCCAGCACTGGCCAGTGGCGGCGCTCGTTCAACGGCGTGACGCGCAGTGGCACGGGTGATGGATTCCTGCGTTACGACACCACCTGGCGCTTCACCGACGAGCAACGGATGCTGACCGTCGAGGCCGGTGACCTGATCACCGCCGCCTTGCCCTGGAGTAGCTCAGTGCGCCTGGGCGGGCTGCAGCTATCCAGGGATTTTGCTGCCCGGCCAGACCTTGTGACCTACCCGTTGCCCGCCTTCGCAGGCGAAGCGGCCGTGCCAACGTCCCTTGAGCTTTTCATCAATGGTTACCGGGCCAGCACCACCGAGTTGCAGCCTGGCCCCTATACGCTGACCAACGTCCCTTTCATCAACGGTGCCGACGAGGCAGTGGTGGTGACCACCGACACCCTGGGCAGGCAAGTGTCCACGACCCTGCCGTTCTATGTGACCAGCAGCCTGTTGCAAAAAGGGTTGACCGACTATGCGGTGGCAGCCGGCAGTCTCAGGCGTGACTATGGGGTGCGCGACTTCGGATACGGCCCAGGCGTGGCCTCGGCCAGCCTGCGCCACGGCCTGAGCGATACCTTCACGCTGGAGGCCCATGCGCAAACGGCCGAGTCCCTGATGCTCGGGGGCCTGGGGACGAACATGCGCCTAGGGCAGTTCGGGGTGCTCAATGCTGCACTTGCCCAAAGCCGTTTCGAAGGCAACCAAGGTCAGCAAACCGCCCTGGGTTATCAATACAACAGTCAACGCCTGGGGTTCAGCTACCAGCGCCTGCAACGCCATGGCGATTACGCCGACCTAACCCGCATCGACCGGCGCGACATGCAGCTGAGCAGGAGCAGCGAGCAGGTGACGCTGAGTTTGAACCTCAACCAGTACGGAACCTGGGCGCCGGTTATTTCGATGTGCGCGCCGGGGACGGCACCCGCACACGTTTGATCAACCTCAGTTACAGCAGGCCCCTGTGGGGCAACAGCAGTATTTACTTCTCTGCTAACCGAGAGGTGGGTGATCGCCAATGGGCGGCGCAGGCGCAACTGGTGATTCCGTTCGACATGACCGGCACCCTGGCCTTGGGCATCGAACGCAACAAAGACGGCCAGCACCAGCAGCGGGCCAACTACAGCCGGGCGGTTCCGGTGGGTACCGGGGTGGGCTACAACCTCGGGTATGCCACCGGTAGCGATCGCCAGGCTTACCGCCAGGCCGACGCCACCTGGCGCCTGCAGTCGGTCCAGCTGCAGGCGGGTGTCTACGGCAGCAGTGGAGAAATGACCCGGTGGGCCGATGCCAGCGGCTCGATCGTGTGGATGGACGCCGGCCTGTTCGCGGCCAACCGCATCGATGATGCGTTCGTCGTGGTCAGCACCTCTGGCTACGCCGATGTGCCCGTGCGATACGAAAACCAGCCGGTAGGCCGCACCGACAAACGCGGTCACCTGCTTGTGCCCTATAGCAGTGCCTACTACCGAGGCAAATATGAAATAGACCCGATGGATTTGCCGCCTGACATTCTGGCACCGCACGTCGAGCAACGCGTTGCCGTACGCCGTGGCAGCGGTTATCTGCTCGACTTCGAACTCAAGCAGGTGCAGGCAGCCAGCCTGGAACTGGTGGATGGCAATCAGCGACCGCTGAGCCTGGGGAGCCGCGTCAGACACGTGCAAAGCGGCGCCCAGGCCGTGGTGGGGTGGGATGGGCTGGTTTACCTGGAAAATTTGCAGGCCACTAACCGCTTGCAGGTCGAACTGGCGGGGGGAGGGCAGTGCGAGGTCGACTTCACCCTGCCAGAAAGCACCGGCTCGATCCCTTTGGTCGGGCCGTTGGTGTGCAAGTGAGCCGCCATCAAGCCTGGCTCTGCGCAGGGTTTCTAGCGCTCTGCGCAGAGCCTGCCCTGGCCAAGTGCGCGTCGGTGGCCACCGCGCCCGCTCTGTTCGGCGCCCTCAATTCAACCCAGGTTCGCACCGCCGTGCAGACAGCATCCACGGCGAACGCCGGTTTACAGTGCAATGGCACGGTATTGAGCGTGCTCAGCAACACCGACTCGTTCAAGCTGACGGTACAGCCGTCCACGGGGGTGTTGCTTGGCCCTACAGGGGATGTCATCCCGTATACGCTCTACGCCGATGCCACCACCAACTTTCCCATCAGCCGCGGTGTTGCATTCGAGTACGGACGCACGGGTATCCTCGACCTGCTGGGCTTGCTCAACGGTACGCCCAAGACTGTACCGTTGTACCTTCGCACCCAGATCGGGAGTAACGTGGCGGCAGGTCTCTATCGGGAGACCCTCAAGCTGGATTGGACCTGGAACTATTGTGAAGGGCTTTCGCTGGGCGGGTTGTGCATCGGGCGGGATACCGGATCAGGCACCCAGTACCTGACCGTCAGCCTGACGGTGACCAATGATTGCCAGATCGTTACACCGAATATCAACTTCGGTTCTGCGCCTGTGGTCAGCGCCTTCGCAACGGTAACCCAGAGCCTGAGCGTTTCTTGTACCAAAGGCAGTGCCTACAGCGTCGGGCTCAGCGATGGGCAGAACGTGCTGAGCGGGCGGCGGCGCATGAAGTCGGCTGCCAACAATTACCTGGCATACGACATCTACAAGGGCGCCGGCACCGTTCGCTGGGGCGCGAGCGGTAGCGCCAGGCGGGCCAGTGCCGACGCCGACGTCAACCCGGGCATGGGCACGGGCACTGGCAGTCAGGTATTCAACTACAATGCCCGCGTCTATACCGACCAGGCCACGCCGCCGGCTGCCGGCTACTCGGACAGCGTGGTACTGGACGTCCAGTTCTGAGGGCAGGAACAGGCTCAGCGCAGGTCGTCTACCATCGCGGCGAGCGTATCCAATACGGCGCTCGCCAATGCCTTGGAGCGCAGCCCTGACCAGCCCGTGCGCGGGTCGGGGGCATCGTCGTGGTCCTTGAACGGCATCTCCAGGGTCAGTGACAAGCAGTCGTGCGCCATCCCCACGGCGTTGCAGGCCAACGTCGTATTGGCCTTACCTGGCGCGTCACGGGTGTACCCATGGGTGGTCTGGAAGTCTGCCGTCAGGCTCATCAGCGTGTTGCGGAAGGTTTCTTCCAGGTGGGCGAGGCGGGCTGTGTAACCTGGGTTGCCCTCGCAGGCGGCAGTGAATACATGGGGGATTTCTTCATCCCCGTGCACGTCGATGAAGGCGTCCACACCATATTGTTTCATCTGCGCCTGGGCGAAGAACACTTCCGGAGTGAGCTCGACATTGGCGTCCTGCCAGGCGCGGTTAAGGTCCTTGCCGGCGTAATTGGTGCGTAGATGGCCCAGGAAGGCACCATCAGGGTTCATGTTAGGAATCAGGTACAGATCAGCGCGGCTCAGCAGTTGCTGGACAGTGGCGTCGCCAGCCTGCAAACGGTCGATCAGCCCCTCCATGAACCACTCGGCCATGTGCTCACCGGGATGTTGCTGGGCGATGAACCACACCTTGCGCTTGCCCGCTGCACCGTCGCCTGCGCGCAGCAGCGGGATGTCGCGACCCTGGATGCTGCGGCCGCTGGCCAGCAATGTGATGCCGGGGAGGGCGAGCGCACGTTCGATCAGTTGATTGTGGCGTGCACGGGGGTAGGGTTCGAAGTAGGCGAACCAGATCTGCGGTTGCTGCGCCGTGATCTCGAAGCTCAGGGCGGTACCATCGAATTGGCTGGGCACCCGAAACCAGGCCTGCTGGTCGTAAGAGGCCACGGCGTTGTAGCCAGTCCAGGCATTCTTGTAAGACGAGCCAGCAGCGTTGTCGAGGCTGAACCGGTGTTTCTGCCCAGGCGTCAGGCCGCTGACGCGAAAGTGAAACCACTGGTAGTGGCCACTGTGGGTGTCCGGCCGGATGGCGAGGCGGACCTGGGCAGGATTGCTGGCGTCGATGACTTCGATGTTGCCAGAATCGAAGTCGCAATCGATATGCAGCGGTGACAGCGTCACGGTCATGGGCGGGCTCCTTGGCGATGTTGTTGTGCAGCTACTGTACACCGCTTGCAGGCCTCAAAGCGCCCCTGTGCGCCTGGCCGTGGTTCAGAGCCCCAACTGGCTTAGGCCCGGATGATCATCAGGGCGTCGGCCGAGCGGCCAATGGAACTTGCGCTCGCTTTCTGCGATTGGGTGCTCGTTGATGCTCGCGTGCCGGTAGTGCATCAGCCCGTCCGGGGCAAACTCCCAGTTCTCGTTACCATACGCCCGGTGCCATTGGCCGCTGTCATCGCGGTACTCGTAGGCATAGCGCACGGCAATACGGTTTTCGGTGAAGGCCCAAAGCTCCTTGATCAGCCGATAATCAAGCTCGCGGTTCCATTTGCGGGTCAGGAAAGCCTCAACCTCGGCTCGCCCGCGGGGAAACTCGGCGCGATTGCGCCATACGGTATCGGGGGTATAGGCCAGCGACACCTTGGCAGCATCGCGACTGTTCCAGCCGTCCTCGGCCAGACGGACTTTCTCAATGGCGCTGTCGCGGGTGAAAGGTGGCAGCGGTGGACGGGACATTGCTCGACTCCTCGGCATGAATGTGTCCGAAAAGCGTAGCGTGCCTGGGACAAAGCGAGAATCATCACCAGGCAGACTTCATAATTGCGTCGGCGACAACAATGCTGATGTGTGCGGAGTACCGGTGTGGTCGAGTGTGGGGGCTGCCCGTCACGACCGTGGCAGGTGCACGGCCGTGACGAACAACGGGCTCAGCGCCGGCGGAACAAAGGCAGCGGCTGGTCCGTGGCACCCTGGTAGGTGACCGAGAAGTCCTTCAGGCCCTGCAGGGCGTCTTCGGGGTCCTTGTCGGCGCGGATGGCGAATGCATCGAAACCGCAACGGGCCATGAAGAACAGCTGGTCGCGCAGCACATCGCCGATGGCGCGCAACTCACCCTTGTAGCCGTAGCGGTCGCGCAGCAGGCGCGCATTGGAATAGCTGCGCCCGTCGGTGAAGGCAGGGAAATTCAGGGCGATGACCTGGAAGTGTTGGACGTCCTCGCCAATCTCCTCAGCCTCCTGGTCGCTGTCCAGCCAGATGCCCAGGCCACCGTCGCGGGCTTTCAGGGCATGGGCATGGTCGCGCCACATCTGCAGGGGCACGATGTAGTCGTCGCAGTTGGTCAGTTCGTCGAACGAAGTTTCCTTAGGCAGCAGGTGCCAGGTTTCGTCGACGATCTGGTTGTGCTTAATGATTCGCTGCATACACGCGTTCCTTGAAGGGGTCGATGCCGATGCGTTGGTACGTGTCGATGAAACGCTCTTCTTCAGTGCGTTGTTCGACGTAGACGGCGATCAGCTTCTCGATCACATCGGCCATGTCGTCCTGGGCGAACGAGGGGCCCAGGATCTTGCCAAGGCTGGCGTCGCGCGCGGCGTTGCCGCCCAGCGATACCTGGTAGAACTCTTCGCCCTTCTTGTCCACGCCCAGGATGCCGATATGACCGACGTGGTGGTGACCGCACGCATTCATGCAACCGGAAATGTTCAGGTCGATCTCGCCAATGTCGAACAGGTAGTCCAGGTCGTCGAAACGACGCTGGATGGATTCGGCGATGGGGATAGACTTGGCGTTGGCCAATGAGCAGTAGTCACCGCCTGGGCAGCAGATGATATCGGTCAGCAGGCCAATGTTCGGGGTGGCGAATCCGCTCTCGCGGAGCTCCAGCCACAGGGCATGCAGCTGGCGTTGCTCGACGTCGGCCAGGATGATGTTCTGCTCGTGCGAGGTGCGCAGGAAGCCGAAGCTGTAACGTTCTGCCAAGTCGGCTACGGCGTCGAGCTGCTTGTCGGTGAGGTCACCTGGAGCAACGCCGGTGGGTTTGAGCGACAGGGTCACGGCCACGTAACCAGGGCGTTTATGGGCGCGGGTGTTGCGTGAGCGCCAGCGCGCGAACCCTGGCTGTTCGCTGTCCAGGGCGCTGTAGTCGACATCGTCCAGCGCCAGGTACTGCGGGTCGACGAAGTGACGCGACACGCGCTGCACTTCCGCCTCGGTCAGCGTGCTGCTGCCGCCACGCAGGTGGACCATTTCGGCCTCGACCTTTTCGGCGAAGACTTCAGGTGTCAGGGCCTTGACCAGAATCTTGATCCGCGCCTTGTACTTGTTGTCCCGGCGGCCGTAGCGGTTGTAGACGCGCAGGATAGCGTCCAGGTAGCTGATCAGGTCCTGCCAGGGCAGGAACTCATTGATGAACGAACCGACCACCGGCGTGCGGCCCAATCCGCCCCCGACCAGGACGCGGAAACCCAGCTCGCCAGCGTCGTTGCGCACCGGCTCAAGGCCGATGTCGTGCACTTCGATGGCCGCGCGGTCCTGTTTCGAACCGTTGATGGCGATCTTGAACTTGCGCGGCAGGAAGGCGAATTCCGGGTGGAACGTGGTCCACTGACGGACGATCTCGCACCAGGGGCGCGGGTCGATGACTTCATCGGCGGCAACGCCAGCGAACTGATCGGTGGTGGTGTTGCGCAGGCAGTTGCCGCTGGTCTGGATGGCGTGCATCTGCACGGTCGCCAATTCGGCCAGGATGTCGGGGATATCTTCCAGGGACGGCCAGTTGAACTGCACGTTCTGGCGGGTGGAAATGTGCGCGTAGCCCTTGTCGTAATCGCGGGCGATCTTGGCCAGGGTACGCACCTGCCGGGCATTGAGTTGGCCATAAGGAACGGCGACACGCAGCATCGGCGCGAATCGTTGAATGTATAGGCCGTTCTGCAGGCGCAGCGGGCGGAATTCTTCCTCGCTCAGCTCACCGGCCAGGTAGCGGCGGGTCTGATCACGGAACTGCTTGACGCGGTCCTCGATGATCCGCTGATCGTATTCGTCATATACGTACATAAAAGTCCTGTCTCAGGCATGCAGCTATTCGCGCGCACGGCCGCGCACTCCGGTTCGGAGCCGGGGCACCATAGCAGGTTGTATTTATGCGCAAAAGTGATGTTTTTGCATATGAAAAGAACCAAACGGACTATGTGAGACTGACTGCCATTTATGCGCCAGTTCTGACCCGAGGGGTATAATCCTGGGTTTGCTTCAGAGACGTCAGCCTATGCTCAAGGCCCTGTACCGCTGCCTTTGCCTGTGCTTCGCCCTGCCATTGAGCGCAAGTGCGCAGCCGGTGTCAGTGGTTTTCCTCAACCCGGGCTCGCCAGACGAGACATTCTGGACCAGCTACAGCCGGTTCATGCAGTCCGCCGCTGACGAACTGGGCATGGACTTGCGTGTGGAGTATGGCGAGCGCCGGACCGATCTTGCCCTGAGCCAGGCCCGGGCGGCCCTCGATGGGCCCAGGCGACCTGATTACCTGGTACTGGTAAACGAGCAGTACATCGCCCCTGAGATCATGCGCCTGTCGCAAGGGACGGGGGTCAAGCTGTTGCTGGTCAACAACGGCTTGACGCCTAGCCAGGCGCGGGCTGTCAGCGCTCGGCCTGACAAATTCGCGCAGCCGTTGGGTTCTTTGACCACCAATGACGAACAAGCCGGTTTCCAGATGTTGCGTGAAATGATCGCGCAATTGCCTGCCACCAGTGGCCCAGTGGATTTGGTCGCGTTCTCAGGCGTGAAAACTACGCCTGCCTCGCAGCGCCGGGAAGAAGGCATGCGCCGCGCCTTGGCCGACTTCCCCCAGGTGCGCTTGCGGCAGGTGGTGTACGGCGGGTGGAGCCGGCAGCGCGCCTACGAGCAGGCGCGGTTTCTGCTCGAACGCTACCCACAGACACGGCTTGTATGGTCGGCCAACGACGAGATGGCCTTTGGGGCCATGCAGGCGTTCGAGGAAGCGGGGCTCAAGCCAGGCAAGGATGTCATGTTCAGTGCGGTGAACAGCTCGGGGGAGGCGTTGCGTGCGCGTCTGGATGGGCGCTTGAGTGTACTGATGGGCGGGCATTTCAGCCTTGGGGGCTGGGCCATGGTCATGCTGTATGACGATGCCCACGGCCTGCCGTTCGGGCGCGACGGCCTGCGCAATTACAGCCTGCCTGTGCTGCAGAGCATCGACCAGGCCAAGGCCGGGCAATGGCTTAAACGACTGGAGTTGGCCGACCACGGCGTGGACTTCAAGGCGTACAGCGCGATAGAGCGCACGGCTGGCTATCAGTACCCGTTCCTGACGTCACCGGTCGAATACTGAAAAGCCCTGCTTGAGCAAAGGTCTTTGCTGGTCTTAACTGCCGATTGTGCGGTGCATTCCCATAATCACTACAAGAGGCAATGCCATGACCAATCCAACGAAGTTGCGCAAGCCCAGCCATGGCGTCGATACCTGGGCAATCCTGTGCCTGGTCGCGCTGGTCGTCATCACGGCGGTGTATTGGGGCACTCACCCCTAATCCTGCTCACCGATCACATGGCGCATCAACACTGACGCGCCTTGTTTCCAGCTGCGCCCCACGGGAACCGCTGGATGCGGGTGTGCCTTAGCTGTCATACCCAAGGTTTGGCGCCAGCCAGCGCTCGCTGACACTTATTGGTTGACCTTTGCGGGTGCTGTAGCACTCGATCTGATCCTTGTCCACCTTGCCCACTGCAAAGTACTGCGCCTGCGGGTGGGCGAAATACCAGCCGCTGACAGCCGCGGCCGGGAACATGGCGTAATGCTCGGTCAGGAAGACGCCGCTTGGGCCGGTTTCGCCGATGGCGCTGCCGTCGAGCAGGCGGAACAGGGTTTCTTTCTCGGTGTGGTCGGGGCATGCCGGGTAGCCCGGCGCTGGACGGATGCCACGGTACTGCTCCTTGATCAGCGCTTCGTTGTCCAGCTGCTCCTCCCGGGCATACCCCCAGTAATCCTTGCGCACCTGCTCATGCAACCATTCGGCGCAGGCCTCGGCCAGGCGATCGGCCAGGGCCTTGACCATGATCGAGCTGTAGTCGTCGCCTTTGTCCTGGTACGCCTTGGCGACTTCTTCGGCCCCGATACCGGCCGTGGTGATGAACCCGCCCACGTAGTCGGTCACACCGCTGGCTTTGGGGGCCACGAAGTCGGCCAGCGACCAGTTGGGCTTGCCGTCGGGCTTGATGGTTTGCTGGCGCAGGTGGTGCAAGGTCGCCAGCGCAGCGCCGTCTTCGCCGTACACCTCGATGTCGTCATCGGCCACCTGGTTGGCGGGCCAGAAGCCAAACACTGCGCGAGCACTGATGAGTTTTTCGTCGATCAGTTTGTCGAGCATCTCGCGGGCGTCCGCATACAGGGCAGTCGCCGCCTCGCCAACGACTTCGTCCGTGAGAATTCGCGGGAACTTGCCCGCCAGATCCCAGGAAATGAAGAACGGCGTCCAGTCGATGTATTGGGCCAGGGTGCGCAGGTCGATGTCATGCAGGACCTTGGTACCAGTGAAGGAGGGTACGGCTGGCTGGTAACCGGCCCAGTCGTACTGGGGTTTGGCCGCCACTGCCTGGGCGTAGGTGAGGCGCTCGGTCCGGGCGCTGCGGTTGGCCGTGCGCGCGCGTACCTCTTCGTAGTCCTGGCGTGTGCTTTCGACGAAACCCGCCTTGAGCTCCTTGGACAGCAATTGCGTCGCCACGCCGACGGCGCGAGACGCATCGGTGACGTAGATCACGGCGTCATTGCTGTACTTGGGCTCGATCTTCACGGCCGTATGGGCCTTGGAAGTGGTGGCACCGCCAATCATCAACGGCAGCTCGAAACCCTGGCGCTGCATCTCGCGCGCCACATGCACCATCTCGTCCAGCGACGGTGTGATCAGGCCCGACAGGCCAATGATGTCGCATTTCTCGTCCCGAGCCGTCTGCAGGATCTTCTCGGCGGGCACCATCACCCCCAGGTCGACGATGTCGTAGCCGTTGCAGCCGAGCACCACGCCGACGATGTTCTTGCCGATGTCGTGCACATCGCCTTTGACCGTCGCCATCAGGATCTTGCCCTTGGCCTCGGGCTTGTCGCCTTTTTCGGCTTCGATGAACGGAATCAAGTGCGCAACGGCTTGCTTCATCACCCGGGCCGACTTGACCACTTGGGGCAGGAACATCTTGCCGGCGCCGAACAGGTCGCCGACCACGTTCATGCCGCTCATCAAGGGGCCTTCGATGACCTCGATCGGCCGCGCACATTGCTGGCGGCACGCCTCGGTGTCCTCGACGATGAACGCCGTGATGCCCTTGACCAGCGCATGCTCCAGGCGCTTTTCCACCGGCAGCGAGCGCCACTGCTCGTTCTCGACTTCCCGCGTGGCACCGCCGCCTTTGTAGTCGTCGGCAATGGCCAGCAGCGCATCGGTGCCCTGGGGCGTGCGGTTGAGCACCACATCCTCGACCTTTTCCCGCAACGGCGCTGGGATCTGGTCGTAGATTTCCAACTGCCCGGCATTGACGATGCCCATGGTCAGGCCGTTGGCGATGGCGTGGTAGAGGAACACCGAGTGAATCGCCTCGCGTACCGGGTTATTGCCCCGGAACGAGAACGACACGTTGGACACCCCACCCGAGGTCAAGGCGTGCGGCAGGTGGTCGCGGATATAGGCGCAGGCCTCGATGAAATCCACGGCATAGTTGTTGTGTTCCTCGATGCCGGTGGCGACAGCGAAGATATTCGGGTCGAAGATGATGTCTTCTGCGGGGAAGCCCACCTCGTTGACCAGAATGTCGTAGCTGCGCTTGCAGATTTCCTGCTTGCGCGCGGCAGTGTCGGCCTGGCCAACCTCGTCGAAGGCCATGACCACCACGGCTGCGCCATAGCGCTTGCACAAGCGGGCATGGTGCTTGAACTGCTCAACGCCTTCTTTCATGGAAATGGAGTTGACGATGCCTTTGCCCTGGATGCACTTGAGGCCAGCCTCGATCACCTCCCACTTCGAAGAGTCGATCATGATCGGCACGCGCGAGATGTCCGGCTCGCCGGCGATCAGGTTGAGGAAACGGACCATGGCCGCCTGGGAGTCGAGCATCCCTTCGTCCATGTTGATGTCGATGACCTGGGCGCCGGCCTCTACCTGCTGCAGCGCCACTTCCAGGGCCTCGGTGTAGTTTTCCTCGCGAATCAGCCGCGCGAACCTGGCCGAGCCGGTGATGTTGGTGCGCTCACCGACGTTGACGAACAACGACTGGCGATCGATGGTGAAGGGCTCCAGGCCCGAGAGGCGGCACGCCTTGGCGATCTCCGGGATTGGCCGTGGCGGGTACTTGGCCACGGCCTCGGCGATTGCCTGAATATGCCCAGGGGTGGTGCCACAGCAACCGCCAATGATGTTCAAGAAGCCACTGGCGGCGAACTCCTCGACCACGGCCGCCATTTCCGCCGGGGTTTCGTCGTACTCACCGAAGGCATTGGGCAAGCCCGCATTGGGGTGGGCCGAAACGTGAGTATCGGCCTTGCTCGACAACTCTTCCAGGTAAGGGCGCAAGTCCTTGGCGCCTAATGCGCAGTTCAGGCCGACGGATATAGGCTTGGCGTGCCGGACCGAGTTCCAGAAGGCTTCGGTGGTCTGCCCGGACAATGTGCGGCCGGAGGCATCGGTGATGGTGCCGGAAATCATGATCGGCAGCTCGATGCCGTCGTCCTCGAACACCTGCTGCACGGCGAAGATCGCCGCCTTGGCATTGAGGGTGTCGAAGATGGTTTCGATCAGGATCAGGTCGGCACCGCCCTCGATCAGCCCGCGGGTGGCCTCGATGTAGTTTTCCACCAGCGCGTCGAACGTGACGTTGCGGTAGCCCGGGTCGTTCACATCGGGAGATATCGAGCAGGTGCGGCTGGTCGGGCCGAGCACGCCCGCCACGAAGCGCGGCTTGTCGGGTGTTTCCAGCGTCTTGGCATCGGCCACTTGGCGGGCGATGCGCGCCCCTTGCACGTTCAATTCATACACCAGCGATTCCATGCCATAGTCGGCCTGGGAGATCTGGGTGGCGTTGAAGGTGTTGGTCTCGAGGATATCGGCGCCCGCGTCCAGGTAAGCCTTCTCGATGGCCGCGATGATATCTGGACGACTCAGCAGCAGCAGGTCATTGTTACCTTTGACGTCGCTTGGCCAATCGGCAAAGCGCGTGCCACGATAGTCGGCTTCCTCCAACCGGTAGCTTTGAATCATGGTGCCCATGCCGCCATCGAGAATCAGGATGCGCTCTTTAAGTGCTTGTTGAAGGGCGTGAAGACGAGCGCTGCGGTCGGACATATGAACTACCTGGACGGGCGGAAATCAGAAAGTGCTGAATCATAACAAAGCTGCACGGTTTTTAGGGGTGCGCTCGGTTTCCATGAAATATGTTCATGTTGCCTGGGTCTTACTCAGCTATTAATACAAACACAGCCCATGCTTATTGCGTTGGCTGCACATAATCAGGACATCTCGCACATGGTGCATCGTATGCTTGCCGGCTTTGTCGCTCTCTTACTCAGTAGCGCGGCGTTCGGGCAAGGTCTTCAAGCAAGTCCAGCCATCTCCTACACCCGTGATGTCCAGCCGATCTTCACCGAAAAATGCGTCGCCTGCCACGCCTGCAACGACGCTGCCTGCCAGCTGAAGCTGGAGGCAGCCGAAGGCGCCGTGCGCGGCGCCAGCAAGGTGCCCGTTTACCAGGGCGAGCGCAGCAAGGCCGTGGCGCCCACCCGGTTGTTCTATGACGCTCATGGCGAGGCCGAGTGGCGCAAGAAGGGCTTCTATTCGGTGCTCGACAACCAGGGCAGCCAAGCCGCTTTGATGGCGCGCATGCTCGAACTGGGGCACAAGACGCCGCTCACCCCGAATGCCAAGGTACCGGATGAGATTGCACTAGGCCTGAACCGCAACAATATGTGCCCGTTGCCCCACGAGTTCGACGCCTACGCCGGTGCGCATCCCAAAGAAGGCATGCCGCTGGCCGTCACCGGCCTGACGGACCAGGAATACGCGACACTGCGTGGCTGGCTGGCGGCGGGTGCGCCAGTCGAGTACCAGGCGATCAAGCCCAGTGCCAGCGAAGCCCGTCAGATCGCCGAATGGGAAGCGCTGCTCAATCGTCCAGGAGCTTCAGAAGCCTTGGTGGGGCGTTGGTTGTACGAGCATCTGTTCCTCGCCCACATCCACTTTACCGGGGGTGAGCAGGGGCACTTTTTCCAATGGGTGCGCTCGCGCACGCCCAGCGGGCAGCCTGCCGATATCATCGCCACGCGCAGGCCCAATGATCCGCCCGGAACAGAGTTCTTCTATCGCCTGATTCCCATCCAGGGCGTGATCGTGCACAAGACACACATCACATACCCCCTCGGTCCGCAAAAACTCAAGCGGGTCAAACAGCTCTTCTACGCCGGCGATTGGCAGGTGACCACGCTGCCAGGCTACGGCCCTCGTCACCGCGCCAACCCTTTTGAAACCTTCGAGGCGATCCCGGCGGTGGCACGCTACCAATTCATGCTCGACAACGCCGAGTACTTCGTACGCACCTTCATACGCGGGCCGGTGTGCCGTGGGCAGATTGCCACGGACGTGATCCGCGACAACTTCTGGGCGCTGTTCCAGGAGCCTGCCTTCGACCGCTACGTCACCGATGCCCGTTACCGTGGCAAGGCCACGCCCTTGCTCGCCATGCCGGGTCAGAACGACGATGTGGGCAGTGTGCTCGCACTGTGGCGTGCCTATCGCGACAAGCGCAACGAGTACGAGAAACTGCGCCGTGAGGCCTATGCCGACATGCCGGCCCCGGGCTGGTCGACCTTGTGGACAGGCAACGACAACGCGTTGCTGAGCATCTTCCGTCACTTCGACAGCGCTACAGTGACCAAGGGCCTGGTGGGGGATGTGCCCCTGACGATGTGGTTGTTCGACTACCCCTTGCTCGAGCGCACCTACTACCAGCTGGCGGTCAACTTCGACGTCTTCGGCAACCTGTCGCACCAGTTGCAGACGCGCCTGTACTTCGACCTGATCCGCAACGGCGCCGAGGTCAACTTCCTGCGCCTGATGCCGGCCGAGGCGCGCCAAAGCATCCTGAGCGACTGGTATCAGGACAGCGGCAAGATAAAGATGTGGCTCGACTACGAAAACATCGACGCCGATACCCCAAGCGGCCTTGCCCTTAGCTCACACGACCCCAAACGCGACTTCGGGTTGCAGCTGATCGCGCGGACCGCCAGCATCAATGCTTCACCCGACCCGATCAACCGCTGCCAGGGGGCGTACTGTTCGCGGCCGCAGTTAACTGAAGAGTTCCGCAATGCAGAGCAGTCCCTCAGCCGGCTGGTTTCGCGTCCGGCCGCAGGGTTGAAAGTGATCAATCAATTGCCCGAGGCGACGCTGCTGCGCATCGAAGGGCAGGGTGGGCAGCGGCAGGTCTATACCTTGATGCGCAACCGGGCGCACAGCAACGTGGCATTCCTGTTGGGCGAGGCTTATCGTTACCAGCCGGGCCTCGATACCCTGACCTTGCAGCCCGGGGTCATGACCAGCTACCCCAACTTCATGTTCAACGTGCCAGCCGCCGAAGTAGCGGTTTTCGTCGACCTGATGAGTCAGGCCAAGGATGATACCGCTCGCTTCGAGCGCATCGTCGAGCGATGGGGTATACGCCGAACCCACCCGCAATTCTGGCGTTATTTCCATGACCTGAGTGCGTTCATACTGGAAACCGACCCGGTGGAGGCCGGCGTGCTGGACATGAACCGCTACGAAAACCTCTGATCGGGGCGCGCTGACCTTTCGCGCCCTCCTGCGGTCCCAAGCCATGAGTGGCACCGGCAGCTGCGCTGCAGCCGGTGCCTGAATGCACCGGCAAACGCAGGGTACTTCATGCTGTATTCGCTTCAGGCACTTCGTGCTTTCGCCGCCTGGGTGGTCGTATGCCACCACTTCATGCAGGTTTTTTTCGACTTTCACGCGTCCGGGCCTGTCGGTCAATTGTTCACTGATCGGGGTGCGGTCGGCGTGGATATCTTCTTCGTCATCAGCGGGTTGGTCATCTACCTTTCGACCTGCGACAAGCAGGTTGTCCCGCATCAGTTTCTGCTAAACCGAGTGCTGCGTATCGTGCCGGCCTACTGGTTCTACTCGGCCTTGATGGCCTTGATGCTGCTGGCCTTCAGTCAATGGATGCCGCATCAGGTGTTCACCTGGCAGCACCTATTGCGTTCACTCTTTTTCATACCGGCAGAGAACCCAGGTGGCTACGGTATGTACCCCACCCTGAACGTCGGCTGGACCTTGAACTTCGAGATGATGTTCTACCTGCTGTTCGGGATGGCGTTTCTCGTTGGCCGGCGCCTGCACTTGCTGGTGGTGGCCGGGCTGTTGGTAGTGGTGAGCGAGGTCCTGGGGCGCCTGGGCGTGGTCAGTCATTTCTACAACAATGACATCGTCTATGAATTCCTGCTCGGCATCGGTATCGGGGTGCTGCATCGCCGTGGTCTGATCCGTCAGGGTGTCTGGGTCCCGCTGGGGCTTCTGGCAGTGGCCGCGCTGGCCATTTATCAGCTAGACGCCTCTCAACGGCTGCTGCATTGGGGCCTGCCCAGCGCAATGGTCGTCCTGGCCTTCATCGCCATGGAGCCGCTGTTCACTGGCAATCGCGTACTCAAGGCGCTGGGCGACTGCTCGTATTCGGTGTACCTGATCCATGTGCTGGTCCTGCACCTGGGCTGGTTTGCCAGCCAGCAACAGGGGCTGGACCCGTACCTGACATTCGCCGTCTGCGTGCCTTGCATCGCACTGCTGTCGTGGCTCAGTTACCAGTGGATCGAGCGCGGCCTGTACCGTTACATGCAGGCCTGGATGCAAGCACCGAGCGTGCAGGCGCAGCCGTATGTGCTTTCCCGAGTCAAATACTAGGACTTTGTTAGAGGGCTGCGTTGGCGTACACTGGCGTACAAGTCTGTGAGGAACCTACATGAGCGCTATAACCATTACCGACGCCGCCCATGACTACCTGGCTGATCTGCTGTCCAAGCAGAACACGCCGGGTATCGGCATTCGTATCTTCATCACCCAGCCGGGTACCCAGTACGCCGAGACGTGCATCGCCTATTGCAAGCCGGGTGAAGAGAAGCCTGATGACACTGCTGTGGGCCTCAAAAGCTTCACTGCCTACCTCGACGCTGTCAGCGTGCCGTTCCTGGAAGATGCGCTGGTGGACTATGCCACCGACCGCATGGGTGGCCAGTTGACCATCAAGGCGCCTAACGCCAAGGTGCCGATGGTCAATGAAGACAGCCCCATCAACGAACGCATCAACTACTATCTGCAGACCGAAATCAACCCTGGCCTGGCCAGTCATGGCGGTCAGGTGAGCCTGGTGGATGTCGTCGACGAGGGCATCGCTGTCCTGCAATTTGGCGGCGGCTGCCAAGGTTGCGGTCAGGCGGACGTCACCCTCAAGGAAGGCATCGAGCGGACACTCCTCGAGCGCATTCCTGAGCTCAAGGGTGTGCGTGATGTGACGGACCATAGCCAGAAAGAAAACGCCTACTACTAAGGCATCAGGGGTTGCACCGAGCTGGAATCTGGCTTGGCGCTGGCCCTGGAAGGCGACGTGCCGCACTGCACTAGCAACAAACTGTTACGTTTGCAAGCCCTGCGACAATCGGCCGCTGCCCGTAATCAGCGGCCTGCAGGGGTTAATCGCCGCCAGTGGGTAGAAGGTACTTGGGGGGCATGCCAGAATGCGCCGGTTTTCTGCCCGGCCCGCCCCGAGGGTCGGCACCTTCCCTGTAAAGGATGGTTTCATGAATGATCTTCTGACCCGGCGTGCAGTCGTCGCCGGCATGGGCGTTCTTGGGCTTGGCCTGCTGGCAGGTTGCAGTCCGGCGCGTGGGCTCGAGTTCAAGTATGGCAAGAACATGAGCAACGAAATCCTTGGGCGCAAGTTCTCGCTGCGCGATCCCCAAGGCAACGTCCGTACCCTCTCAAGCTTCTACGGCAGCATGCCGATGGTCTTCTTCGGCTTCACCCAGTGCCCGGCCATCTGCCCGACCACACTGGCACGAGCCGCCCAGATCCGCAAACTGCTGCGCGGTCGAGACCGTGATCTGTTCCAGGTGGTATTCATTACCCTCGATCCAGAACGCGATACGCCGCAAGTGCTCGATGCCTACGTCAAGGCGTTCGACCCGACCTTCGTCGCGCTCACCGGTACGCCTGCAGAAATCGACGCCGTGGCCAGGGAGTTCAAGGTGTTCTACGAAAAAGTCCCGGCCGGTGACACCTATACCATTTCACATTCGTCCACCAGCTACGTTTACGACACCCGTGGCACCCTGCGGCTGAGCCTCGGGCATTCCCTCACAGCCAAGGAATGTGCCGAAGACCTGGTTACCCTGATGGAGATCTGCTGAATGTCATTGCAATCCGTTAAGCGCGGCCTGGCTGCGTTGGTCCTGCTGGGCCTCACTGGGCCGGTAATGGCCCAGACCATAGTCAGCGAGGCGTGGGTGCGCGCCAGCGTGCCTCACCAGCAGTCGACCGGTGCCTTCATGACCATTACCGCCAGTAGCGACAGCAAGCTGGTCAGTGTCGCCTCGCCTGTGGCCAAGACTGTACAAGTGCATGAAATGAACATGAACGGGGACGTCATGGGCATGCGTGAGGTCAAGGCTGTCGCGCTGCCGGCCGGTAAGCCTGTCACCCTGGACCCCAATGGCCTGCACGTGATGCTGATGGGCTTGAACGATCAGGTGAAGGAAGGCCAGCAGGTTCCGCTGACGCTGACGGTAGAAACCGCCGATGGCACCGCCGAGACTGTGGCCGTGCAAGCTCAGGTACGCGCGCTCACTGCGCAGGCGCAAGGTGAGCATGAACATATGCACATGAGCCACCCGTAACACCTGGCGGGGCTGCCTTGCGGCCCCAGCTGGTTCAACTGCGAAACTTCGGCAGTGGCCTGTCCAGCGTCAATGACGTCAGCGCACGCCGCACACGTGCTTCGTCAGCTTCCAAGGCCTTCAGGCTTGCCCGTATCTTGCCGGCCGCCGGCAGGTCGCCATGGCGATCGATCCAGTCGGCAATCGCCTTGCAAGCAGTGCTAAGGCACGCTTGCCGCTGGTTCATCAGTGACAGAAGGGTGGTGATCTCTCGTTCGGACATGACGGCTCCTCCTTTCAGCCTTTTGAGTGTAGCAGCGCCATGGCCAAACGCCTGCGCCGCATTGACGCGCTCACGCGGCGAAGCAGGCCAGCCGGTAGGCCCCCGGGGTGATGCCATAGGCTTGCTTGAACTGTCTGTTCAGATGGCTCTGGTCGGCAAAGCCCAGGCTGAACGCCACTGTCGCAGGCGGCTGCCCCTCCTTGAGCAGCTCCCTGGCCCTTACAAGGCGTCGCTGCTTGAGCCAGGCGTGAGGGGGCATGCCCGTTGCCTGGCGAAACACCCGTGCGAAGTGAAACGGCGACAGGTTGACGGCAGCCGCCAGTAACTCCAGCGACGGCGGGTCAGCCAAGTGGGTTTCCAGCAACTCTCTTGCGCGTGCAACAGCGCGAGGCTCGCGACCAGGGGCAGACAGATCGGCCAGGCGTCCGTGGCGTTGAACCAGCGCCAACACCGCCTGGCGCCATACGGTTTGCTGTTGCAGTGCGCTGGCGCTGCTTTCGGACAGCTGATGCAGTTGGCTGAAGGCGCTGGCAAGGCCAGCATCATGGATCACGCTATCGCGAAAGCGCGGCATCCCCCCATGGCCCAGTTCCAATTCATCCAGCACACCGGTAACGCGCTCATGTTCAGGGTAGAACCCGCGATAACGCCACCCGGCCTCGTGGGCCTTGGCACCGGTATGCAGTTCGTCCGGATTGATCAGGACCATGCTGCCAACCGGTGCAAGATGCTCGCTGCCCCGGTGCCAGAAACGCTGGGCACCGGATTCGATCACGGTGAACACATAGCCTTCATGCACGTGTGGTGCAAACCGTTGTTGCACATACTGGGCGTGCAGCATTTCCACATCGCCCAGCGCCGGTGCCTGCCATAGATGCGTTTGCTCACGGGTAGTGGTGTTCATGAAAGGACGCTTCGCAGGACGAAGAAAATCAACATGCTCAACAGCATGCTCAGCATCACGCTACGGGTCAACCACACCAGTGCGGCAGCCACCACCGCCCCCAGCAGGTACGGGTTGAGCGGTTGCAGGTTAAGCGTATGCCCTGGCAAGAAGATGATAGAGCCGCAGATGGCCGTGAGCATACCTGGCACCGCAAAGCCCAGGAATTGACGCGCATGGGCGCTCAGGCGCAACGGTAGGCGCGGTTCGAGAAAAGCATAGCGATTGAGGAACACCACTATGCCCATGCCGATGATGAGCAGCCAGGTCATCAAACGGTCCTCCGAAGTTTCTGGCATGCGAAGCCGGTGCTCATCCCAAGCAGGCCGGCGCTGACCAAGGCCGTTTCCCACTGCCAATGGCTGAGCAGTACTGAAGCGGCCAGTGAAACGGCGACGCACGCGAGCGTAGGCAGATTACGTACCAGGGGCGTGATCAAGGCGACGAAAGTGGCGACGATGGAGAAGTCCAGGCCTAGCTGATCAAGGTGTGGAATGCTTTGCCCCAGCACGATTCCGACCCACGTGAACAGATTCCATGCAACGTAGAATGTGAAGCCTAGACCTAAGGCATACCAGCGATTGAAATGCTGGTGGTCGTGCCGACTGGTCAGGGCAAAGAACTCATCGGTCAGCAGAAATCCAAGCCCCAGGCGCCAGTGCAGTGGCAAGGGGGAGAGCGCTGGGCGCATCGACAGCCCGTAAAGCAGGTGCTGTGAGGTGAGTAACAAGGTTGTCAGCAGTATGGAGGCCAGGCTGGCACCGCTTTTGAGCATGCCGATGGCCACCAGCTGCGCAGCGCCGGCAAAGACGATCGCCGAGAGCCCCTGGCTTTCCCAGGCGCTGAGGTTGGCTTCGATGGCCATGGAGCCGGCCAGCAGGCCCCAGGGCGCGACGGCAAGCGACAGCGGCATGATGGCGATGGCGCCCTGCAAAAAGGCGTGACGTGCGATGGACGGCATAGGAAGCGGGCATGTGGACAAGGCAGGCCAGCATGCCAAGCCACCACAGGTGATGGCTTGAACGTTCTTGCTCTGTTGTCACCCATTTGGTGCGCCGCGCTGAGGCCCCCGGCGGCCGGGGGTCAAGGCCGGCTGGTCAAATGCTGCTGCGCCGTTACACAGCCATTGGTCTCTACCGCTTTTTGCAGCAATGAGTGGCGATGTTGCGGATCCAGATCACCCAGCAGGCGGTAGACCTCGGCCTGATAATCGCGCTGTCGCCCCCATAGCATCTCAAGGCCCTGGGGCTGGCTGCGGCTGCAGGCCATGCGGGTGGCAGGCTGGGGATAGTAGGGCGCATAGAGGGTTGCCATGCTCGGTACGGCCTCCAGTGCGGCGCGGTACTGGGCACTGGCGTTGTAAGGTGGGCACCAGGTGGCAATGGCTGGTGCCGACGGCGCAAACCCTTGGTCGAGGCTTGCCTGGAGCAGAGGGCAGGCGGCGTCGGGTATCTGCGCGGCAGGCAAGTAAGTCATGTAGTAAAGCGCCAGACGGTACTGCGCGACTGGGTGGCCGAGTGCGACCGATTTCTTGAGCAGTGCCACCGCAGTCGGCAACGTGTGGGCCATGGCCTGCCCCTGGCGCCGCAGCTCTGGGTCGCTATCCAGGGCTGTGCGCAAGACGCTTTCGTCCTCTTGAGTATCTGCCTGTTCCAGAAGAGGCAGTGCCTGGCGGTAGAGCAGATCGGCATGGGGGTCGATGGACACTTCCAGTGCGTGCCCCGCCGTAGGCAGCAGCGCGGCCAGCATCAGCGCCATCTGCGGCAAGCGACTCACAGGCTCGCCTCGCCAGTTGCCAGGCAAGGATGGACGGCTTCTCTATTCATGACAGTCAAGCGTACGCCTCAGGCAATCGGAACGACGGACTATTCTATCCATGCAACAGGGCCGTCCGAAAGACCACCCGACGATTGTCAATCAGTAGAGCACTATAGAGTGCTCGCGGACAGTGGTTTTTCCCGGGCAAGGCCGAGCTTGGCCGTGATCACGTTGGCCAGCGCGGTCTGCCCCATGTCGTTGAGGTGCAAGCGGTCGATGAACAGGTCCGAACCGAAGGCTGGCGAGCTGTCGAGCATGCAGTTCATATCGAAGCAGGGCACCGGTGCGGCTTGTTCGCGAATGCGGCGAAAGAATGCCGCATGCACCTTGCGATCGAAAACGCCTTCGAGCAAGCGGTCGATGTTCCCTGGCGTTTGCTGAAGTGCGCTGAGCATGAACTGCTCACCCGCTGGCAGGGTATCGCGACACCAGTGCACCAGGGGTTGAAGGATGAAGGTGAGGGTAGTGTGAGCGCTGCCTAGCAGTCGATCCCATTGCTGCACTGAGCGAGCAATATGGTCGGCTGCCTGGGCGGTGCGTTTTTCTGCTGGGGAAAGTGCCTCGAAGGGCCGACGTGGCCGAGGCGCGGCGGCCGGAGGTGCCAGCACCTGGCTCAGCCGCTGCCAGAGGCTCAGGCCAGGCTGTGGTGCTGCCTGGGCTTGCTCTGAACCGGCCAGCGACGTTTGCCAGTCATTGATCTGCTGAGGCTCATGTGAGCAGGCGCTGATGTCCCAAAGCGCTTCGTGTGCCAGGCTGTTGAGTCCGCTGAGTATGACCACATGTCCCAGCGGTGCCAGGCGGTGCTCATGAGTGAGGAACATCAAAAGTTCCTGGCTCGCATCCAGCCCGCAGCCGGCCAGGCTCAGCCAGAGTTCTCCGGTCAGCGCCGACAGCTGCGAGGCCACGGTGTATTCATCGGAACTGGCGCCGATGCCCATCGCCACCGAGCCTCCGACCAGCAGATTGATCCGCGCGGTGTTGTCGCGTTCAGCCACCGAAAACCGCCGGCCGTTGAAATGGCTGTAGCGAAGGCCCAAGGCGTCGGTGTTGACGACGGCCGAGCTGAACCCGGTTTCGTGCACCCGAACGCGTTGGGTGGCGCACTGGGTGGCCTGGGCAAGCAGCTGTTGGTACTCAAGCTGCAAAGGCGCAAGTCCTTGGCGACTGGGAGTGGACATCGGGTCTCCTGGCAAGACAGCGCCTCAGGCAAGGGGCTAGGCGGTAAGCTCCTTGAGGTTGTACAAAAGCCCGCCGATGGCGATCAACAGCAATGCCACGCCGGACGCAAGGCTGATGAATCGTTGGCTGCGCGCTGACGCGATCTTGCCGATGGCAAAGATATAAAGACTCAGCACGGCGAAGTCGATCACGATCCAGAGCAGTGAAAGCACGACCATGCTTTTGCCGAACGACTCGGTGATCTGGATGAACTGCGGGAAGAAGGCGATGAAGAAAATGATGTCCTTGGGGTTGGAGATCCCCACCATGAAGCCTTGCCACAGCCCCCCGCGGCTCACGGGTTTGGCGCTTTCGGGCCGTTGGTCTGGCTGCGGGCTTGCGAGCGCCTCCCTGAGCGTGCCGACGGCGATATAGCCGATGAACAGGCAACCCAACAGGCTCATGGCACTAAGCCACGCCCTGTCGATGGCCGCGCTGGTGAGGATGATCCACGCCGCTGCGCCGATCAGTACCAGCGAGGCCCAGTTGGTGCCCAAGGCCGTGAAAATGGCCTTGCGTGAGCCAGAAGCGGCTGCGGTATTGACGATCAATGCCACGACCGGACCTGGAGTGGCGATCAGCAGCAGGACGGTAAGGGCGTAGGAGGCAGTCAGGGCGGTATTCACGTCAGTTCTCGATCATGTTGTCGGGGGTGGCAGGCACTGCGGTCCGGGCATGGAAAGGGCAGCGTGCCGGGTTCAACGAACCGGTTTCCTGTAATTGATATTGCGTCCACTCAAAGTTATCCGCTTCACCGAAGAAGCCGAGGCTGTCAGGCATTACCCCGTCGTTGTAGTGGCCGACCCGCTGGCGAATGCGCTCGCGGATGCGCTGGCCGCTCGTGGTGGCGACATTGGCCACTTCGTCGAAGTTCTCGCGCGGATTGATGACGAATGTGATGTGTTTGCCCAGGTTGCGGCTTTTCATCTGCTGGTGGCCCGGGAAATTCATGTTGATGAACAGCGGCATGCCGGCAAAGCAGAACGACCAGCCGCTGTTTGCGGGGTCGGCCGGCACTGTCTGGGGCCAGGGGTTGGGATCTCGTGCGTGAACGCCTTGCAGCACCTTCCAGGCAAGTGCCTGCTGTTGCGCGAGCGGCATGTCGGTCACTGTTTCTAGAAACGCCACCAACGGGTGGCCGATGCGAAGCTTAGGCGCAATCGGATCCATCAACCCGACATAGCTGGCCAGCCCTTGAGCGATGTCATCAGCCAGTTGTTCAGCGCTGGCGAAAAGAACGTAGCAAGTTTGCGCATTGACCGCCTTGCGCCCGAACAGGCAGGGGAAATCCGGATTGGCAACGGTATGGCGAAAGTGTTGCAGTGCAGCGGTTGTCCAGTGTGGTTCGATGCACGCATGTTCGAGGGTCTGCTCAAACGCATCCAGGCGATAGCATTGTCCATATCCCGTAAACATGGTTTCCCCAAACTTTTAATTGATGAACGATCTACGCAGTTTCAGGCAGGATCTAGGTTATGTATGTTTTTTTAATGCATTTTCTAGAACTATCAGCAGGTTGTAAAACGCGTGAAACTATGACCTACTATTAGTCTTGCTAATAGTCAGGAGGCGTCAATGTCGGAAAGGATTCAGGCCTTGCATGCACTGCGTGCGTTCGAGGTCGCATCCCGCTATGGTTCGTTCACCAAGGCGGCGGAAGAGCTTGCACTGACCCAAGGCGCAGTCAGCCACCATATCAAGACCCTCGAGGGCATGTTCGGCTGCGATTTGTTCGAACGGCGAGGGCCCAAGTTGAGCCTGACCGAGCACGGACGCCTGCTCTCTCAAGAGCTCAAGGTCGGTTTCAAGATCATCGAAAACGCTTGCGCGCTGCTGCGCCAGGATCGCTACGGCCTGCGTTTGAAGGCGCCTTCAACGCTCACCGTGCGCTGGTTGCTAAGGGCACTGGACGGTTTCAAGAAACACGAAGACACCTGCACTGTGCAGCTCTCGAGCGTGTGGATGGATATCGACAGCGTCGACTTCTATTCTGAGCCCTACGATTGCGCCATCTTGCTGGCCAACGGCCGTTTCGCGGCCGATGTGGAGAGCTTCAGGCTGTTCGACGAGTGGCTCATTCCCGTCTGCCACCCCGACTACATGGGACAGGCGCAACCTGCGCTGTCGGACCTGAACCGTTGTGAATTGCTGCATCCCTCGCCTGATCGGCGCGACTGGCGGCGCTGGTTGGCGCGCATGGATGCCCTCGATGTCAGCATCGACCAGGGCCAGGTGTTCGACACGCTCGATCAAGGTATCTCTGCCGCTCAGCAGGGCCTGGGCATCTCCGTGGTCGATCTGGTGTTGGCCAGTGCCGACCTGGCAGCCGGGCGCCTGGTCACGCCGTTCAAACAGGCCGTGGCAACTGGGGATGGCTACTACATGACCTGGCTGAAAAACAGCCCCAAGGCCCGTCAGATGCAAAAATTGCGAGATTTTCTCCTCGGTCAGGTGCCTCCCTTGGTGCTCAAGGACATCAACTACCTGTACAGCTGAGCCCGCTGTACCGCACACGGCAAGCGCAGCCACTTCACCGACGGTGGGCGCCGTGGGTTTGGATGCCGGAGCATCTTGTCGTCTCACAGGCCAGGCCCGGTGCGCCGGGGGCCACCCGTTACACTTGTCATCATCAACGAATGCAGAGGGCGCGGCAGTGGATTTGCAGCAGGGCTTCGTCCTGACCCGGCACTGGTACGACACGCAGGCAGGCACGTGCGTGGAGCTGTGGTTGGCCACCGATCAGGGCCCTCGGCAAGTGAGACTGGCGCCCCAGGTCAACGTGGCGTTCGTCCCGCAGGCGCAACAAGCGCACGCGCAGCTGCTGCTGGCCGACGAGCCAGATGCAGAGCTGCGCCCGCTTGGGTTGAAGACGTTCGATCAACGCCCAGTGGTAGGGCTGTACTGCCGGCACTACCGGCAGCTGTTGCAGCTGGAACAACGGCTGCGTACCGCAGGTATCGACGTCTACGAGGCCGATGTCAGGCCACCGGAGCGCTACCTGATGGAGCGCTTCATTACAGCCCCTGTGCAGTTCGCTGGACGCCTGGACGAGCGGGGCGTGCTCTGCGATGCCCAGCTCAAGCCGCACGGCAGCTACCGTCCCTCGCTGCGCCTGGTGTCGCTGGACATCGAAACTACCGAGCGGGGAGAGTTGTACAGCATTGCCCTGGAAGGCTGCGGACAGCGCCAGGTGTACATGCTTGGCCCAGCCAACGGCGACGCCAGTGAGGTTGACTTCGACCTGCACTACTGCGCCGATCGCAGTGCGTTGCTGCACTGCCTGAACCACTGGATAGCGCGCCACGACCCGGACGCGATCATCGGCTGGAACGTGGTGCAGTTCGATCTGCGCCTGCTGCATGAACACGGCAAAAAGCTACAAGTGGCCATGGACCTGGGCAGGGGCGGGGCGCCCATGACTCTGCGCGCGTCAGGTAGCGGTGGCCATGTCTTCATCGATGTGCCCGGCAGGTTAGTGATCGACGGCGTCGAAGCGCTGCGCTCGGCAACGTGGAGTTTTCCATCGTTCAGCCTTGAGAATGTTGCGCAAACCCTCTTGGGTGACGGCAAGGCCATCAGCACTCCTTACCAGCGCATGGATGAAATCAATCGCATGTTCGCCGAGGACAAGCCTGCGCTGGCCCGCTACAACCTCAAGGACTGTGAACTGGTCACACGCATCTTTGCCCACACCCGGTTGCTGGAGTTTCTGCTTGAGCGTGCTTCGGTCACGGGCCTGGCGGCAGACCGCAGCGGTGGCTCGGTGGCTGCCTTCTGCCACTTGTATATGCCGCACATGCACCGCCAGGGCTACGTCGCGCCCAACCTGGGCAGCCGCCCCGAAGAAGCCAGCCCCGGCGGGTTCGTCATGGATTCCCGACCTGGGCTATACGATTCGGTGCTGGTGCTGGACTACAAGAGCCTGTACCCCTCGATCATCCGCACATTTCTGATTGACCCTGTCGGCCTCGCCGAAGGGCTGCAACAGCCAGATGACGCGCGTTCGGTCGAGGGTTTCAGAGGGGCGCGTTTCTCCCGCACACGTCACTGTCTACCGGCGATCGTCGAACGTGTGTGGCGCGCCAGGGAACAAGCCAAGCAGGATTGCAATGCGCCATTGTCACAGGCGCTGAAAATCATCATGAATGCCTTCTACGGTGTATTAGGCTCAAGCGGCTGCCGATTTTTCGACGCGCGTCTGGCCTCCTCGATCACGTTGCGCGGGCACCAGATCATGCGCCAGACCCGCGCGCTGGTCGAAGCCCGCGGGTATGACGTGATCTACGGCGATACGGACTCGACGTTCGTTTGGCTCAAGACCGGCCACGATGAAGCGGCGGCTGCGCAGATTGGCAATGCACTGGTGAGCGAGGTAAATCGGTGGTGGCGCGAGCACCTGCGCCAGACGCTTGGTCTGGAGAGCGCGCTTGAGCTGCAGTTCGAAACCCATTACCGACGTTTTCTCATGCCCACCATACGCGGCACCGAGGAAGGCAGCAAAAAGCGCTATGCCGGCCTCGTCCAGCGTGCCGATGGCACCGAAGACATGGTCTACAAAGGGCTGGAATCGGTACGCACCGATTGGTCGCCGCTGGCCAGAACCTTCCAGCAGCAGCTCTACCGGCGAATTTTTCGCGGTGAGCCTTACCGCGAATACGTACGCGAGTACGTCAGTCAGATGCTTGGCGGGAAGCACGACGCTTCGCTTGTGTACCGCAAACGCCTGCGCCGCCCGTTGGCTGAGTATCAGCGCAACGTGCCACCGCACGTACGGGCCGCACGGCTTGCCGATGACTACAACCGGCAACTGGGTCGCTCGCTCCAGTACCAGCGGGGGGGCTGGATCAGCTACCTCATGACCACCGCCGGGCCCCAGCCGCTGGAGAACCGTCGTGCCCCCATCGACTATGACCATTATCTTTCGCGCCAGCTGCAGCCGGTCGCCGATGCGATTCTTCCCTTTGTGGGTGACAGCTTTTCTGCGTTGATCGATGACCAGATGCTGCTGTTTTAACCCTGAGGTAGTACCCCGTCGCCACGGGTTTGTTCTTAGGTCTCGCTAACCTCCCGTGCACAATCATTTCACGGGATTAACTGATGGATACCGCACTCACTGATCTTGAGCTGGCAGAGCAGGCCGGGCAGGACGGCCTGATCGCTGCTCGCTTGCCGGGCTGGCTCAAAAAGCTCGACAAGGCATTCGTCACCCAGGCAGGCCAAGCCCTCAACAGCAGCCTGACCTGCCGCCACCGTCTGGCGGCGCGGTGGGGATCGATCAAAGGCATCGACGCATTCGCCAAGCCCCTGCTGGAGAAGACCTTGAGCGCTCGCTTCGGTATCACCCAGGGCGTGGACCAGTTGTGGTTTCGCAATGCTTACGAGGTGCCGCTGGCCACGTACTTCCCTGTGCGGGTGCCCTTGACCAAGCGCGAGTACTACCTGATACCGCTGCTCGAAGCCGTATTGCGAAATTTTACCGCTCAAGAGATGCAGCCACAGATCTTGCCGCCCATGGCCGGCGTATATGACGCGGCAGGTAACGCGGTGCCGGGACTTAGTGCCGCTCGGTTTGCCCAATGGGTCCGGGAATTGGATCTAGGGGCGCTCTATCAGCAGCACTTGGCCGCCCATCTGACGTCGGCCTCCATGCAAGCGCTACTGGGCGAGCTGAACCGGCACGAAATGTTGCTTGATGCATTCAAGGCTGACGCCCAGGGCGTATTTGCCCCTGGCGAACTCAAACTGCTGGTCGACTTGTGGCAAAGCGGCAGGCTTGGACACCTGCACGGCGATCGGGTGATTCCCAAGCGTCTGCAGATCCTGGACTGTCCATTGCAGCAGATTCTGGTGCTGGATGTGCGGGACGAATCGTTGGCACCTTTCCACACCTCGAGCAAGCGTGTGCTGGTGTATATCCCGGGTGACCCGTTTGGAGCCTGGAGCGTTGCCGATAATCTGGAGCGCTTTGAACGCACCGTGCTGAACAAACGCTTGCGCCAGCCTGCCTATCAGCAGTTTTTTGCGCGTTTCATCCGACGTCGTGATAGCCAACGGTTCTTCAGCCAGATCGCAACGGCGTTCTATGAGGACATGCCGGTCTGGGCCACGGCTGACCTGTACCCGGTGGCGAGCATCTTGTCGGAGCCTGTGTTCGAAACGCTCGCCAGCGCTCGCGCTCAACACGTGATGGACGATGCCGCGACGCTGGCGCCTCCGGTCAACGCTTTGGATCGAGCGCTCGAGCGTGCCCATGAGCAACGCCTGGCAGCCGAAGGCTGGACGCTGCTGGGATTGGCCAGCTTCTGGCTACCTGGGTTGGGCTTGGTACTGCTTGCCGTGACTGCTTGGGAGTTGCTGAAGGAGGTGTTCCATGGGGTGGACGCTTGGCATGAGGGCGAGACGGAGCAGGCCATGAATCATATGACCCATGTGGCCGCTGAAGTCACGCTGATTGGCGCTACCGCAGGGGCGGGTTATGGCTTGGCCAAGGCATGGAAACGCTCGACCTGGGTTGATGGCCTGGTCCAGTCCGATGTGCAAGATGACGGCGCGCGCCTGTGGTCTGAGGACTTGTCGCCGTTTCGAAGCGCCCCGCCACCTGCTCAAGCGTTGACAGAACACGAGGGAATCAGCCGCCAAGGCACTGATGCATGGATCCGCATGGACGGCCACACTTACCCGGTGCAGCAACGGGCGACCGACGATCAGTGGCAACTGTTGCCGCGCGACGGTATGGGTCCTCTTTTACAGCACAACGGTGCAGGTGCGTGGCGGTTGTGGAGTGAATCCCCCCTCGATTGGTCGACAACCCATTACCTGTTCAGGCGATTGGGCGGGCCGATGGCAGAACTCGATGACACGCGCATCGAGCAGGTCATGGCCATTCACGCGCTCGACGACGACCAGCTACGCGGTTTGCATATTCGCGGCGCCGACCCCTTGCCAGCGCTGATCGACACCAGCAGCCGTGCGCATCTTGCTCAGCGTGTCGACAACCTGCTGGTGCAGTTGCGCACTGGCGTTGTAACCGAGGATCAGAGCCTGCTGGCGCAGGTTGTCCAGCTGACCGGTGGCGAAGGGCTGTCCAATGTGGATCTAGCGGCGCAGCTCGATGGACAACGGTACGAAGTCATGCAGCACCTGTTGGATCAGCAAACGCCCCCTTCGAGCCAGGAAATCCAAGCCTTACAGTGCGTATTTCCACGCTTGTACCCCGCTGCGGCACAGACGCTGTTGGCCAATGCGAGCAGCGTCGACCTGCAACGTCTACGTCAGACGGGCCGCGTGCCACTGCAACTGGCCGAAGCTGCCCGTCAGCGCAGCTCGTACATTCGGGTGCAACGCGCCCTCGAAAGCCTGTATTTGCGGACGTCCCAGGATACGGATTTGGCCAAGCTGGTCCTGGGGTTGCTCGCTTATCGAGCTGGCGGCATCGGTAATGTACGGTGGCGGCTGTTAAGTGCGCAGTCCGACGGCGTACAACTGGCCAGTGCTGGAGAAGGGGATGCCGAGCTACAGCTGTTCCATGAAACCCGAGGCTTCAGCGTGAGAAACGCCTTCGCGCAGGAGATCTGTCCTCCCGGCGACCTGTTCGACGCCATCGTGAGTGCCTATGATCAGGCACAACTGACCTCCATGGGGCTGCATCAGCCTTTCGCCCAATGTTTGCGCCAAGAAGTCGCTGCGCTCGCCCAGGTTCACCGGGCAGCATTGCCTGAGCTCCTGGGCATCACGACTCGCCGCCGCTGGCAATTGCCCACCCGCTTGGCCGACGGTCGCGTGGGGTACCTGCTCAGTGGACGTGGAGGGCGCAGGCCGAACCCCTACCTGCGAAGGCTGAGGTTTCTGTACCCCACTTATACCGATACCCAGCTTGACGCGTGGCTGGATGATGCGCGATCGGCCGCAGGGGGGATCGAAGCACGGTTGCGACGCCTGGAGGATCAGTACCGGCTCCTCAGCGCGCAGTTGCGCACATGGGCCAGGCAAGGATCTAGCCATGCCGAACGACAACGCCGCCGATCGCTTGGACGAGCCTTGCGCAATTGCTGGCAGCACGTCCTGGATGAGGGCATGCACGGCGACAGTCTTATCCAAGCCTATCGTTGGGACATGATTGGCATTCATACCGAAAGCCTACCGGAGCTGCCGTCCCAGGTAGGGTTCGACCATGTGTATTCACTGGCACTGCGCGACGCCAGCATCCGCCATTTGCCTGAAAGCTTCCTGGGTGCATTCACCAGTGTTCGGTCGCTCGAGCTTCCCGATAACCAGCTCTTGCGGATTCCCCAGGCGCTCTTGCAGCTGGAACATCTGTGGACGCTGAACATGGCACACAACCAGATCGTGCTTGATGCGGGGCAGGCCACTATTCTGGCTTGCTGCAGCAACTTGCGTTATCTGGACCTCTCACGTAACCCGTTGGGCAGGCCGTTTTCGGTGGGCGGGCTGACATACCTGCACGAGTTGCGTATAGCAGGCGCCGGCCTGCGCAGCTTGCCTTACCAACTACTCGAGAGTACATCCCTGCGGGTGGTCGATTTGCGCGACAACCTGCTCACGGCGTTGCCTGAGAACTTCTATGAATCGCGCCTGTGGGTGGAGGGTGAAGTCCACCTGGGCGGCAATCCGCTGTCGGCTGCTGAGCGTGAGCGGCTGGCGCAAGCGTTGCTCACGGCCGCTACCCGCGCCCGTGACCGAGCGATGGGACTGGTGCGACTGCGCTGGATGGATGCGATCGGCCTGAACCATCGCACCGAACTGGGCGCCTGCTGGGAACACCTGCAGGCCATGGAGGACGCCGGCGAGTTCTTCGGTCTACTCGAACGCCTCATGGACACAGCGGATTTTCAGCACCGCACTGGTGCGCGGTATCTCGCCGGCCGAGTACTGACACTGTTGAGGGCCATGCGAGATTCGAGCGACCTGAGGGTGGCGATGTTCAGCGATGCCGAGCAACTGACCTGTCAGGACAGCGTGGCTCTGCGTTTCAGCGACCTTGAAGTGCGCCTGCGGGTCTGGCAGGCCGACGCCCAAGCGCAGCAAGGTGATCAGGAACAGGCTCTTTTGCACCTGGGGCGGCAGCTGTGGCGCTTGGATGAGGTCGAGCGTGTGGCCATGGATGACGTGCGCTGGCGCCAGGCCGATGGTGCCGATCCTGACGAGATCGAGGTGGTGCTGGCTTACCGCCTGGCGCTACGCGAGCGCCTTGACCTGCCCATCTTCACCAGCGGCATGTCATTCAGGGAGGTAGCCGGGGTTACCGAAGCGCATATGGAGCGGGCAGCCAGGCGCGTGCTGCAGGCAGAAACCAGCGAGCAACTGGCCAACTCTCTGTTGGATCGGGAGTTCTGGTGCAGGCACGTACGCAACGTGCATGCGCAGCGTTTTGAGGAGATGAACGCCCCTTTTCATGCACGGCTGGAGGCTGTGCAAGAGGCTCCTGATCTGAGCGAACAGCAGGTGTTGCAGCAGACAGAAGAAATTTCACAGCAACGCCAGACAGGCGAGCGCGCTCTTCTGCTGGCCATCACGCGTCAGGCGCTGGACAGCGCGGCCGAGCCCATCTCACCCTGAGGTGAAGCAGGCCGTCGTACCAGCGCAGGATAAGCGTGTTGAGCTATGCTCATAGGCATGCATGGGCTATCTAGGGCGCCACCTGGCAGGGTGGACACCTCCAGTTACTTTTGAGTTGCGCCTTGCCGGGTGGGTTGGTTTAGGCTCCTGCGTCGGACCTTTCTCCAAGGTCTGTAGTCTTTGTTTGATCGAGAGAAAAAGGAGATGCGCATGCTCGTCCGGTCACTGACCCTCGCCGCCTTGCTCGCCGCTGTGAGCCCGGCTTTTGCGGCTGACAATAATGGGCCACTGGCCCAGGAGCTGGGCAAGGCAAGGCCATTGGTCATCATCGCACCTAGCAGTGCCGACCCCACCCTCAGGGCCATTACCAAGGCCATGGAGGATCCGGCTACGCAGGCCGCCTTCAAGGAGCGTAACGTCGTGCTGTACAGCGTCGCCCAGATGATGGGGAAACAGGGCGACAAGAACCTTGAGCAGCAGACCACCATGGCACTGATCCGCGAGCTCAAGCTCGGTGCCAGTAAAGGCACCAAGGTCATCCTCGTTGGCAAGGACGGTGAGCGGCACATGCTCAAGGACGATGACACCGGGGAGGTTCTCGACCCCCAGGCCATCATCAAGGCGGTGGACGACCTACCTGCGAGTGAGAAAGCGATCAAGGCATCCGAACCGGCCGCGGCCGCGGCGCAGGAAAAGACCAAGGATGCAAAACCGGCCAAGCCCTCCAAGCCCAGTGCACCGCCCAAGCCCCTGGAAGATTGAGCGTTTTGTCAAGCAAGCGCCTGCGAAGGGCGGGCGCCATGCGGGGTTGCCGGTGCAGCCGCCGGTGCAGCCCTTACGGGTCAGGCGGTGGGTTGCCCGGCGCTGCCAGTCGCAACGAGAGTAGGGTCATCGTGCAGCGATATCCGCGAAGTTTCCGGCAATGCCAGCCCGCCCACTAGCGCTATCAAGGCAATGACGACCAGGTAGAAAGCTGGCGCCAGACTGCTGCCTGTCTGCCCGATCAGCCAGGTCGCGACCAGCGGGGCGGTGCCGCCGAACAGGGTGTAGGCCACGTTATAGGTAATGGCCGAGGCTGTATAGCGGGTACGTGTAGGGAAGCTTTCCGATAGCAGGGCCGCCGTTACAACGCCGCTGGACAATGCACCCACCGCCAGCAGCACCACACCTAGCAGGGCGCCGAACATCGACCCCGAGCTGGCCAGCCAGTAGGCCGGGAACACGCACAGCATCACCCACAAGCAGGTAAAGCCAATGGTTTTGCGCCGCCCGATGCGATCCGACACAGCGCCGGCAACCGGGCAACCCGCGGCGGCGAACAGCAGCGCAACAGTGGTCACCAGCAATGACTGGGCGCGAGTCAGGTTGCCCACCAGTTGCAGGTAGGTGGCAAAGTAGGTGGTGAACATATAGAACGACAGTGCGGTGAGGGAGATGAACGCGCCCAGGTTGCGTATCGCGCGTCCATGGTGGCGCAGCGTCTGCTTGAGGGGCGAATGCTCATGTTCCTTGCCTTGCGCCAGTGCTTCACGGAAGGCTGGCGTTTCTTCCATGCGCCAGCGCAGGTACAAACCCACCAGGCCCAAGGGTGCGGCGATCAGAAACGGTACACGCCAGCCCCAGGCGGCCATGGCTTCCGTGCTCAGGCTTGCTTCCAGGCCGTAGGCGATCACGGCAGCGCAGGCAAAGGCCGAGAACGTCGAGACCGGCACGAAGCTGCCGTAGAACGCGCGCTTGTCGTTTGGTGCATGCTCCATCAGGTAGGCACATGCCCCCGCATATTCACCTCCGGCCGAGAAGCCTTGCAGGCAGCGTGCAAGCGTCAACAGTACGGGGGCTGCCAATCCGATGCTGGCATACGTTGGGAGCAGGCCGATGAGGGTGGTGGAGCCTGCCATCAGCAAGATAGTCAGCGACAGGATGCGCTTGCGTCCCAGGCGGTCTCCCAGCGCGCCGAACACGATGCCACCCAGTGGGCGCAGGGCGAACGCCACGGCAAACACGGCGAAGGTCTTGAGCAAGGCGACGCTCGGGTCGCCACTGGCGAAGAACTGGCTGGCGATGAGGGTTGCAAGAAAGCCGTAGACGGCGAAGTCGAACCATTCGACGAAATTGCCGATGGCCGAAGCGGCGATCACCCTGCGCAGGGTGGCAGGGGATACCTCGTGAGGTGCGGACATGCGGGTGCTCTCCGATTTTCCATTGGCAGCCATGACGAGCGTGGTGCGGTCGAGCCGCGCCATCATTTGTTGTGGTTGTCAGTAGATCGGCCCCGCTTATGGGTTGCTTTGTCGAGGACGACCTTTGGATGCCAGAAACGACCGGGGCGGTTGGAGCTCTAGGCCACGACAACGCGGTTGCGCCCACTCTGCTTGGCCAGATAAAGCGCTCTGTCAGCCGCGGCCAACGTGCCGGCCGCATCGTCTGTGCCTTCCCAATGCGCCACTCCAAGCGACACAGTCAGGTCGCCCACCGGAGCTATCGGGGTGTCCTCGATGATCGCGCGCAGGCGCTCGGCCACACTGGCTGCCACAGCCAGGTCTGCGCCAGGCAATAGCATCAGAAACTCCTCGCCGCCAGTACGGCAAAGCAAGTCGCCTTCCCGACAACAGCGGCGCATCGAATGGGCCAGTTGTCGTAGCACGGCATCGCCTGTGTCGTGCCCGTTGCTGTCGTTGATCCGTTTGAAATGATCCACGTCCATGACGATGGCTGAAAAACGCCGGCCTTCAGCCTCTAACAACGACAGGCTGAATTCCAGCCCGCGGCGATTGACCAGCCCTGTCAGGGGGTCGGTCTGGGCTTCGCGGTTCAGCCGGCCAATGCGTTCGTGTAGCAAATTCAGGCCGAACAACAACGCTCGCTTGAGCTCAGCTGCCTCGAAATACCACGCACGCACCCGGTGCAAATCTTCGGCCGTGTTGGCGCTGTCCATCCTCCTTGCACTGGCGGCGAGCTGCCAGAGCGGCCGAGCGATGACCAATGCCAGCCACCAGAGCAACAGGCTGCCGACCAGCGCCAGTGGCACCGATGCACCTATCACGTTGAGGACCAGGGTATTGAGCGGTGCCACGGTGCGTGACAGTGGCTGCTGGGCGACCACGCCCCAACGGGCACTGGGCACGGTGGCGAAGCCTGCTAGCATATCGACGTTCTGGCTGTTGGTGAGTGCCAGGGTGCCGCTGGGCAGCGTTGGCAACTGGTCGATCAAGGCATTGCCCTGCACGACGGTACCGATACGCTGGTTATCAGGGTGGTAGAGCAGGCGTCGTTGGTGGTCGACTACATAGAGATATGAGCCGTCCTTGTAGAAATGCTCGCCCAGCAAACTGTTGAGGATGTTGTGTTCGCGCAGGTAGAGCGTGCCCCCTACGTAGCCCAGGTAACGGCCTTGCTCGTCGATGATCGGCTGCGAGAGGGTGACCACCAAGTTGTTGGCAGCGGAGACGTAAGGGGTAGAGACCAGCGCACGCCGCAGGTGCAGCGCTTCGTCGACCCCCGGGGAGTGCATGCGCCCGCCCACCAGGTGCCGCAGCGGCGCAGGGGAGACGGACAGCAACGTGCCGTCGGCATCGATCACGAAGGTGGAATTGAACGCCATGCTCTGCGCCAGCACGCGGTGTGTTTCAGCCTGCAAGGCCACGGCGTCACTCAGTTGCCGGCCTTGCACACCTGCGCTGAACTGCAATTGCTGCAAGGCGTTCCCGATGAAGGTTTCGGTGATGCTGGCCAGCTTGGTGGCGTACACCCGGTTCGCTTCCAGCGCGTGATCGATCAGCAACTGGCGCTGGACGCGGTAGCTGGCAAAATAGCTGGCGCACAGCATTACCAGTGCAGTGAGTGCACAGAGCACCAGAATGAGCCTGCGCAGGTCCAGTCGCAATCCATGCTTGGTGTTTGGCAATCCTGACCTCGAAATCATCAGATACGGAGAATGGCAAGCAATCCTCGATAGCCGTCGCGTAGCGCGTGACGCTCAGGGGGCGGGGTTTTCCAGAGCCTGGAGTTCTGCCTCCACGTCCTGCATGCGCTGTTCAGCCACCGCCTGTACCTTGGCATCTGCGGCGGTTTGCTGCATCAGTGCCGTGAGTTTTTCGCTCAACCGCTTGCCTTCAGGGGTTTTTTCCAAAGCGCGGGCCTTGGCGGGGTCCTGCAAGGCGCCGACGATACTGGCGAATTCGGCATCGGTAAAATTCTGTTCGCTGTACAGGCGGAACAGGTCCTGGCGCTGGTCGTCAACGGTCAGGTGTCGGCGCAGCACCTGTTCGATGCTGGCTTGGCTCACGTCCGGGTGCTTGCCTGCAAGGAGCACGGCCATGCGTTGAATGTTGTGGTCATAAGCCTCCTGCAGTGGCAGCTGGGCAACGATCTGTTCTTCACGCGTGGGCTTCTGGTCGCACGCCGTGACCGCGGCGATGAGCGCAAACATGAGCAGCAACTTCGAAGGGCGAGGCATGGCTTGGCCTGAGTGGGCTGTGGAGTAGGGCAATTATAGGGGTGCGCACGCGTCCTGGACGAGCGTTGCATTTGCCTTGCCGGGCTCGCTGCGGTAGAACCAGGCCCTTTCACTGCAACGGTTGCCCCATGCCTGAACTGATCCTGAGCCCCGTGACCCCAGAAACCCGTGAGGAGGTCGTGGCCTTTGTCGAGGCCGCGCGGCGGGACTTGTTTCCGATGCTTGCCAGCGCGTCCAAACCTGCGGACCTTGAACATTTTGATGATGTCTATCTGCAAGGCGCCGGCGCGTTCATCGAAGCACGGGCAGGCGCAGACCTGGTGGGCGTAATCGGCTACCTGCCCTATGACAATCGTTTTGCCCAGTTCGATTACGGTGACCAGCGTGTGGTCGAGGTCGTGCGTCTGTTCGTGTTGCCTGCCTATCGCCGGCACGGCGTTGCGGCGCGCTTGTTCGGGGCCTTGACGGCGCAAGCGGCAAGCGAAGAAATCGACCGTTTTTACCTGCATACCCATCCGTTTCTGCCGGGGGCCGTCAGCTTCTGGGAGCGACAGGGCTTCACCCTGCTGCAGGTCGAGGACGACCCGGTCTGGCAGACAACCCACATGGACCTGCGGCTGCGTTAAGCGCTCGGACATGTCCTACATTGACGTGGGCGTGATGGACCACGCGTTCATTTTCTTACAAGGCAGGTGATGATTTGCTTCCTCGTGCACGGACTTTTCACAGCCGCAGAGGGAGAGCGACAATGCCGCACATGGCCCTGTACAAACTGAAACTGCTGGATGAATTCGAAGTTCGCACAGACGGTTGGTCGTTCGACGATTTCCAAAACCGCCTGATGGACATATGGCGTGGCGCCACCCGCCAGGATGCCGCCAGCATCATCAATGCCGCGCACCGAGAGGGCCGATGGCCCAGGACGGTCAGGCAGTACCTGCTCAGTCGCATCGAGGTGGCCGGTCACGTCGAACCGGAACTGGAAGCCACCTTCATCGAACTGTCGGACTCACTCACCGGTCAAGAGCGGGCGCAATGGTGCCGCACGGCGACCGACACGGTTCACTGACCGCTGACATGGGCGCGCGGTGGCTTCGCTGCCGCCGCCCGTATTCAACACGCACGGCCGTCAGCCTACCCGCCGTCCACAATGCGCCGCGTGGCACGGAGGCACTCACGCGCAGCGAAAACGCAGTACCTGAGCGCCGTCCATCGGGTCGGTGAGCACGTGCGCGTGAACGCCGAAGGTGCTCAGCAAGCAAGCGGGCGTGAGCACATCCAGCGGTTTGCCCAAGGCGACCAGTCGCCCATTGTTCAACACCGCCACACGGTCGCACGTCAATGCCTGATTGAGATCATGCAGGGCCACCAGCGTCGTGACCGGCAACCCCTGCACCTGCTGCAACAAGGCGAGTTGATGCTGGATATCGAGGTGGTTGGTGGGCTCGTCCAGCAATAGCACCGCGGGGCGTTGCGCCAGCGCCCGGGCGATGTGAACGCGCTGGCGCTCGCCACCGGACAACGACCCCCACAGGCGGCTGCGCAAATGCAGTGCATCCACATCAGCCAGGGCGTGCTCGACGATGGCCTTGTCGTCGTCACCGAATGGCGCCAAAGCCGACAACCATGGGATGCGGCCCAACGCCACGGCGTCGAAGACTCGAATGGCATCGAGCGTGTCAGCATGCTGCTCGACAAGTGCCAATGCCCTTGCCACCGTTCTGCGAGGCAGACGCGAGAGCGACTTGCCCAGAAGTTGCACGGTCCCCGTGGCGGGCTTGCGAAGGCCTGCCAGCACCTTGAGCAGCGACGACTTCCCCGAGCCGTTTGGCCCGACGATGGCCAGGGTCTCACCGGCGTGCACCGTCAGGTCGATCCCGTCGAGCACCGGGCGGCCACCCAGGTGCAGGCTGATGCCCTGGCAATCCAGTGGGGCGAGCTGCATGGGCGCCATGGCGGTCACGCGCGTCCCCTTCGGGCTACCAGGATAACGGCGAACACCGGTGCGCCGATCAGGGCCGTGACCACCCCTACGGGGATGACCTGTCCGGCGATCAACGTCCGCGACAGGATATCCGCGGTGATCAAGAACAGCGCCCCGCCCAGGGCGCTGGCCGGTAGGAGCCGGTTATGACCGGGCCCGAGCAGCAGGCGCAGCGCATGGGGAATGACCAGGCCCACGAAACCGATCGCGCCGACGATGGAGACCATGACGGCGGTGACCAGGGCTGCACAGCTGATCAGTAACAGTTGAGTGCGCCGTACCGGCACGCCCAGGGATGCTGCCGAATCGGCGCCAAAGGTGAACGCATCCAGCGCACGGCGTTGCCACAGGCAAATCAGAAGGCCCAATAGGGCAACCGGCACGGTCAGCCAGACCGAAGGCCAGCGCACGCCACTGAGATTGCCCAGCAGCCAGAACAGGATGCCGCGGGCCTGTTCGGCCGTCGCCGACTTGGTGATCAGAAGCGCCGTCACAGCATTGAACAACTGCGAGCCAGCCACCCCGGCAAGGATGACGTGAGCCCCCGTGCTGCCTGGGCTCGCGGCGCGCGCCAGCAGCAGCACCAGTGCAAAGGCTGCCAAGGCGCCGATGAAGGCCCCAGCAGACATGCTCAGGGTCATGCTGCCCACGCCCAACAGACCCACCAGCACCGCTCCTGTAGATGCGCCTGCCGACAGGCCCAGCAGATAGGGCTCGGCCAGCGGATTGCGCAGCAGCGCCTGGAGGATCACGCCGCAGGTGGCCAGCCCGGCGCCGCAAGCCGCCGCGACGAGGCTACGGGTCAGCCGGTAGTTCCACACAACACCAGCATCGATGGGGTCGAGCGGGTAGCCCGCTTGCCAGGCGTGGTTGGCCAGCACCTGGCCGACCAAGCGTAATGACAGAGGGTTTTCACCGATCGCAGTACCCGCCAGCAGCGCACCCCCTAGGGCTACCAATGCGGCGCAGGTCACCGTCAGACGCTTGATCACGGGGCTGCAACGCCAGTGGAAAAGGCTGCCGCCAGCGTCTGCAAGCCGCGGAACAAACGAATGCCCGCCTGCATCGCCTCGGCATCGAGCACGATGATGCGCCCATGCTTGACGGCGTCCATGTGCTGGGTCACAGGGTCATTGCGCAAGAAGTCGAGTTTCTTCTGGTAGTCGTCGGCCGGAAAACGACGGCGGTCCATGCGTGCAATGATCAGCCAGGTTGGGTTGGCCTTGGCCAATGTCTCCCAACTCACGGTTGGCCACTCCTCGGTGGAGCTCACCACGTTGCGCACGCCAAGGGCACGCAGCATGAAATCCGCAACGCCCTGGCGGCCTGCCACGTACGGGTCGGTGGCCAGGTCAGCGCTGGAGAACCAGAACAGCGCCGAGGTATTTGACAGGTCCACGCCTGCCAGCTGCGCCTGGGCATTGGCCAAACGGCCCTTGAGTTCGTCATTGAGGGCGGCGCCACGGGCCTGCACATCGAAGACGCTGGCCAATTCGCTGACACTCTTGTAAATGCTTTCGACCTGGAAGGCCTGCAGCCGCGTGCCGTCGGCGCCTACCAGGTTGTCCTTGCCTTCGCAATCCGACGGCAGCACATAGGTGGCGATGCCCAACTCATCGAATTGCTCGCGCGTACCCACCGCGCCCTGGTCCCCGACCATCCATTCGAACTGGGCCGTCACCAGTTGCGGGCGCTTGCCCACCACCGCCTCGAAGCTGGGCTCGTTGTCGGCAAGCCGAGGGACCTTGGCGTCTTGCGCCTGGTAATCGGGCAATACGTCATTGAACCACAGCGATGAACCGGCGAGCTGGGCACCCAAGCCCAACGCGTACAGCATTTCGGTGCCCGCCTGACCGATAGTCACCACGCGCTGGGGTGCCTGGGTGAACACCTGGGGTTTACCGCAGTTGTCGATCGTCAGCGGATACGCGGTGGGTGCACCCTGGGCCAGGCCGGCGATGCCAAGGCCAGCGAGCAGGGTGGCGAAACGGGGCAGCATGCAGGACGATCTCCTGTGGGGCAGTTCCCGATGGCTCGCGCAAGACGAACGCGGGATTCCCTATTGATGTGAGGGTGGAAACCGGCGGCACGCATGGTAGACCATCGCGCCGCCGGGTGAAACGCTTTTAGGGTCTGGTTTAGCCGCCTAGAAGTACTTCAGCCACGCCAGATCACGCCGGCGCGCCTTCAGCCGGGCGAACCAGCGTACAGGCGGGTAGAGCATTAGCGGTAGCAGGGCCGACGTGAGCCAAACCGCGGCAATGGTCTGGAAACCAAAGTAGGCCCCCTGGTTGGCCCCCCACACACCTAGTGCGCTCAGGTACAGGAGCTTGAGCACGTAAAGGTGCAGCAGATAGAAAAACATCGGGGCTGCGCCAAACATCGCCAGCACTCCGATCCAGCGCGGGTGCCCTGCGCGCTCGAATGCACGCAGCAGCAGCAACCCAACGCCCAGGGTCAACGTCAGGAACACCAGTGACGGCGGGTATTTGGTGATGTTGAAGAAACTCATCAGCGTCTGCGCCAGCGCTGGGTGAACACTCCAGTGCGCTTCGCCATAGGCGTTGATCGCGCGCAGCGCGACAAAGCCCAACAGGGCGCCGCACCCAGCGTGTAGCAGCCGTCGTTGACGCAGTGCCGGTGTGCATGCACTGTGCAACCAGGGGCCGAGCCAGTAGCCAACGGCGATGACGCCGACCCAGGGCAGTACCGGGTAGGAGGTGCGCAAGCGCAGTGTGGAACTGACATCGAGCCAGGTACGGTCGTGAGCGATGGCCCAGGGCACATGCCAGGGGGATGCGGCGTCGAAGTGCACACCGTCAAGCAGGTTGTGCCCGGCGATGAGGGTCAGCCCAACGGCGAGCAGGCCAGCCCGGGGCAGCCATATCAAGGCTGACAGCGCCATCATGCTGATACCGATGGCCCAGATCACTTGCAGGTAGATCACAGTCGGCGGCACCTGGAATGTCCAGGCGAAGTTCACCAGGGTGAATTCCAGCACCACCAGAAAAAGCCCGCGCTTGAACAAAAACATCGAGACTTCGCCGCGACGCTGCCGTTTTTCGCCGTAAAGCCAGGCAGACAGGCCGGTGAGCAGCACGAAGACCGGCGCGCACAGGTGTGCGAGGGTGCGACTGACGAATAACGCAGGCTCGGTGGTTTCCACGGCCATCGGGTCACTGACCTGATACTGCATGAAAAACGTTTCGCGCACGTGGTCCAGCAGCATGATCAGCATGACGAAACCGCGAAGGGCGTCGATGCTCTGCAAGCGTTGGTGTGAGAGGGGAGGTAGCAAGGATGTAGGGGGCATGGGCATCACGGTTAAAGACGACGGACGAAACGTTATCTTATAACCCGAGCGCTGAGCAAGACTGCCTGTTTTAAACCGTCAGAATCTGGCGTGTACTGGCTCCAGGGCACGGGCATCAGACCCTGGAGCGCCAAGGCTGACTACCGACCCTTGCGACGCGATACCCGCGCTTCGATGTTCTTGCGGCCAATAAGCAGCGCAGGCTTTTCCGTGACTGGCTCATCGGCCAGCCATTTATACATGACAAGGCAATCCACCAACCCCAGGTGTGCATGGCGGTAAGCCTTGGGCAAGCGGCCGACGGTTTCGAAGCCCAGCTTGTGCCACAAGGCCACCGCCACTTCATTGCTGGCGACCACCGAGTTGAACTGCAGCGCCAGAAAGCCTTCCTGACGAGCCAGCTTCTGCGAGTGCTCGCACATCAAGCGCGCCACCCCGCGGCCACGTGCCTGCTCGGTCACCATGTAGCCACAATTGCCCACGTGGCTGCCTGGCCCGCCGGCATTGGCCTTGAGGTAGTAGGAGCCCAGGAGCTCGCCCTGCGCTTCGGCTACCAGTGTGTGCCGGGGCAGCTCGAGCCACATATGGCGGGCCTGCTCAAAGGTCATGTCGGGGTCAAGGGCGTAGGTTTCGCGCGCCTGGACCACGCCCTGCAGCGTGGGCCAGAAGCGCTCGAAATCTTCTGGCGTCATGGGGCGGAGATTGATCATGTGCAGCCTCAGATGTAGATGAACACCAACACCAGCGCCGCCACCACTGCCCATTTTTCGAGGTAGTAACGCGTGCGGTTGCGCTTCTTCAGTGCTTTGCCGCGTTCGCGGATGCGGTAGATGCGGGTGAACAAGCGGTTGATGGCGCCGGTCTTGTCCCCTGCATCGTTGGGCGCCGCGGCGGCGGCCATGACGTTGCGGCTGAACCAGCGATTGAACGCCGTGGCCCAGCGGTACTTGAGCGGGCGCTCCACATCGCAGAACAGAATGATGCGATTGTGCTCGGTGGTGTTGGCCGCGTAGTGGATGTAGGTTTCGTCGAACACAACGCCCTGGCCATCGCGCCACGAATATTTCTCGCCATCGACGTCGATGTAGCAGCCGTCGTCGTTTGGAGTATCCAGGCCCAAGTGATAGCGGTAGGAGCCAGCATAGGGGTCGCGGTGCCGAACCAGCTTGGCCCCAGGGGGCAGGGTGGCGAACATGGCGGCCTTGACGGTGCCAATGCCTTGCAGCAGTTGCGTGGTGCGCGGGCACAGGGTCATGGCCGACGGATGACTCTCGCCGTACCACTTGAGGTAAAACCGCTTCCAGCCTGTCTTGAAGAACGAGTTGAAGCCCACGTCGTCGTAATTATCGGACTTCTTGATTTCGCCAACCTGGAGTAAGCGCTGGGCTTCTTCACGGATTTCCTGCCAGTGTTCCTGCAGCGGTTGTAGCTCAGGGAAGGCTTCGACCGGCAGGTAAGGTTTGGCCGGATGTTTCGAGAACAAGTAAAGGAAACTGTTGACCGGGGCCAGGAAACTGGAATGGTCACCCAGCTGGCGGGTCAGCTTGTGACGCACCCGGCCGCGCAGGTGAACGTAGGCGATCGAGAGGACGAATAGCAGAACGAGTGCAATTTTCATGGACGTTTACTTGTCGAAAAATGGCCATGCGCGATGGCATAAGCCCGCCAGCATAAACAATCGTCGCGGCAGTTTGTACCTATTGTTACGAAACTGTCCGGCCGGTTCGGTGTCGCGTTGCATCGTCCGCGACCCTGGTTTCACCTTCAGGAGATCTTATGGCTCAGGACACTCGCTCCACGGCCAGCCCGTTCAAGCGGCTGTTTTTCGCCCTGCCAGTCAGTGATGCCCAGCGCCGCGATGTCTCCCAGTGGCGACGCAGCCTGGCGCTGCGCAGCGGCAGGCCGGTGCCAGCCGCCAATTTCCATATCACCCTGGCATTCCTGGGCAATGTCGATGCGGCGCAGGTCCCATCGGTGTGCGCTGCCGTCGACCAATTGCTGCTGCCCGACAAGGCGCCGAGGCTGGTGCTTGATCGCTTGCAGGTGTGGCACAGGGCCGGTGCCCTGGTGCTTGAGGCGCAGCATACGCCTGCGCCCCTTCTTCACCTGGTCTATGGGCTGCAACAGGCGCTGCTGCCCTTGGGTATCGCCGTTGCAGACCGCACCTTTCGACCCCACTTGACGTTGTCCCGCGACTTTCACGGGCAGCCCCCTGAGGCCAGCACGCCGCCTGAGTTCTTTGTCAGCGCCCGGGAATGTGTACTTTACGAGTCTCGAAAGGGCGCCTATCAGCCATTGGCACGCTGGGCATTGGGGGATGGAGGCGCATTCATTAGCCCACTGGGCTCACACCGGTAGGCTCTGATACGGCAGTTCTTCGCCGGGGCTGCGTTCGAATTGGCGTTTATACTCGCGGCTGAACTGCGACGTGCTCTGGTAGCCCACCCGATGGGCGACCTGAGCCACGCCCATACCTTCGCCGATCAGCATCTGCTGTGCCTTGAGCAGCCTCAGGCGCTTGAGGTACTGCATGGGCGCCATGTCCGTGCAGCGCTTGAAATGCTCGTGGAAGGTGGAGACGCTCATGTTCGCTCGCCCAGCCAGAGCCTCGACGCTCAGTGGCTCGCTGTAGTGTTCGCGCAGGTGGGCCAAGGCGGCGCCGATGCGGGCGAAATGGCCCTGTTGCTCGACCAGCGCTCTGAGTACCCCGGCCTGCGGGCCACGCAGGGCGGCGTACAGCACTTCACGCACCCGGGCCGGCCCCAACACCTTGGCGTCCACAGGATCTTGCAGGCACTCCAGCAACCGCTCGACCCGCTCACGCATGGGCGCGTCCAGGGCGGCCGAGGTCATCGACTGGGGCGTCTGAGCCTGCACCGGGCCATCGGTGGCAAGGCCGCTGCTCTGCACCAATTCGCTCAGCGTGGCGCGGTCGATGGCCACTGCCACGCCCAGCAAGGGCACATCGGGCGTGGCGAAGGTTTCGCACATGAACGGTACCGACAGCGCCTGCACCAGGTAATGCCCCGCGCCATACTCGAGCGTGCGGGGCCCCAGGCGGGCCAGCTTGCTGCCCTGGGCCAGGATCATCAGGCTCGGCTCATAGATCTGCGGGCTGCTGGCCACGTAGTGGTCCCAGCTCAGCACTTGTACCTGGGGCAGGTGGGTGGGCACGAACCCTGGGCGAACCGCCAGACGGCGTATGAGTGCGCAAAGCGGGGCATTGGCGTCGACGTGACGGGTCAGTTGCATGGAGCACCGGGGCAGAGAATCGGACAGCATGGGTGGACGGATTATGCCCGCCGCGCGTTGGCTGCACCAGAAGCTTCGGAGAATCAGGCAAGGCTTCCGGAGAATCTGCGGTGGGCAATGTTCCTATCTGAGAACAAAATGCTTCACATGAACCGTTTCACTTAACCGCGAGGTCTCTATGTATACCGCTATCGGTTACGCCGCCCAAACCCCCACCAGCCCGTTGGCACCCATGACCTTCGAGCGCCGCAGCCCGCGCCCGGATGACGTGGCCATCGACATCCTGTATTGCGGGGTGTGCCACTCGGACATTCACCAGGCCCGCAACGAATGGGGCATTGCGGTCTACCCCTTGATGCCAGGCCACGAGATCGTCGGCCGCGTGACCGCGGTAGGCGCCCAGGTCACCGGCCACAAGGTCGGTGACCTGGTCGGTGTCGGCTGCATGGTGGATTCCTGCCGTCAGTGCGCGGCCTGTGCCAAGGACCTTGAGCAATACTGCCTCGAAGGCCCGACCATGACCTACGCCACGCCCGATCGGGTCGATGGCAGCAACACCATGGGTGGCTACTCCAGCAGCATCGTGGTGAGCGAGCATTTCGTCGTACGCATCCCCGAGGGCATGGACCTGCCCAGCGCCGCCCCTATCCTGTGCGCCGGTATCACCACCTATTCGCCGCTCAAGCACCACGGTGTAGGCCCAGGCCACAAGGTGGGCATCCTTGGCATGGGTGGCCTGGGCCACATGGGCATCAAGCTGGCCAAGGCGCTGGGTGCCGAAGTCACGCTGTTCACCCGTTCCGAGGCCAAGGCCGCTGAGGCGCGCCGCCAAGGGGCAGACCATGTGATTGTGTCCACCGACGCCGAGCAGATGAAAGCGGCAGCCGGTCGTTTCGATTTCCTGCTCGACACCATCCCGGTTCAACATGACCTCAATCCCTACCTGGAAACCCTGACGTTCGACGGCGTGCACATCCTCGTCGGGTTGATCGAACCGATCGAGCCTGCGCTGCATGCTGCCAACCTGGTCATGAAGCGCCGCGTGCTGGCCGGCTCGTTGATCGGCGGTATCGCCGAAACCCAGGAAGTGCTGGACTTCTGTGCCAAGCACGACATCCGTTGCGACATCGAGATGCTGGATATCCGGCACATCAACGAGGCCTATGAGCGCATGATCGCAGGCGATGTGAAGTACCGCTTCGTGATCGACATGGCGACCCTCAAGGCCTGATCGGCCGTCGACCTGCACCGGGATCAAACGGTGCAGGTCCTGTTGCTAGCCTTACCAGGCCAGCGGCTTGTCCCCACCTTTCCAGAACAGCCAGCGGCGGACTTCGCCATGCGGGCCTGTACCGATCTGCCAATCAGGTCGGCCACTGTCGAGCGCGATCACCGAGATGAACCCCGCATGGCTTGCGGCAACGAGGGTTCGACCATCCTCGCTGATGTCCATTGCGCTGATGGTCGAACCTAGATAGTGCTGCCAGCGTTCGCCACCGTCTTCCCCGAAAGCCCGTAAATAACCATAGGCATCACCGACGATGTACTCGTCCTGACGCGCCACGCCTGCGTAGACCCTTGCGCCTTCCTGCACCACCGGCGTGCGGGGGTCCTGGCTGTAGTAGTCCGTATCCAGGCCCTCCAGGTCGCTCACCCTGACGGCCAGCGACGCACCGCTGTAGAAGTGACAGGCATTGAGCAGCAACTGGTCCCCGGTACGGTTGAACAGGGCGTAGTGCGGGTATTCGCTGGCCGGTCCGATACTGGCAACAGGCGTTAACTGACGGTCCAGCACCTGGTGCCGGTTGGCTTGCTCGCCTACCACGACCCACTGCCCGTCGGGCGATACAGCGCCATGGGCCATGCTCAGGCCCAAGATGATGTCATCGGGGTCGGTACCCTCTGCCAGCGCTTGCTCGACCTGCTCCTGGCGCGGCAGCAGCCGGCTCGCGCCCTGCTCAGAGAGCACGAAAATGCCCTCGTCGCTGATCAGCAGCACCTGTTGCCCATCGGGGAAGGGTATCAATGCAGTCGCAATGGGGGGCAGGTCGAAAGGCTCGAACGGATAGCCTTTGGGCAACCCCTCCAAACCGGTAGGCCACGCCAGCCGCCGCACCTGTGGGCCGCCCCATCCATCGGTCACGCGCACACCCTCGGCGTTGGCCAGGGCGAAGAAGCGTCGAGCCGGGCAACGGCCGAAATGCTCGACGCCGATGATGGGTGTCACGGTATAACCATCGATACGCACCACCTGGCCTTTCTCGTGGGGCATGCCGATCCGTGCGAGCAGGCTCCCGTCATCGAGCAGCAGCAACGTGGCGATACCCTGACCATGGGTGTCGAGCAGGGGCAACAAGGGCGCATGGGCTGGCGGCCAAGCCTGGCGAAATGCCTGGCGCTGGTGCTCCTCGACGGTCGGCTGGTTGACCTTGCGCAAGGCGGCGCGCCAGGCGTCCAGCAAGTGTTCGGTGGCAGGGTGCCGGGGTTCTTCGAGCTGCTCCCAGCCGTGCGCACTGCCTTGTGCGACATAGTCGTTGACCGCCTGGGCGTAGGTGATAACGGCCTGCTGCCATTGCTGCTGGGGATGCCGCTTGTCCATGAGTGGGTGGAACTCCTTGATGTGCGCCAGTATCCGAGATTGCGCATGGTACGCCTTCGGTACGGCGGTTGTGAGGCCCGAGCATGACGCGTACCATGCCTGCGTCCCCAATTTTAATAAGACACACGCTCATACCGCTCCTTGCCGGGGCCGGACGTGCGTGGTCTTGCCTTGCCTGTGGAGAACCGGTTTCACGCCATGAACGGACCCTTACCTGACCACTTGCCGCCCACAGTAGGCGGCGGCAGCTGGCTGAGCGTCATCGCCCTGGCGTTGGCTGCCTTCATCTTCAACACCACCGAGTTCGTGCCGGTGGCGCTGCTCAGCGACATTGGCCGCAGCTTCGACATGACCACCGCGCAAGTGGGGCTGATGCTGACCATTTATGCCTGGGTCGTGGCATTGGCGTCACTGCCGATGATGTTGATGACACGCAACATCGAGCGGCGGCGCCTGCTGTTGTTCGTGTTTCTGGTGTTCATCGTCAGCCATCTGCTGTCGTGGCTGTCGCAGAGTTTTGCGATGCTGCTGCTCAGCCGCATCGGCATAGCCTTGGCGCACGCCGTGTTCTGGGCCATTACTGCCTCGCTTGCGGTGCGCGTCGCGCCCCCTGGGCAGCAGGCCAAGGCGCTGGGCCTGTTGGCCACCGGCACGACGCTGGCGATGGTGCTTGGCATCCCCCTGGGGCGCGTGGTGGGCGAGGCACTGGGGTGGCGCGTCACCTTCCTGAGCATCGCTGGGGTGGCGCTGGCGACCATGCTGTGCCTGATGAAGTCGCTGCCGTTGTTGCCGAGCCAGAACTCGGGATCGTTGCGCAGCCTGCCGATACTGTTCAAGCGGCCTGCGCTGGTCATCACCTACCTGCTGGTGACGCTGGTGATCACGGCGCAGTTTACCGCCTACAGCTATATCGAGCCGTTCGCCCTGCATGTCGCGCAGATCAGCGGTGAGCGCACCACGTTGGTCTTGCTGTTGTTTGGCGGCGCAGGTGTGGTCGGCTCGTTCCTGTTCAGCCGCTACAGCGACCGTTTTCCCCAAGGTTTTCTGGTGGGCTCGATCGGCATGCTGGCAGTCTGCTTGCTGCTGCTCTTGCCATTGTCCGGCAGCTTCCATGCGTTCGCCGTGCTGAGCATGTGCTGGGGCGTGGCGATCTTGAGCTTCAGCCTGTCATTGCAGTCACGCACCTTGAAGCTGGCCTCCGACGCCACGGATGTGGCCATGGCGTTGTTTTCCGGCATCTACAACATCGGCATCGGCGGTGGTGCGTTGCTGGGCAGTATCGTCAGCAGCTACCTGGGCGTGGCCAATATCGGCCTGGTCGGGGGCAGCGTGGCAGTGGTTGGCTTGTTGCTGGCAGTGGGCAGTACCCGCCGCTTTCGCGATGCGCTGACCCATTGATTCTGTCTTTGCGAGCAACAAGGCTGCTCAGCTCAATACCGCAGCCCACGCTGAGAGCAAGAGCAGGCCGCCCAGGGCCTGGTTGAACACGCGCAGGCGGCGTGGCGTTTGCAGCCAGGCCGCACTGCCTGCGCCCAGCACCGCCCACAGCGTCATGCACGGCAGTGCGATCACCAGGAACACCAGTGCCAGTTGCCACACCGCCAGGCCTGGCGCGGCAAATACGCCGATTACGGACACGGCCATCAGCCACACCTTGGGGTTGATCACCTGCAGCGTTGCCGCGTCCACTGCCGTGAACACCCGCGCCTGGGCTGGCGCGCCGGTAACGCCAGTGCTGCGCAGCAGTTGCCAGGCCAGCCAGCTCAACCACAACACTCCGGCCCACATCATCAGATGCTGGGCTTGTGGGTGGCGCGTCAACCATTGACCCAGCCCCATGCCAACCAGCAACACAGTGGCCGCAGCGGCCAGGCATGCCGCCAGGATGGGCACCAGCGTGCTGCGCAGGCCATGTCGGGCGCCTTGGGCAAGGATAAGCAGATTGGTCGGGCCTGGGCTGATGCTGGCAACCAGGGCAAATGCAACGAATGGCAGAAAAGAATGCGTCATGTGCTAGGGCTCCTTTGGTGTCAGCCCCAATGCTCGCCATTTGCATCGCCTCAGTCTGGAAGGATTGAGCAGCGCTTGCGGTAGTATGCCGGGGTGAGCTGATAGGCCCGCCGAAACCAGCGGCCCAGGTGGCTCTGATCGGCAAAGCCCAAGGTGACAGCTACGTCTGAAGGGCTGGCCCCGCTGGCAAGCAAACGCCGGGCCCTGGCCAGGCGCAGCTGGATGAGGTACGCATGCGGGGCGAGCCCGAATGCTGCCTTGAAGGCTCTGGTCAAGCGGTAACGGTCGATGCCACAGGCAGTCGCCAGCTCTTGGAGGCCAACATCCCGTGCGAGGTTGTCATGCAGATAATCGCGGGCCCGTTGCGCCGTGAGCGGCAAGCGCGGGTCTGGATCGACTCGCTTGCGCCAGTGCAGGTGGCGTGTGAGGCAGGCGAGCAAGGCGTCGATGGCTGACTGCCTTACGATGAGCAGTTCGTGTGCATGCAGGGCATTGAAGGCAAACGCGGTGGCTTGGCCAAGCTGCAGGTCCTGGGTCAGCGTGTCGGCGAAACGGGGCAAGGCATCACGCGGCGCCTGTTCGAATAGCAGGCGCAACTGCTGCTCCAGCCAGTCCGGCTCCAGGTAGAGCGTGGAGTAGGTAAAACCTTCTTCAGTGGGCGCGAGCCCGTCGTGCAGGTCCCCAGGTTCAAGCATGAAGACTTGCCCCGGCACACTATGGTGCCTGACCCGCCGGCAATTGAATTGCTGGACCCCTTGCTCGGTGACGCCTACCAGAAAGCTCTCGTGCCAATGGGGGTCGTAGGCATGACCGACGAAATGGGCGCGGATCGACTCGATGCCGGTCTCGGCGTCCTGCTTGAGGTCGATCCAGTTACTCATGGGGGCTCGCTGTGTGCATGCTGATGCTTAGGCTGTACAAGAAGCCTAGCGCCCTCGGCTACAGGTGTCTGGAAGATTTGTGCAACTGCCGAGCCTGGCTGCCGGCTGCAGTGCATCGAACCGCTGGCGCAGCCACTGGTGCAGTTGCGTGACGGCGGGGGTGAGCTGCTTGCGGTGCGGGCATACCAGCGTGACAGGTGTCGGCTCGCCCGGCCATTGAGGCAGGACGATTTCCAGCCTGCCGCAGGCGAGGTCATCACTGACATCCAGCCACGACTTGTAGACGATTCCCTCGCCAAGTACCGCTAGGCGGCGAATCACATCGGCGTCATCACTGATCAGTGGCCCTTTCACGTGCACCGTGCGTTGGCCAAGTTGCCACTTGTCGTACACCCGACCGTGCTGCATGTACAACAAGCAGTCATGGGCATGCAGTGCCTCGGGCGTCTGCGGTCGGCCGTGGCGGGCCAGGTAATCGGGGGAGGCGACCAGGACGCGCTGGTTCCAGTCGGCCAGGGGGAGGGCGATGTAGTTGGCGTCCTGGTTCAGGCCGTAACGCACGGCAACGTCCACCGGATCACGGTTCAGGTCGGCAATCTGGTCGGACAGCATGAACCGCAGGTGCAAGGCCGGGTGCTCCCGGCGAAACGCGCTGAGCCAGGGCAGCAGCATGTTGCGGCCCAGGTCCGAGGGTGCTGAAACCTGTAAGGTGCCGCGCAGGGCGGTGGTATTGCCATGCAAATCGTCATGCCCGCGACGCAGGCTTTCCAGCACGTTCACGGCAGTCGGCAGGTAGCGCTCGCCCTCGGCAGTCAGGCGCAGGCTGCGGGTAGTGCGAACGAACAGGCGTACGTCCAGATCACGCTCCAGCCGCTTGATGGCGGCCGCCACCTGGCCGGGCAACAGGTTCGCTTCGATGGCAGCTGCGGTGAAGCTGCCCAGCGCGCTGCTGCGCACGAACAGTTCGAGGTCGGCAAGACGCAACATTGTCACTCCAGAGGTGAAAGTGTTGCTCGATTGTGCCGGTTTTTATTTGTGGCAGGAAAGATACCATGGGCATTCCTTTTCTCTCGACGTCCGGAATTGCCCATGGATACCGTCTCGCTGGCCAAGCGCCGCTACACCACCAAAGCCTACGATGCATCGCGTCAAATTCCCCAAGCCACGGTCGATGCCTTGCTCGAGCAATTGCGTCACAGCCCATCTTCGGTGAATTCCCAGCCCTGGCATTTCGTCGTTGCCCAGAGCGAAGCTGCCAAAGCCCGCCTGACCATGAGTACCGACACCGACTACGCCTACAATTCGCCCAAATTGCGCGATGCTTCCCATGTCATCGTTTTTTGCACGCGCACCGACATGACCCAGGCGCACCTGGAGGCCGTGCTCGCCCAGGAGTCACTCGACGGGCGTTTTCGCGATGAGCAGGCCAAGGCGGCGCAGGACAACAGCCGACGCCACTACGCCGACCTGCATCGTTACGAGCGCAAGGACCTGCAGCATTGGATGGAAAAGCAAACCTATCTTGCCTTGGGTACAGCCTTGCTGGGCGCCGCTGCCCTGGGCCTGGACGCTACCCCCATCGAAGGCTTCGATAGCCAGCGCCTGGATGCCGAGCTTGGCTTGCGCGAACAAGGCTTCACCAGCGTAGTGCTGCTGAGCCTGGGCTATCGCAGTGAAACCGACTTCAATGCCGGGTTAAGCAAATCGCGGCTCCCGGCATCCAAGGTATTCACCTTCCTGTAAAGGCATGCCCGGCTGGCGTGGTTCACCAGAGTGCAGCGCTGGCCGTGGTCAGTGCCGAGGCCAATACCGCAATGGCCTTGTCGACTTGCGCCTCGGTGGTGAACCTGCCAACGCTCAGGCGAATGCTGTTACGGGCACGGCGCTCGTCCAACCCCAGCGCCAGCAGGACGTGGGATGCCGCATTGTTCGCTGAATTGCAGGCCGAGGTGGTCGACAGCGCCAGTTGTGTGGCGAGCGCCGCGCTGTTGAACCTTGCCTGATCGATACACAGGTTCAGGGTGTGCGGCACGCGCTGGGTAGCGCAGCCGTTGAGCGTGATGCCGGGCAGGGCCAATAGGCCCTCGCGCAGGCGCTTGGCCAGCTGCGCCAAGCGCTGGTACTCGCCATCGCCTGGTTGGCCGGCCAGGGCAAACGCGCTGCCCATGCCCGCGATCTGATGCGTGGCCAGGGTACCGGAGCGCAAGCCTTGCTCATGACCCCCCCCATGCAGTTGGGCACGCATGCCGGCGCGCGCGCGCGGGCCAACGAACAGCGCACCGATGCCTTTGGGGCCATACACCTTGTGGGCGGAAAAGGACATCAGGTCAACGGGCAGGCTAGCCAGGTCGATGGCCAGCTTGCCTACCGCCTGAGCTGCGTCCACGTGGAACACGGCGCCGTGCGCCCGCACCCGCTCGCCGATGGCAGCGATGTCGGTGACTGTGCCCAATTCATTATTCACCGCCATCAGCGACACCAGGCGCGTATCGGCACGCAGCGCGTCCTGAACCATGGCCGGATGGATCAGGCCTGATGGATCAGGTTGCAGTCGGGTCACCGCCCAGCCTTGGCGCTCCAGTTCGGCTGCGGTGTCCAGAACGGCTTTGTGCTCTAGCTGACTGGTGAGCAAATGCCCAGGCTGGCCCAGTCCCTGCGCGACGCCTTTGAGCGCCAGGTTGTTGGACTCGGTAGCCCCGGATGTCCATACCAGTGACGCCGGCGGCGCCCCCACGCGTTCGGCCACCTGCTCACGGGCCAGTTCGACTGCATCGCGCGCTGCCCTGCCATAGATATGCCCGCTCGAGGCCGGATTACCAAAATGGGCATGCCGACCGAGGCATCCAAGCATGGCCTGGATCACTCGATCGTCGACCGGGGTAGTGGCAGCGTAATCGAAGTAGAGAGGGGCGTCAGACATAAGCAGGTCCATTGGCAAGAGAGCGAGGGTGCCTGAACAAGATTAACTGCGTCACGAAGAGACTTTTGCTCTAAATCATTGCGTTTTAAGACCATTTTGCAAAAGCATTCTCCGGATCGGGCATAACGAAAAAAATATTCTCACCCTTGTCTCGACACTCAGACGGTCTTTTCTCATTGACCATTGAGAGTCCGTTCCTCTTCGCTGACTACCCGCTCGCACAACTCGGTGATCTGCTCGCGCATCCAGCGGTTCGCTGGGTCCTGGTCAGTGCTTTCATGCCAGTACAGGTGCGTCTCCAACGCCGGCACCTCTACAGGCAAAGGCTTGTAGCACAACTGATGACGGCGGGCGAAACGCTCTGGCACGGTCATCACCATGTCGGTTTGCTGCAGTACTTGCGAGGCCATCAGGTAATGCTGTGAGCGCAGGGCCACCTTGCGCTGCACGCCCATCTTGCCCAGCGCAAGGTCCACGTAACCCAGCCCGTTGCGGCGGCTGGAAATGTGGATATGGGTCATGCCAAGGTACCCATCCAGGCTCAATGCCCTGTCGGCCAGCGGGTGACCTTGGCGCAGGGCGCAGACGTAGCGGTCCTGCATCAATTTGATGTGCCGCACTTGAGGGTCGGTGTTGAGGGGGGCGTCGATGGCGAAGTCCAGTCGTCCTGCGGCAAGCTCCTTGGTGGTCTCCCGGCGCTTGCACAGGAAACTCTCGATCAGCACCCCAGGTGCCAGGCGACGCAGGCGTTGGAACAGCGGCGGCAGGATCACGGCCTCGGTCAGGTCGGTCATGCTGATGCGAAACGTCTTGCTCGCTTGCAGGGGGTTGAACGTCCGGCTTTCCTGCACCGAGGTGCGTAGCAATGCCAGCGCGCTGCGGACCGAGCCGATGATGTTCTGCGCCATGGGTGTTGGCACCATGCCCTGGGCGGTCCGTACGAACAGCGGGTCGTTGAAGGTTTCACGCAGCCTGGACAATGCATTGGACACGGCAGGCTGGGTGATGCCGACGATCTGCCCGGCACGGGTGAGGTTGGCTTCGGTGTAGATCGCATCGAAGACGATGAACAGGTTGAGATCGACCTTGCTGAGGTTCATGAGCGCCGCTCGTTCTTGGAATTATCGGCCGATCATATATCGGTTATGAATGTTAATACACGCCGAAAATAGACTAGGTGGATGACCAGCGCCTGCCCTAGGCTTGCCCTAATGTCATTCGACCCTGAAGGAACCCGCCAATGGATTTCGCCTATTCGCCCAAGGTGCAAGCGCTGCGCGAGCGCGTGACTGCCTTCATGGATGCCTACGTCTATCCAGCCGAGTCCGTATTCGAACGCCAAGTTGCCGAAGGCGATCGTTGGCAGCCTACCGCCATCATGGAATCGCTGAAAATCAAGGCACGCGAGGAGGGCTTGTGGAACCTCTTTCTGCCTGAATCCGAATACGGCGCAGGGCTGACCAACCTGGAGTACGCCCCACTGGCCGAAATCATGGGCCGTTCATTGTTGGGCCCAGAGCCGTTCAACTGCTCGGCACCGGACACAGGAAACATGGAAGTGCTGGTGCGCTACGGTACGGCCGCGCAGAAGCAGCAGTGGCTGGAGCCTTTGTTGCGGGGCGAAATCCGCTCGGCATTCGCCATGACCGAGCCCGATGTGGCGTCTTCGGATGCCACCAACATGGCGGCTACAGCAGTGCGCGAAGGGGACCAATGGGTCATCAACGGCCGCAAGTGGTGGACCTCCGGCGCATGTGACCCGCGGTGCAAGGTTCTGATCTTCATGGGCCTTTCCAACCCGAACGGCCCGCGGCACCAACAACACTCGATGGTTCTGGTGCCGATGGATACACCCGGTGTGAGGGTGCTCAGACCTCTGCCGGTATTTGGCTACGACGACGCGCCCCATGGCCATGCCGAGGTGGTGTTCGAAAACGTGCGGGTGCCGTTGGAGAACGTGCTGCTAGGAGAGGGCAGGGGGTTCGAGATCGCCCAAGGCCGATTGGGGCCTGGACGCATCCACCATTGCATGCGGTCCATCGGCATGGCCGAACGGGCCCTGGAGCTGATGTGCAAGCGCGCGGTTGCCCGGACTGCGTTCGGTCAGCCACTGGCGCGGCTGGGCGGGAACGTCGACAAGATTGCCGATTCGCGCATGGACATCGACATGGCACGCCTGCTCACGCTCAAAGCGGCCTATATGATGGACACCGTGGGCAACAAGGTGGCCCGCAGCGAGATCGCGCAGATCAAGGTGGTAGCACCGAATGTTGCGCTGCGCGTGATTGATCGGGCGATTCAGTTGCACGGTGGTGCGGGGGTGAGCGCTGATTTTCCGTTGGCCTACATGTACGCCATGCAGCGCACCCTGCGCCTGGCCGACGGGCCCGATGAAGTGCACCGGGCAGCGATCGGCAAGTACGAAATCGGCAGGTATCTGCCTGCGTCAGGCTCAGCGGCCCAACGCTGATTGCTGGGTTCATGCCGCCAGGCTCAATGGGCCGAGCGGCTGTTGGTATCGGCAGGCGTAGTGGTGGCAGGTTTGTGCAAATGCGCGCCAGTCGGGTCATCCAACTGAATGATGACGCCTTTCTGCCAACTGTCGGCGTCAGTGTCGGGCGTAGGAATGTCAATATCAGCGCGCTGCTTGCGCGTCTGGGCGGTATCGATGCTCAGGCGACGGTTGCGCTGCTCGACCATCGCCGGGTCTGCCTGACCGTCCGCAGTGAAGCCCATCATCAGTTGCGGCACGCCCATCGGCAGTGACTTGTCTTGGTCGGTATGCCAGGTATGCCACGTCTTGCCGTAGGTGGTGGCCAGGCGTTTCATCAAGGCATGTTCGGCAGGCGCAGGGATACCGGGCGCCACCAACTGGCCAGAGGACACTTCAAACCCGTGGCTGTGCCACAGCGCTTTTTCCTTGGCGGGTAACCGGGCGAACAACTTCTGATCGATGATGTACTCCACGCCCATGATTTTGGCCGTGGCCGTGCTGCCATCGTAGATCACGCACTGAATGACGTCTTCGTTGAGGATCGCACAGTAATGATGCGCTTCCATTTGAATATCCGGATGGCCGTTATAGAAGTGAAAACCATCCAGGTAGGCATTCAGTGCGTCAATAGGTGGTTTGGCCTGTAACAGCGCCGCGCCTTTTTCAAGCCATTGCGTGCCGGGCTTTATTGGGGCGCCGGGTGTTTGCACAGGCGATGCGGTTTTGGCCCCTGAGCAACCCGCGAGCAGGGCGCTGGCCAAACATAGGCCAAGAAGGCCAAGGGAAGGGTTGGGCATGATTGAGTCTCCGCAGGGTGTGCGCAACAGACCGCTTGCCGGGCACTAACATTTTCTTTGACGGACAGACGGTAATGCTGTCTAGTTAGTCAAGCCGGTTGAACCAAGCCTATGTTCGACTGCACTAACAAGTTACTGAAGTTTCATTGCCCGTCGTACTGAAAAGGAAACGTCCCCATGTCTCGTCTTGCAGAGTTTCGTCAACTGGAACAGAAATTGGCTGCCCAACTTGCAGAGCTGGAAGCCATGAAAGGTAGCCCTGAGCTGCAAAAAGAAATCGAGTTTGAAACCAAACTGCGAAATCTGCTGGCCAAGTACGAATACAGTTTGCGCGATATCGTCAACCTGCTCGACCCGAAAAACGGTCAACGGCCCGCTGCGCCTGCTGCGGCCCAGAAAGCGCCACGTCGTGCTCGGCAGGTCAAGCAGTACAAGAACCCACACACCGGTGAAGTCATTGAGACCAAAGGTGGCAATCACACCAAGCTCAAAGCATGGAAGGCCGAACACGGCGCTGATGAAGTGGAAAACTGGCTGGCCAAGTAATGCCCACCCAACGTTATCCCACTACCCCGGACGGCCGCTATTTCGTTGTCCGGGGGCGCTTGTGGCGCTGCACCGATCCCTCCCTGTCCGACGCTCTGCGTCAGCACTGGGTGCATGCCTTGATGGACGCGCGCAGAGCGGTAAAGGACGCAAAGGCCAACGACGAACCCGATCAGCTTGCTCGCGCCCGTGCCCAGGTTCAGGCGGCAAAGGTCGCGCTGGGGGAGCGTGGCCCCGTCTGGTGGGGCGACGGGAGCCCGGACTTCAACCGGCGCATGGCGGTCAATACTCCTTATGCCGAGTGGTTTCAATCGCTTGATCCAGCTCAGTAACCGGGGCCTTGGCTTGACCGCGGGTTTTTATCAGCGACACCAGCACACCGCCCAGCAACAGCCCGAACGTGACGCCCAGCGACAATAGGGCGGGCACCTTGCCCACCATGCCGTGGTAGAAGATCTTGCAGCCGATGAAGATCAGCACGAGCGCCAGCGCATACTTCAAGTACACGAAACGGTGCATCAGTGCCGACAAGGCAAAGTACAGTGAACGCAGGCCCAAGATGGCAAAGATATTGGATGTGTAGACGATGAAAGGGTCCTGGGTGATGGCGAATATCGCCGGGACGCTGTCCACGGCAAATACGAGGTCAGCCAGTTCAATCAAAACAAGCGCAAGAAACAGCGGCGTAGCGTGGCGCACGGCATTGCTTTCCCCACTGGGCGTAACGTGCACGAAAAACTTCGAGCCGTGGATTTGATCGGTTACCCGCATGTGCCGCCTTACAAACTTCAGAATCGGATTGTTGGCCAGGTCCGGCTGACTGTCTTCCCTGGATAGAGCCATTTTCACGCCGGTAAAAAGCAGGAAGGCGCCGAAGAGATAAAGTACCCAGGCAAAGTTCTGCACCAAGGCCGCGCCGACGCCAATCATGATCGCGCGCAACACCACCACGCCGAGAATCCCCCAGAACAACACGCGGTGCTGATAGCGTCGGGGAACGGCGAAATAGCTGAAGATCATCGCCATCACGAAGACGTTATCCATCGACAACGACTGCTCGACGAGAAACCCCGTATAGAACTCCAGTGCCGGTTGCGCGCCCAGGTAGTACCAAACACCGACGCCGAACAGCACGCCGACGCCGAAGTAGCCTGAATACAGCAGCAGGCTTTCGCGCATTTCGATTTCGCGGTCATGGCGATGCAGCACGCCCAGGTCGAGCACCAGCAAGCCGACGACGATGGCGACAAAAACCAGCCACAGCCAAGCGCTGGTGCCGAGAAAAGGTGTTGTGAGAAAGGTGTGCAGAGCTGTCATGAGCCCCTCCTGATCGGTCGACGTTGCGTGGCAACAGTGATCCGACATGGCGGCTGGCAACCGTCAGAGGGGCCCGGTATCACTTAGGCTTGAGCGTAGATCCGTTTGCGGGGCACGCCGAATGAGCAGCTGTTACATTTTTTTGCGAAGGGCTTGGGAGGCGCTGACCCCTCCAGTCTTGATGCCGTGCGGCAAGCCTCAATAGACCCAGACCTCGACGCGACGGTTGCGCAAGCGGCCCTGCTCCATCTCGTTACCCGCCACCGGCATCTGGTCACCTAACCCCGCCACTTCCAGCACCTCGATACCCCCGCGCGCCAGTGCCTGGCGTACCGCCTCGCCGCGCAGGCGCGAGAGCAGGGCAGCGCGCCCCGGTGTGTCCTTGGGGTCGCCGAAGCCCACCAGTACGGCCTTGCGATGCGGCTTGCCGGCCTGGTTCAGGTACTCGATGACCCGCTGCACATCCTGGGTAGCCTTGCTGTCCAGGGCGGCACTGCCCGGTTGAAAGCGCAAGTTCACGCTCAACCGCTGAGCGTGCTCTGCCAGCGCCCGATACTGGGCAGGCATGTTCGCAACAGGCGCCACGCGCTGGGCCACGATCTGCTGTGACACAAAGCCTTGCTCGGCCACGATGGCCTGACCGGCGGGGCTCTGGATGAAGTCGATCAATGCAGCGGCCTGAGGGCTTGGGGGAGTGGGCAGATACAGGAACAGGCGGCGTGACAGCGGATAGACCTCACTGGCCACCAAGGCGCGTTCGGGCAGCAGCGCCGCAGCGGTGCCATCGGCCACTGCCAGTACCTTGGTCCCGTGGAGGGTCGAAAGCCCGGTAAACCCGATGGCCTGGCGATCGACTGCTACTTGGGCGGCCAGACGATCGCCGGCTTCAAAACGCCTGGCTGTCGGCGCCAGGTTGACCTGCTTAGGCGCCAGGACCCGTGACCTGAACGTTTCGAACGTCCCGGAGCGCTCGTCCCTGGCGTACAGGTGGATGTCGCCACCGGCCACCCCGAGTTGCTCCCAGCGCCGTACCTGCCCGCTGAAAACCTGCGCAATTTGATCCAGGGACAACTCAGACAAGGGGTTGGCGGGATTGACGAGGATGGCGACACCGTCCAGCCCGATGACATGTTCAGCTGCAGGGGAGCGCAAGTCGCCAAATGCCTGCAACTGCCGTGCTTCGCTGTCACTGATCGGGCGAGAGGCGGCGATCAGGTCAGCCTCGCCCCGAGCCAAGGCATCAAAGCCCGTGCTTGAGCCATGCGCCGCGATATCGACCTGAATGTCTACACCGTCAGCGCGGGTCGCCGCGATCACTGACTCGTTGTCCGCCTTACCGCTGTGGACTTGCACCTGGGTAGCGTGCTCGGCGCGCAGCTGCGCCCGTACCAACGCCGGTAGCAGGGCACTGCCCAGGGTGTTGGAGCCTTGGATGCGCAGGTGCACGGGCTCGGCCCAGGCCATCATCGGCAGCACGGTCAACAGGAAGACGAGCAGGTGGGCCATGGTGATTGGGCCTTCACGGTGGGAATGGCCGCAGCGTAAGGCAGTGGCGTGATGGTGTGATGACAAGGCGGCAACGTCGCCAGGCGGCCGTGCGCAGGCACTTGCGCACGGACGATCAGCGGCGCCTGGATCAGTGAGCGCCGGCCGATTTGCTCAGGTCACTTTCTGCCCACTGGGTATAGATACACGCATCGGCCACCGCCCAGCGTACCTTGACGGTGTCGCCCGGCTGCATCGGCATGCCTGCCGCCGACAAAGCCTTGACCGTCAACGAGGTACCGCCTGCGGTGACCACATGACAGGTTTGGCTTTCACCGAGGAACAACACCTCGCCGACCTTGGCGCTGACTTCGTTCCAGCCGGCAGGCAACGGTTGCTCGGCAGCTTGCTGTGCAGTCAGGGCAAGGGCTTTCTCAGGCCGCACCATGATCAGGGCATCCTGATCTTGGCCCAGGCCTGGGGTCAGGCGAATGGCGACGCTTTGGCCTTCGAAGCTGCCTGCGCCATTGCTGTTGGCCTTGATGCGCAGGAAGTTGGAGTTGCCCAGGAACGAGGCCACAAACGCGTTGGGCGGGTTCTGGTAAAGGTCGTAGCCACTGCCAAGGCCCACGATTTTGCCATGGCTGAAGATCGCGATGCGCTGGGACAGGCGCATGGCCTCTTCCTGATCATGGGTGACGTAGACGATGGTAATGCCAAGACGCCGGTGCAACTGGCGCAGTTCATCCTGCAGGTCTTCACGCAGCTTCTTGTCCAAGGCACCCAGCGGCTCGTCCATCAGCAGGATACGCGGCTCGTAGACCAGCGCCCTGGCAATGGCCACGCGTTGCTGTTGTCCGCCGGACATCTGCGAGGGCTTGCGGTGAGCGAAAGGCTCCAGTTGCACCAGCTTGAGCATGGCATCGACACGCTTGCGTGTTTCAACCGTACCCAGCTTGCGAATGGCCAGGGGAAAGCCAATATTGTCGCGCACGTTCAGGTGCGGAAACAGCGAATAGCGCTGAAACACCATGCCGATGTCGCGCTTGTGCGGCGGCACGTTGACCAGCGACTGGCCCTCAACGAGTATCTGGCCGCTGCTGGGAGTCTCGAAGCCAGCCAGCATCGACAAGGTGGTGGACTTGCCGGAGCCGCTGGAACCCAGGAAGGTCAGAAATTCGCCTTCCTGAATATCCAGGTCCAGGTTGTCCACGGCGGTGAAGTCGCCGTAATGCTTGTTCAGGCCGCGCAGGCTGACCAGGGCCTTGCCACGCGCGTTGTCTTGGATCACTGCACTCATGGGTTAATCTCCGCGCGCTCAGGCGTTGGTTTCGGCACGCCGGCGCAGGGCGGCGGCAAGGAACATCACAAGCAGCGACAGACCGATCAGCAAGGTCGATGCCACGGCGATCACCGGGCTGAGGTCCTGGCGCAGGGTGGTCCACATTTTTACCGGCAGTGTCTGCAGGTCGGGGCTGGCCATCATCACGCTCAGCACCACTTCATCCCAGGACACCAGAAACGCGAACAACCCGCCGGCGATCATCCCAGGCCGGATGGCCGGGAAGGTCACCTTGAAGATGGCCTGCAGGCGCGAGGCACCGCAGATGACGGCGGCGTCCTCGATCGACTGGTCGAACAGCTTCAGGGAATTGATGATGGAGATGATGGTGAAGGGCAGGGCGACGATCACGTGGCTCACCACGAAGGCGAACAAGGTCCCGGTGTAGCCCAGCTTGAGGAACAGGGCGTACACCGCTACGGCGATGATCACCAGGGGCACGATCATGGGCATGGTGAACAGGCCGTACAGCAGCTCGCGCCCCGGGAAGCGCCCGCGCACCAGGGCGAAGGCCGTGGGCAGGCCCAGCAGCACTGCCGCAACGGTGGTGAGCACGGCAACTTTGAGGCTGGCCAGGGCTGCGTCCATCCACTCAGGGTTGGAAAAGAACTGCCCATACCATTTGAACGTCCAGCCGGGCGGTGGAAACACCAGCCATTGGGACGAACCGAACGACAGCAGCACGATGAAGACCACCGGCAGCAAGAGGAAGGCGGCAATTACACCGGTGGTCAGGTACAGGCCGGTGCGAAGCGGCCGGCCCATGGCATTGGGAGACAAGAGCATGTGGTTTACCTCGCAGTGCCAACCGGGGATTCCGGCTGCAGCTTCAGGTACAGGTAGAACAGCACCAGGGTGATGACCACCAACAAGGCAGCCGCCGCGCTGGCCAGGCCCCAATTGAGGAACGACTGCACCTGCTGGATGATGAATTCAGGCAGCATCATGTTCTGCGCCCCGCCCAGCAACGCCGGGGTGACGTAGTACCCCAACGACATGACGAACACCATCAACGCCCCGGAGAACAGCCCCGACCGGCACAGCGGCAGGAACACCTTCCAGAAGTTGGTCCACGGGCTGGCACCGCACACCGAGCCTGCCTGCAGCACCATCGGGTCGATGGCATGCATGGTTGCCTGCAGCGGTAGCACGATGAACGGGATCATGATGTAGCTCATGCCGATCACCACGCCTGTGAGGTTGTGCACCATCTCAAGTGGGCTGTCGATGATGCCCATGGCCATCAGCATTTTGTTGATGACCCCCGAGCTTTGCAGCAGCACCAGCCAGGAGTAGGTGCGCGCCAGCAGGCTGGTCCACATCGACAGCAGGACGATGTTAAGCAGCCACCGGCCCCAGCCCTTGGGTACCAGCGTGATCGCCCAGGCCAGCGGAAAACCCAGCAGTACGCTGATCAGCGTGACCAGCCCTGCCACCGAAAAGGTGTTGAACAAGACCCGGGCATAGGCCGAGTTGGCGAACAGCTGTTCATAGTTGCCAAGGCCGGGCGTAGGCTCGAGCACGCCGCGCAGTAACAGGCCAACCAACGGTGCGAAGAAAAACAGGCCCAGGAACAGCAAGGCTGGCAGCAGGTTGCGGCTGCCATTCCAGCGCTGGCTCAGGGAGGCGCGCCGTGGCCTGGCTCCGGGAGCACCGGTGCCCGAAGGGGCACCTTGGGCGTTATGCAGGGCATTGATCGCGACTTTCATTTGACCAGCCACTCATTCCAGCGGGCCGCGATGGCCTGGCCGTTCTTGGCCCAGTAGGCAAAGTCCAGGGTGACCTGATCCTGCGCATAGGCGGTCGGCAGGTTCGGAGCCAGGTCCTTGTCCAGCTTGGCGACGCTGTCGGTGTTGACCGGGGCGTAGGCCGTCTTGTTGGCGAATTCGGCTTGGCCTTCGGCGCTGCTGGCGTTGGCCAGGAACTTCATCGCCGCATCCTTGTTCTTGGCGCCTTTGGGAACGACCAGGAAATCGGCCATGACCAGGTTCTGCTTCCAGCTCACCCCTACAGGGGCGCCGTCTTGCTGCAGGGCGTAGACGCGGCCATTCCAGAACTGGCCGAGGGAGGCTTCACCCGAGGCCAGCAGTTGCTGCGACTGCGCGCCGCCGCCCCACCAGACGATGTCTTGCTTGATGGTGTCGAGCTTCTTGAAGGCGCGATCCAGGTCCAGCGGGTAGAGCTTATCGGGCGCCACGCCATCGGCCAGCAGCGCCAGTTCCAGTACGCCTGGGCTTGGCCATTTGTAGAGGGCGCGCTTGCCGGGGTAGGTCTTGGTGTCGAACAGTGCAGTCCAGTCGGTTGGCTTGCTGGCACCGAGCTTGCCTTCGTTGTAGCCGAGCACGAAGGAGAAGAAGAACGAACCCACGCCATGATCGGAAACGAAGCGCGGGTCGATCTTGTCGCGCTGGATCTGGGAAAAGTCCAGGGGCTCGAGCAGGCCTTCGCTGGCGGCGCGCAGGGCGAAGTCAGCCTCGACGTCGACCACGTCCCACTGCACGTTGCCGCTTTCGACCATCGCCTTGAGCTTGCCGTAGTCGGTCGGGCCGTCCTGCACCACCTTGATGCCGGTGGCCTTGCTGAACGGGGCTGCCCACGCTTGCTTCTGAGCATCCTGGGTCGTTCCGCCCCAGCTTACGAAGTTCAGGCTTTCAGCCGCCTGAGTGGCCTGGCAGGCCAGTGTCAGGAGGCTGGCCGACAGCACTGCGGTTACATGTTTGCTCAACAGCATGATTACGCCCTCGTTGCTTTTTGTTATTCGAGGCAGGGCTTGTGGTGCGCCCGCCAACAGTATTCGGGGAGCAGCGGTTACACATTCAAGGTCTACGGAATGTCATATTATGGTATTCCAAACTTTTCGCAAGTAGCAGCAGGCTACCGGCCATCATTTGGTTGATGGCCATGCAGGCGCTGCAATCAGCCGGTTATTGGCTCGAAGGGTATGTTTTGCACCACTTCCAGTTCGTAGCCCGCCAAGCCTGCATATTTCAAGGGCGGACCCAGGTGGCGAAGCTTGCCCACGCCCAGGTCTTGAAGAATCTGCGCACCGGTGCCGACCTCCGAGTACACCTTCGACTGCCCGCGCTGGTAGGGGCGCTGGGGTTGGGTCAAGTGGGGCACACGCTCGAGCAGCGCCTGGGAGGATTCGTGGTTGGCCAGGATCACGACCACGCCTGTTCCTTCCTCAGCCACTTTCTGCAATGCCGCCCACAACGTCCAGTTGGCCGGGCCCGCCCACTCGGCGCCGACCAGGTCGCGTAGCGGATCGATCACGTGCACCCTCACCAGCGTAGGCGTTTCACGGCGCAATTGGCCCATGACCATGGCCATGTGCACGCCGCCGTCGATACGGTCTTCATACGTGACCAGGCGGAAGGTGCCATGCACCGTGGGCAGCTCACGCTCTCCGATACGCTTGATGGTCTGCTCAGTGCTCAGCCGGTAATGGATGAGGTCGGCAATGGTGCCGATCTTGATGCCGTGGCGGGCCGCAAAGGCCTCAAGTTCAGGCCGACGTGCCATGGTGCCGTCGTCTTTGAGCACCTCTACAATGACCGACGCCGGGCTCAAGCCTGCCAGGCGGGCCAGGTCGCAGCCGGCCTCTGTGTGCCCTGCACGGGTAAGGACACCGCCTTCGCGAGCGCGCAACGGGAAAATATGCCCAGGCTGTACCAGGTCCTCCGGGCAAGCGTCAGCGGCCATGGCAGCTGCCACGGTGCGTGCGCGATCGGCGGCGGAAATGCCCGTGGTGACACCGGTCGCAGCCTCGATCGAGACGGTGAAGGCGGTGCTGAACATGCTGCCGTTGGCCGGAACCATCTGTTCCAGGCCTAGGCGCTGGCAATGCTCATCCGTCAGCGTCAGGCAGATCAGGCCACGGGCTTGCTTGGCCATGAAATTAATGGCTTGCGCGTCGCAGTATTGGGCGGCGATCAGCAGGTCGCCCTCGTTCTCCCGATCTTCGTCGTCCACCAGCAAGACCATCTTGCCTTGCCGATAATCCTGGAGAATTTCATCGATGGTATTGAAAGGCATGTCAGGTGCTCGTGCTGAGATTAATTGTTTATGGTATACCATCATACACAAATGCCCAGCGCAGGAGACAAGCGGATGAAAGCCTACTGGATTGCCCATGTGGACGTAACCGACCCGGTCCAATATCAGCAGTACACACAGCGTGCTCCGGCGGCCTTCCAGGCCTACGGCGGGCGCTTTCTGGCCAGGGGCGGGCGCAGTGAGGCCATGGAAGGGCGGCCTACGCCGCAACGCAGCGTGGTCATCGAATTCGACTCCTATGACCAGGCCGTGGCCTGCTATCGCTCCGACCTTTACCAGCAAGCCTGCGGCCTGCGCCAAGGTGCGGCGTGCGCCGAGGTGATCATCGTCGAGGGCGTCGCGCCCTGATGCCAACGAGCCTGGAGCAGGCGCCGCAATTCTGGCTATGCTTGGGCAATGACCAACCCTGTCCCGTTGCGCCAACCTTGCCCGCCCGGTGCCTGCATTTGCGGTCGCGATCAGCTGGCCACCGAGTGCGAGCCGGCCCGGCGCATCCTGCTGCTCACCCGGCAGGAAGAAAAGCGCCTGCTCGAACGCCTGGAAAATCTTCAGGACATCGAGGACCTCTATCGCCTGCAACGCCGGCTGTATGACAACCTGGGCATCCGGCTGCATATCGCACCGGGCCACCATGAAGTGCGCACCATGCGCGGGATCGTCATCGAACTGGACGATCAGCCTGGGTTGTGCCGCAAGACGCGCCAGGCCATACCGGCGGCCATTCGCAAGGGGCTCGAACGAAATCCGCAGGTTGCCTTCCGCCTGCTCGATACCCACGATCTGCTGCGCGATACCTGACCGAACCGGCCTCACCCAGTCGCCTAATTTTTTCCACGCCCTGCACGTCTACTTGAAAGTTCCCCTGCACCGCGTGCGCAGGGGTAATCCCACTCAAGGAGGCAGGCAACATGACTTCAGTTTTCGACCGTGAAGACATCCAGTTCCAGGTCGTGGTCAATCACGAAGAACAGTATTCGATCTGGCCGGAATACAAGGCGATTCCCGAGGGCTGGCGGGCGGTGGGCAAGGCAGGGCTGAAAAAGGACTGCCTGGCCTACATCGACGAGGTGTGGACCGACATGCGCCCACTCAGCCTGCGTCAGAAAATGGCTGAAGCTGGCGCGCAGTGACGGTGATCAATCTTCTGTGCCTGCCGTATTCGGGGGCCAGTGCGATGGTGTACAGCCGGTGGCGCCGCGCGCTGCCGGCGTGGTTGCAGGTTCGGCCAGTGGAATTGCCCGGGCGCGGCGCACGCATGGCCGAGGCGCTGCACACCGACATGCAGGGACTGGCCCGGCAGCTGGCCCAAGAGCAGCGGTTGGCGACCAGTACGCCCTATGCCTTGCTCGGCCATAGCCTGGGCGCGCTGCTGGCCTTTGAACTGGCCCATGAGCTGCAGGCGCTTGGTTGCCCGCCACCGCTGGCGCTGTTCGCCTGCGGCACTGCCGCGCCTACTCGCCGGGAAGACTACGACGGCCAGCGCTGGCGCGAGCCGAAGTCCGACACCGAGCTGATCGATGAATTGCGTGAGCTGCAAGGCACGCCAGAACAAGTGCTTGCCAATGACGAATTGATGAGCCTGACACTGCCGATACTGCGGGCCGACTTCCTGCTGTGCGGGACCTATGCGTATCGTCAGCGGCCCGCGCTTGGCTGCCCGTTGCTCGTACTGGGTGGCGAAGAGGATCGGGCCAGCCACGAGCAGCTACAGGCCTGGCAGCACGAAACACAGGGCTCCTTTTCGCTGCAGATGTTTCCTGGCGGTCACTTCTTCATCCATGACCATGAGCCAGGCGTGCTGGCGGCATTGACCAGCGCCCTGGAACCGCTGCGGCTGACGGGTTGATTGACGTCTTGCCCAGGGTCGGCGAGGCTAGGGCATTTCAACCCTCAGGACAGACCATGCTGATCGATCCCTCTGTGCGCACGTTGGCAGGAGCATCCCTCTGAAAGGGCGCATGCTGGTCGCAGGCGTTCTGGCCTTGACCATGTTGCAAGGGTGTACGGGTCACCGAGCGTCCGTACCCCAAGCTGACCCTGCGCAGGTGCGCGCCGAACTGATGCGGCTATTGCCCGCCAATGCCGGTGATCGCGCTGGCTGGGCCGCTGATATCCAGAAGGCGTTCCAGGCACAGGGTATCGAGCCCTCCAGGCGCAACCTGTGCGCGGTACTGGCTGTGACCGAGCAGGAGTCCACCTTCAACGCCGACCCCCAGGTGCCCCAGCTGGGCCGTATCGCCCGGGAGGAAATCAATCGGCGGGCTGCCCGTGTGCATGTGCCCAGGATGCTGGTCGACGGCGCGCTGCAAACCCCGTCAGGCAATGGCAAGACCTATGCACAGCGCTTGCAGGCAGTGCGCACCGAGAAGCAGCTGAGCGAACTGTACGATGAAGTGATCGCGCGGGTGCCTTTGGGCCGTACCTTGCTGGGGGGGCTCAACCCGGTACATACCGGCGGCCCGATGCAGGTGAGCATCGACTTTGCCGAGAAACATGCGCAAGCCTATCCCTACACGCGCGAGGGCAGCGTGCGACAGGAAGTGTTCACGCGCCGTGGTGGCCTGTATTTCGGGATTGCGCATTTGTTGGGCTATCCCGCCAACTACGAGCGTCAGCTCTATCGGTTCGCCGACTTCAACGCCGGTTGGTACGCCAGCCGGAATGCGGCGTTTCAGGCGGCGCTCAGCCAGGTTACCGGGACAGACCTGGCGCTGGACGGTGACCTGATTGCGCCTGGGTCGATCATGCCCGGCACCACCGAAAGGGCAGCACGTCAGCTGGGTCGTCAGCTGGGCCTGCGTAACCCGCAGATTCGCAGTCAGCTGGAGCAGGGAACTGAACTGGATTTTGAAGATACCCGGCTATACCGGGAGGTGTTTGCCCTGGCCGATGCCAAGGCCGGCCGTGCATTGCCGCGGGCCGTGCTGCCGGGCATCGAGCTGAAAAGCCCCAAGATCACCCGCAAGCTGACCACTGCCTGGTTTGCCGAGCGGGTGGATGGGCGTTATGAGCGGTGTATGCGTCGGTGATTGGGTGTGGGTGGCTCACTGCGGTGCGCGCTCGATAGCTAAATAGCGAGCACTTCAAAAGTACAAGCTGTAGCACAGTACCCGTGTAGGAGCGGTCTTGTGCCGCGATGGGCCGCATGGCGGCCCCAGCAATATAAGGTGCGAAGCTGAAATCCTGGGGCTGCTGCGCAGCCCATCGCGGCGCAAGGCCGCTCCCACACGGGTACTGCGTTACAGCTTGGACTTGTGAATTGCTCGGAGAATCCCGCATGGCGGTCAAGCCAGAACCCAAGCCACCTTCATATCACGCAAGGCCCCGCTGCCACCCGTTACCCTTCGCCTGTCCGAAGGCCCCTTCAGCCTTGACCCAATGCCTCGACGATCAGATCAACGCTGCTTTTCAAGCCAGCCAGTGTGTCCTCGTTATCGCTCTGCACGACAACCAGTTTCGCGCCGCTGTCTTTAATTACCTGCGCCACCGCAGCCTCTGGTTGCCGATGATCCAAGACCAGGGCCACATCCTGGTTTTTGAGGTTATCGGCCAAGGCTTTGAGCGCAGTCGCATCCCACTCGGTGGGCAGCGGCTGATCCACCAGGTCCAGGTTCAATCCGCTGGCCAGATAACCCAGTCGCTCCGACAGGCTGACGGTGGTCAGGTTTTCCACCTTGGCCAGGCGCGTCTGGCTATCGGCGGCCAGTGCCAATACTTGCTGCTTGAAGCCGGCAAGGTTGGTCTGAATGCGTGCCTTGTCCGCGGGCGACAGCCGCTCCAGATCATTAGCCACCACATCGGCCATGCGTCCCAGATTGGTGGGGCTGAGCCATGGGTAGCCGGCGTAGGCATCAGCCCCCGTCACGGCGATGCCTGGCAAAGCGCCATCGACCGGGCGAGCGGCGTCGATTTCGACAATGCGAATATTGCTACGGCGCGCCACCGGGTAAAGCGGATCATCTCGCCAGATCGAGCGTACGCCGATCACCGCGTCAGCCTGCTGGGCCGCCTTGTGCAGGCTGGCTTCGCCACGGCCACTGAAGTACGACGGCTGGCGGCTGGCAGGCAAATTCGCCGGCGCAGCGCGTTTGAGCTCAACCGAAGTGCCTTCGAGCAATGTGTTGGCCAGGCTGTGGGTGACCGGCAGGGTGGTCAGCACTTGGGTGGCCGAGGCCAGGGACGGCAGGCTGATAAGGGCGAGGGCCAGACACAGGCGTTTGAGGTTCATGCCGGGTTTCCTTGCAGGCGTGGGACGAGCGCGCGGGCCAGGGCGGCCAGGGCGAAGCAGACGCCGGCGACCAGAATGATCGCAGCGCCGGACGGTACAGGCAGGTCGAAGACAATGGGCAGCAGAATGCCGAACAAGGTGCTCAGGGTAGCGATGATCACCGAGATGAAGAAAAAGCCTTTCAATGACTGGCTGACCAGGCGCGCGGCAGCGGCGGGGATGACCAGCAACGCACCCACCAAGATGGCGCCAATCACCTTGACCGCAGCCACCGTGACCAGGGTCACCAGCACCACGAACAAGTAGTCGAGGGTCTTGACCGCGACCCCGCGTACAGCAGCCAATTGCGGATTGAAGCTGGCCAGCATGATGCGGTTGTAAAGCGGCAGCGCCAAGGCCAGCACCAGCACAGCGACGATTCCCAGCACGACCAAGTCCTGACCGCTGACGGTCAACACCGAACCGAACAGCACGTTTTCCAGAATGTGCACGTTGATCTTGCCTGCCAGCATCAGCAGCAGGCTGGCCCCCAGCGCCAGGGACACCGACAGGAAGACCCCAATCAGCGTGTCAGGTGACAGGCCGGTGCGGTTACGCAGGAAATTCAGCAAGATACCGAACAACAGGCAATAGCCGAACAGGCTGCCGTAAGGGCCGGTGTAGGGTTCGCCCAACAGAATGCCGATGGCCACGCCGGTCAGCGCCGCGTGGCCGACTGCTTCGGAGAAGAAGGCAAAGCGCTTGACCACCACCAGCGTTCCAAGGCCACCGAGCACCGGCCCGATCATCAACCCGGCCAGCAAAGCATTGACCACGAAGCCGTAGGCCAGCGCCTCGGGCAAGTAGCCTTGAACGGCCCATTGTTGAACCAATTCACGGAAGGATTCGAAACTCATCAGGCAAGGCTCTCGCTGCGCGGATGGACGGAGAACAGGCCGAGCAGACGCTCAGGGGTGAGCGCCTGGGCAGGCGCAGCATCGAACAGCACGCGGCGACTCAGGCCGGTGACCCGGTCAGCCAGGCGCAGCACGGCTTCAAGATCATGTTCGATCCACAAGACAGTGGTGCCGGATCGGCGCCAGTTGGCCAGCAGGTGCTCGAACACGCGAATACCCGCTTCGTCCAGCGCCGACATGGGTTCGTCCAGCACCAGCAGTTGCGGCTCGGGAATCAGCCCTTGCGCCAGCAGCACCCGCTGACGCTCACCGCCTGACAGCGCGCCCATGCGCCGCTTGCGTTTGTCGAGCATGCCGACGTGGGTCAGGGCTGCCTCGATGGCCGGCTGGACCCGCTTGGACAGCCCTAGAAAGGCGGGCTGGCGCTGGCACATGGCGGCCATGAAGTCGTCCACGGTCATGGGCAGGCCGCGGTCGAACTCCAGCGCCTGCGGCACGTAGCCGATCACCTCCCGCCCGCTGGGCCAATGCATGGCCAATCGACCCTGATGCGGCATCTGCCCCAGCAGTGTCTTGATCAGCGAGCTCTTGCCGCCCCCATTGGGCCCGACGATGGCATGCACCGAGCCGGCCGCGACGCTGAAACTGACCTGCTCGAGAATGCGCGTACGGCCCAGTTCGAGATTGATCGCCTCGAACTCGATGCGCGGCCCACAAACCGGCAGCACCTGGGTGGCGGCGGTCATGCGCGGTTCTCCTCGATGGCGCGCACCACCGTGTCGAGGTTGCGCTTCATTTCGATTTCATACTTGTCCTTGGTGTATTCGCCATAGGAAATATGCGTCAACGGGTACAAGCGCACGCCGGATTCGCGCTGGATCGTTTCCACATAGGCAGAGGGGAAGTCCATCTCCGAAAAAATGACCCGCACATCCAGCGCTTTGAGTTGGTCGATGGTTTTCTTCAACTGAGCGGGGCTGGGCTCGATACCGTGGGCAGGCTCCACCACGGCGGTCACTTCAAGGCCAAAATCACGCACGAGATAATCGTAGGCAGCGTGGATCGTGGCCACACGGAAGGTGGCGCCAGGTGCTTGACTCACCTTGGCCAGGGCCTCGGCACGCAGGGCGCGCAGACGCTTGGCATAAGCCCGCGCATTTTGCGTGTAGAGCTTCGCGTTTTCCGGGTCCAGCTTGCCCAGTTCTCGGGCAATGTTGTTGACCTGTGCAATGGTGGTACTGATGGACAGGAAGGTATGCGGATTGACGACCTTGCCAGCGCCGCGTGCGGCAATGCCGGTTGCCGCGAGCAGAGGCACGTTCTGGTTCGATTCGATGGTGGCGATGTTCGGTTTTTCGCTGGCCGCGATCATGCGGTCGGCAAAGTCGTCATGACCGACGCCGTTGAGCACGACCACATCGAGCGTCCCGATGCGCTTGATGTCCTCGGCGCGAGGCTCGTAGGCATGGGGGTTGAAACCAGCCGGGATCAACGGCACTACCTCGGCCTTGTCGCCAACGATATTGCTCACATAGCTGTAGTAAGGGTGCAGGGTGATGCCGATACGCAGCGGCTTGCCGGGGTCGGCCAGGGCAAAGGCGGGCAGGGCACAGGCCAGGAGCAGGGCGAGGGCGGAGCGAAGCATGGGGCGTTCCTTAAGTCAGTGACGGTGGTCGCGGGTGACACCGGCGTCGTAGTGGCTGACGACCTGGCGCCAGCCTGCGGCGATCAGGCTTGCCGGGGCAAGGTCATCGACCGATGGGCTGGGGTTGCCTCGGTAGAGCCAGACCTCGGCCTCGGCGCCACCTTCGGAGGGCTGGATCATCAGCAGGTGGCCGGCGATTTCCGGCGCCTGGCTGCGGCCCAGGTAGGCGCCGTCCGCCAGCAACGACCATTGGTGATCGCCACGGCTCTGGCTACCGGCATCAATGACGAAAGGCGGCAGCCCCTCGGCCGCCAGCGCCTGCACCTCGGGCACGGCGCCCTGTTCATCGCGCAGGTACTGAATTTCGTCGAAAGCCACCCGCAGGTCGGTGTAGAGGCCTTGCTCAGCTGGAGTCAGGTCCCGGCGAGCATCGATCTGATGGCTGGCGATCGGCTGATCGTCGACACGCTCCCCGCGCACCAGTACGACGCTGGCTGCCAGGGCCACGATCAATGCACTGACCAAAAGCACATATAGCGTTTCATGCCCGGCGCCGGCCGGGCGAATCACCTGGACCCGGCTCATGGTTGCGAAATGTCCGCGTAGTCGACTTCGACCACATGGCCTGGGCCTGCGTCGAACAACACGTAGAATTCGCCATCCGGGCGCTTGAAGGTGAGGGTGGAGTCATCCCCGAGCTTACCGCCGACCAGCACCTGCTCGTCGTAGCCGATCACATCCAGGGTGACCCCGGGTGCACCGCTCCCGTCCGAAAAGCCGCCGGTGCATTTGATCTGACTGCCCGGCACTTCCTCACACTCGCACATGGGGTTGTGGGCCATGGCAGCCGTGGCGGTTAACAGCAGTGAAGAGAGCATGAGCCTACGCATGAGGTGTTTCATTTGTTGCCTCCTTGTTTCTTGAGCCAGGCCACGGTGGCTGGCGATGCCTGGGCCAAGGGCACCGAGGCTTGATGCATGCTGCCGTCCCAGCCTTCGAGGGTGATCCACACCTGGGCATCTGGCCGAGTACGCGGCGCAATCGGAAGGGAGGTACCCATGTGGTAGGGTGCCCCGAAGAAAATGGTGCCGGCGGCGCGCAGGCTGCGCGGCTTCCCGATGCGCAGGTAGGTGGCCTTCACCTCTTGGGCGCAGCCTTTGCAGAGGGCGGCATTGAACACCTTGAAATAGCCGGCCGGGCCATCGGCCTGGGGCGCTTCGTCACGCATTTCAGCCAGGTCCAGGCTGTAGGGCCCTACCTTGATATCGCGTATGACGTTCGCGCCGAGCCCGGCTTCGCCGCGAAACAGCTTGGCATCGGCAAAGTACTGGGGCATGAAACCCAGCGGGATCAGGATCAGCAGAATGTTCAGGTGAAAGCGCCACTTCAACCAGAACTGTTTCAATGGCCGTTGCGCGAGGGTGTGTGCCTGGCTCATGGTTGGGTCTCCAGGGTAGGCTCGCGCTGCGCGACGCGGGGCGCACGCTCGCTGCGCTTGAGGGCGGCGGCGGTGGCCTGGGCGGTGCGCTTGGTCCAGATGAGCAGGCCGCTGAACACCATCAAGGTCAACACCAGGCCGAAGAAGAACCATACCAGCTTGATCGGCAACCCGCCGAAGTCACCGGTGTGCAGCGGACGCATGGATTCGGTGACGAACTCCAGGGGCGTGCGGTCGCTGATGCGGAACTGGCTGTCGACCTGGCGGGTGTAGGGATTGACCGAGGCATTCTGGAACATCAGCGGGTACCAACCCGGCCCTGAAAGGCTGATGTGGCTGTAGGCCGTGGCGGGCAATATCACGAAGCTGACCTCAAGGCCTGGCACCGCGTGCCCGGCAATGCGCACGGCTTCGTCCAGGTCGATGCGTGGTGCGGGGGTGCCGTCAGTGGTCTGCGGCACGTCTTCGCGTGCAATCACCGGCACGATGGGCCGTGTGGAAATCGTGACGTGGTTATCGCCCAGAATGGCTTGGATCAAGAACCAGGTACCGGTAATGGAAATGACGGCAATGAACCAGATGGACCAGACGCCGGCCAGGCGGTGCACGTCCCCCCAGAAAATCCGCGAGCCGTGACCGGTGCGCACCGGCTTGAAGAACCCTCTCCAGAATTTCTTGTACACCACAAGCCCCGTGACCAGGGATGCCAGCATGGGCAGGCCCAACAGGGAAACAAGGTACCAGCCCCAGCTGTAACCGTTGGTGAACGGCACCAGCCACCATCCATGCAAGGCACGGGTGAAGGCTTCGAAGTCGAAGTCGGGCGTCTTGCCCTGGATCGCTCCGGTGTAGGGGTTTACATACAGCGTAGGGCTGGTGCCGTCGGGCAGGGTAACGTTGGCAACGACCGCGAAGTGAGAGCCGTCGGGCTGGCGAAGCATGTCCACGATCATGTCGGGCTCAGCCTTGTGCAGCGCATCGAGCACTTGCTGGAAACTCAGGCGGTCCACGTCGGCATCGGGCTTGTTGGCGCGCACCGCAGGGTCGGCCAGCCAGACGATCTCCTGGCTGACCACCGCGAGCATGCCGGTGAAACAGACGATGAGAACAAAGAACCAGATCGGCAGCGCGAGCCAGCTGTGGACCAGGAACCAGAGCCTGGACTTGGATTTCTTTGGAGTTTTGGCCATCAGACGATCTTCACAATAAGGGGCCGAGCATAAGCCCAACCCTGGAGAGCTGTATTGATAAGGACGAATGAGAATCGAAATTCCGTCGATTTAAATGCAAGGAAATGTTTCAGGCTGGGGAGCCGGCCCCTGCGCCTGAAGCTGGGGGCCGGTGGCAAAGCGTCTGTCAGGCGCGGGACAGGACCGCTTCTGGCAGGGGCAGGGTGCGCAACGAGGGCAGGTCTTGATAAAGCGCACGGCCAATCTCGGCGGCCCGCGAGGGCAGAACTGACAACAGGGTGTCGCTCAGGCCATGGCTGTTCTCGCAGAAGCCTTGCAGGTACACCGACGCCTTGAGGTCGGGGCTGGTCAGTACGCGGTAGTTGCGATCAACGTTGAAATCCTCGAGGTAGCCAGCCAGCGGGGCCAGCAAGTCCCGGTGCGAACGGCGCTCATAGCCGGTAGCCAGGATGACGGCATCGTAGCGGTGGGTCTGTTGTTGGCCGGTGGCCAGGTCGCTGAGCGTCAGCTCGATGCCCTCTGCGTTGCCCACCACGGCGTCTACCTGGCGCCGGCACAGCACATTGTGGCGGAACTGATGGGCCACTTTCTGCCGATAGAGGATGGCGTAGATGCGCTCGATCAGGTTCAGGTCGACCACCGAGTAATTGGTGTTGTGGTATTCATCGAGCAACTTGCTGCGTTGATCGGCCGGTTCGTTATAGACCAGGTCGGTGTAGTCGGGTGCGAAGATCTCGTTGACGAACGGGCTGTCGTCGGCCGGCTTGAGTGCCGAGGCGCGCAGGATCATGTCTACCTTTACCGACGGGTAGCTGTCGTTGAGGTCGATGAACGCCTCGGCTGCGCTCTGGCCTGAGCCGATGACCGCGATGCGCATCGGTTTGCCGGCGTTGCAGGGCAGCTGGCTGAGGCTGCTGAGGTAGCGGGAATGGTGGAACACGCGCGGGTCGTTCTTGAAGGCTGCGAACGTTTCCGGAATCTTCGGTGTCCCGCCGCTACCCACAACTACCGAACGGGCCCTGCGGCTGTATTCCCGACCTTCGGCATCACGGGACACCAGGCGCAGGTGTTCGACGCGGCCCTGGGTGAGTTCAGGTTCGATGCGCAGCACTTCTTCACCGTATACCGCCTGGGTCGCGAAGTGTTCGGCAGCCCAGCGCAGGTAGTCGTTGTATTCCAGTCGGCACGGGTAGAAGGTGCCCAGGTTGATGAAGTCGGCCAGGCGCTGCTTCTGGTGCAGGTAGTTGACGAAGCTGTAGGGGCTGGTGGGGTTGCGCAGGGATACCAGGTCCTTGAGGAAGGAGATCTGCAACTCGCTTTGGGTGGCCAGGGTTTCACCGTGCCAGCGATAGTCTCGCTGCTTTTCGATAAATAGCGCGTCCAGGGCACGCCCTTGGCTTTCGGCCAGCTCTTCCAGGGCGATTGCCAGCGCCAGGTTGGACGGGCCGAAGCCTACGCCGATCAGATCTTTGATGGTTTCCTGCTGTGAGGCTTGGGTCATGGCCGCGATTCCATAAGGTCGATGTGGACGCTCACCGGTGATCCGGCTACCGCGCTGGTACATCTTCTGGAACGAGCCAACCGAGAGGGAATTTAGCAGGGCTCAAGACCAGGCCGTTGTAGCCGATAAAAGGGGCACGGACCGGTTTTGGAGCAGGGAATCATCATGGTCGCAATCACCTCCAGCAATCTGTTGATCAACGGCGTCTCAGCCCAGACGCTGCGCGTTGACGCTGCCGACGAGCGCGAACGGCGCGTGCAGGCGGGCGAGGCGCCCGGCCCGTTGAGCATCGCCGGTGACAGCCTCAAAGCCACAGCCACAGGCCAGGCACAAGCGGCCCAGGGCGAGGACAGCGACGAGCCAGAGGCGGTCAAGCAGTTGCGCGAGTTGATCAAGGCGTTGCAGAAACAGCTGGCAGAAGAGCAGAAACAACTTTCAGCGCTGATGAACAGCGACATGGAAGAGTCCGCGAAGATGGCTGCCATCAGCACCAAGCAGAGCAGCATTGCCACGCTCAGCAGCCAGATCATCGCGGCCTCGGCACAATTGCTGGAACTGTTGCAGCAAAGCGGTGGTGGCAGTGCCGGTGGCCTGGTCAGCACCCGTGCCTAGCGGGCACTGACCAAACCCTGGGAGTCAGTCAGCGGCCAATCGCGCCTTGTGCCGATCGGCCTTGTACTGCATGGCCACCGCCGGGGCCGGCTTGGTCGCGCCCGTTTCCAGCCACTGGCGCATACGGCTGGCGTCGGCGAAGTGGGTGTACTTGCCGAATGCATCGAGAATGACCATGGCGACCGGCCGGTTGTCCATCCGGGTCAACAGCACCAGGCAGTGCCCAGCCTCGTTGGTGAAACCGGTCTTGGTCAGCTTGATGTCCCAGTTGCTCTTGTTCACCAGGTGGTCGGTGTTGCGAAACCCGAGTGTGTAGTTGGGTTTGCTGAACGCTACGGTTTTCTCACGGGTTGTCGACAGCGTACTCAACAGGGGGTACTTGCGCGACGCCATCAATAGCTTGGTCAGGTCGCGTGCAGTGGAGACGTTCTGAGTCGAAAGACCGGTGGGTTCGATGTAGCGGGTATGGCTCATGCCCAGGCTGCGTGCCTTGGCGTTCATTGCCTTGATGAACGCCGGGTAACCGCCAGGGTAGTGGTTGGCCAGGGTGGTCGCGGCGCGGTTTTCCGAGGACATCAGGGTGATCAGCAGCGTCTCGCGTCTATTCAGCTGGCTGCCGAGCCGAACCCTGGAGTAGACGCCTTTCATGTCCGGGTTGTTGGCGATGGTCATGGTCAGCATTTCGTCCATGGGCAGCTTGGCGTCGAGCACGACCATGGCCGTCATCAGTTTGGTCACCGACGCGATGGGCAGCACGCGGTCTGGGTGACTGGCGTACAGCTCCTTGTTGCTGTTGAGGTCGATCAACAGGGCGCTGCCGGAGGCCAGGTGCAGCTTGGCAGGGTCACGTTGCAGCTGGGCGGTGGGCTGTGCAGCGACAGCGGCGCTGATGGGGGTCACGGTACCTGTGAGCAACAACAAAAGGCTGAGGGTAGACAGGATCGTTTTCACGTTGAGGCTCACTAAAGGGGGCTATGTCGTTGGCATTGCGAGGGTTTTCCCCAAGCCGGCGCATTCTGGAGTATGGCTCAAGCCGTGTCGATTGCCTTATCACCAATGGGCGCAAGGTGAAGAGAATTTAATCCTGCGGGTAGGGCTACAGCCATTTGGCTGCCCCGACTCTGTCCAGCCCCTACGGCCCTTGGTCGCCCAGCTCCTAGAGCCGCTTGGGCTGTTTTACTGATTCGAGGTGAACTCCATGGGACCCAGTCCTGTCACCTTTGAACACGGAGGATCCAGGCATGGTTGTGAAGTTGAGGACGTATCGCGGAGACGACATCCCGGAGTGGTACCGGCGTGACGATCTCGATGAGCTCTACGAGGTCGAGGATCAGCAGGGGGATGTGCAATTGCTCGAAGATGACGAGGATGCAGTGAAGCTCGTCGTAGACCTCACCTATGAAGATGAAGATGCGCCCAAGCCTGAGTGATGGGAATCAGATGATGCCTCGCAGCGGGCCCAGCACCCACAGGCCCGCTGTTATTTGCGTATCGCAAAAGCCTTAGGACCTGCGCCAGGCAAGCCAGGCAATGCCTGTGAGTCGAAGCTCTGTCACGGCCAGCCCGACCAGGATCAAGCCTGCGCCGGCCAGGCGCTCGGCAGGTAAGCGATCACCGGCCAGGAAGTAGCCGAACAGGCCACCGAAAATTGGCTCGCATATCAATATCAACGCCACCTTTTCTGGAGCCAACACTGCCTGTGCGCGGTTCTGGATCGCGTAAGCCAAGGCTGTTGCCAGCAGCGCCAATGCCAGGAGGGTGGCGGTGACAGGCAGCGTGGTGGGCACGGAGAACGCGTTGTTCGCCACACTCCATATCAACGAAAGCACGCCGACGACGCCCAGTTGAATCGAAGCCGATGCCATGGCCAGCGCTGGCGTGGTGAACGTCGATACCATCACGATATGCAAGGCGAAGCACACGGCACACCCCAGCACCAGCAAGTCACCGTAGTGCAGGGTGAACCCGTCCAGGCTCAGCAGGCCAAGTCCGAACACCGCGATCCCGGTTCCGATCCCTTGCTTGAGGCTCGGGCGACCCTTGCCCATGAGGTAAAGCAGCACTGGTGTAAAAACAGTGCACAGGCCCGTGATGAAGCCGGCATTGGAGGGCGTAGTCAGCGCGGTCCCGGAGGTCTGCAGCGAAAAAGCCATGAACAACACGACCCCGGCCAAGCCCGCATTCAACAGCGTGCCTAGGTTCATCAGTCGAAACGAGCGAATCGAGAAGGGAAACAAGGCCGCTGCTGCCAGGCTGAACATCCACGCATTCAAGGTGGAGGCAGCCATGATGGTCAGCGTGTCGTGTTTGGCCACGAAGCTCCAGCCCCACACCGCCGTGACAGCCAGAAGCGAAATCGACCATAAAGTATTTTTCGACATGACGAATCCTTGGGCAGGCATTTATACCGAATGCCAGGCCGAGCTATTTTCGTCAGCGGTACCCAAAGATCGCAAAGATAATTCAGCACACAGGCAATGGCAATTGTTCTATTCGCCACCCAATTCCCCCTCGCAGGCGATCAGCGGGTGCCCGAATCCGATGTAGTACAGCGCATCAATAAGCAGATCATGTCGTCAATCGACCAAGGCTTGCCAATGAACGCTGCGGTGGGAGGCAGCGGCATATCGATCTTGCTGTAGCCACCACTCGTCACGATCACGGGCAGGGATGGACACTGCTCGTAAGCCATCCAGGCAAGGTCCCAGCCATCGAACGGGCCCGGCGTACGAACATCGGTCACGACCGCTGCCCAGGGTTGCTTGTCGAGTTGCCGAATACCTTCTGTTGCGGTTTCCACCGCCATTACCCGAGCGCCTGTTTCTTCAATGATCAAAGACAGGAACTCTCGCAAAGCGGGTTCGTCTTCGACGACCAAAATCCGTTTTCCAATCATCACCGCTGACCATATTCCGTCTATGCCTTTTCCGAGGACACAGAGCCCGACCTGTTGCCTTGAGGGGATGAGCGGTGCGGTTTGTACAACTATTGGTGAGATTACCGCCCTTTGTACAACCCCTGTTATCGACTATCCCCGCTGCTCGGACGAGTTTTCCAATACGCAGCAGTGGGCATCTCAAGTGCCTGGCTCAAGAGCCGGCAGCCTGTGCATGGTCATGAGGCAAAAAAAAGCCCGCACAGTGGCGGGCAACAGGGAGCAGCACTAAATGTTCGTGTCAGGCGAGGAGGGTGCCGGGTTGCAACTTTTCAATCAGGGCGCGGGCACTGGCCAGGCTCGGCATCGGTCCGCTGACCGGCTCGCCGTTGCTGACCAGGTACCAACAAGCCAGCAGGCCCTGATCGCGCAAATTGGCCGGTACTGCCGAGCCGATAACGGACATGATCTCGATCGTGGCCATCTGCTGTCCTCCGCTAAAACATGGGGTTACTGTACCGATGCCGCGGGTGGGACTGAAATCAATGTGCTCAATAGTGCTTATCAGTTTTGCCTAACGTGCAGGCAACGTTGTGCAACGGCCGATGAGCACAGCGTGACGCGCAGTGTCGAACCGGTAGGCTTGGGCCAACGGCTCTGCTAGGCTCATTCGCCGTCTGTACACCGCAAAAGGATCGCGTATGCCCCTTACCCCCAGCAGGGATACCGTGCTGTGCATTTCCCTGGCAGGCCGCCCAGGCACCTTTGGTGTCCGCTTCCACAATCACCTCTACGAGCAGCTTGGCCTGGATTTCTATTACAAGGCCATGCGCACCGATGACTTGCCGGCAGCCGTAGCAGGCATCCGGGCGCTTGGGATTCGTGGTTGTGGTGTCTCGATGCCGTACAAGGAAGCGTGCATGGCGTTGGTCGATGAAATCGACCCGTCGGCTGCGGCAATCGATTCAGTCAACACCCTGGTCAATACCGAGGGCCACCTCAAAGCCTATAACACGGACTACCTGGCAGTCCGGCAGTTGCTGACGCAGCACAAGGTCGACCCGGCTACGGCGTTCGCCTTGCGTGGCAGCGGTGGCATGGCCAAGGCGGTGGCCAGCGCGTTGCGGGACGCAGGGTTTGGCGAAGGCATCATTGTCGCCCGTAACGAGCAGGCCGGGCGGGAGCTGGCCGATGTGTGCGGCTACCGCTGGCTGCCTGAGCTTGACGACCTTTGCCCGCCGATGCTGATCAACGTCACCCCGGTGGGCATGGCCGGTGGGCCAGAGGCGCAGCAGCTCGCGTTCAGCGAGATGGCAATTGCTGCGTCCGAGCGCGTATTCGATGTCGTGGCCATGCCAGTGCAAACACCTCTGATCGAGCATGCAGAGAAGCTTGGCAAGCAAGTGATCACCGGGCTTGAAGTCATCGCATTGCAGGCGTTGGAGCAATTTGTCCTGTACACCGGCATCAGACCAACCCCTGAGCAGGTACAGGCTGCCGTGGCCTACGCGCGCCAAGGTTGAGCCAGGGGCAGATCCTGCACTATTCGGCGACCAGCAAGTTGAGCTGGTCGCTGCAGCAATTAGAACGCTTGCCTGGCCTTATCCAATTGCTCGTCGACCAGCGCACGACCGTACGCCAGCGACACATGCTGAGCATTGTCCAAGTCGCTGAAGAACTTCATGGGCATCGATAGCCGCCGGCTGACATGGCCGTCGGGCGCCGTGATCAGGCAGCCTGCTGCAAAGGGTAAGGGCGAGTCAGGGTGAGGCATCACGCTGGCGGTGATGAGGTGCTTGCGGTATTCACACTGGAGCGATTGCATGATCGGTACCTCGCTGTGGCAATGAAGCCTTTACTTCATATACCACAGCAGAGGGCATGCAGGCGGTCGCCCGACGAGCGTGGCCTGTGAGCCTTAAGCTTTGAGCTCGCCAGGCTGGATGACCTCGACCCAGTAACCATCTGGGTCCTTGATGAAGGCCAAGTGGTTCATGCGCCCGTCTTGCAGGCGTTTCTGGAACGGCACGCCCAGGTTTTCGAAACGTGCGCAGGCTTCACGCACGTCCGGCACCGATACACAGATGTGGCCGAAGCCGCGTGGATCGGTATTGCCATCGTGGTAGGCGAAGTCGGCATCCTGCTCGGTGCCATGGTTGTGCGTAAGCTCAAGCACGCCTGGAATCGACTTCATCCACTGATGGCGAGCATGGTCGTCCTCTGGAATCTGGGCGGGGTCGACCAGGGCCAGGAAGTACAGGCTGAAAGCAGCCTCTGGGAAATCACGCTTGTCCACCAGGCGGAAACCCAACACGCGCGTATAGAAATCCAGCGACTTCTGAATGTCCTTGACCCGCAGCATGGTGTGGTTGAAGACGAATTGGGCAGTGGCAACGTCAGGCTGTGCGGTGACACCCGGAACGGTTTGCAGATCGTGCAAGCTCATGGAAACTCCTGAGACGGGGCCGGGTGCCAGGACCCGGCGAAACGGACAGGCTGCTAATGATACGGCAGTGAAACGATTGCGCAAATGAAAGCGCCCTGCTCAAGGCAGGGCGCTGGAATTAGAGGCCCGCGTGTGCGGGCGCGTGATGGGGTCGCTAGTCCGTTAGCTGTGTTCATGGTGCCTGCGGCGCTGTGAAAAAAGTGTGAAGCCAGTGTTGAGGTTTCATCATGGCGCTGACGCGATCAAGTTCATCGCCGGTTGCTTTGTGGCAACCGGACGAAAGCGTACGAGGAGGGTAGATGAAACAGGTACTGCTGATCGGCATCGGCGCTGGGGATCCTTGCCACCTGACCTATGAGGCGGTCGATGCACTGCGCGGTGTGGACGTGTTTTTCGTCATGGACAAAGGCCCCGAGGTGCAAGACCTTCTGGGGTTGCGCAAGGCGATTCTGCAACGCTACCTGCCAGACCACAGCTATCGCATCGTGCAGATCACCGACCCGCCACGCGCCAGACAGCCCTCGGGGTATGCAACGTCCATTGAAGTCTGGCACCAACAGAGGGCGACAGCCTATGCCGCCGCGCTGCAAATGGAACTGCAGCCAGGGCAGACCGGCGCATTTTTGCTGTGGGGTGAACCTGGCTTGTACGACAGCACGCTGCGTGTGATGGAGCTGGTGCGTGAACGGGGGGTGTCGCTTGCCTTGAAGGTGCTACCCGGAATAAGCAGCATGCAGCTCTTGGCCGCCCGTCACCAGATCGCGCTCACGCGTGTCGGTGAGCCGTTGATCGTGGTGCCGGGGCGGAGGCTGGCGAGTCTCGGGCGCATCGATAATGTTGTGGTAATGCTCGATAGTCACTGCGCCTTCGCTGCACTGTCGGATCCAGCGCTCACGATCTTCTGGGGCGCTTACCTGGGAACCGCGGACGAAATGCTGATCGCCGGGCCCCTGGAAGCGGTCAAGGCACGCATCCTGGAGGCCCGGGCAAGTCAACGTCGGCGCAAGGGTTGGATAATGGACATCTACTTGCTGCGTCGTGAAGTGTTCGCGACTACGGATTGACCAACCTGACCGGCTACTGCGCCGAGCGGGGGCCAAGAATGGAGGCCACCGTGTCTCGCAACTGATCGATGGAGTAAGGCTTGCCAATTCTATACATGCCTTCCGGCACGTCGACGTTTTCTCCATACCCACTGGCGAACAGCACAGGGAGCATAGGGCGCAGCCCGCGTGCGCTCTTGGCCAGGTCATGGCCATCCATGTCCGGCAAGCCAACATCGGTTATCATGAGTTCGAGCGTTTGGTCAGGATTTTCGAGTACTTTCAGTGCGGTCGCAGCGTCATGCGCCTCGATCACGGCGTAGCTCAGATCTTCGAGGACCTCGACCATGAGCATGCGTACGATGTCGTCGTCCTCGACTACCAGAAGGGACATGGTTCAGATCCTGTCTTGATGAATGTCTTTGCTCTGTGCCTCGCCAGGGCCCAGAAGTTCCCAAAGGATACCGATCTGATCGATCCGATGGAACGATTGGAACAGGTATGTTTCAAATGCTGGCTAAATGCCGGGCCAACTAATCAGAGCTTGCGCCAGGCCAGGGGTTGCCCCTCACCATAAGGAAAGATTGACCATGCTGTTCATGGACTCCATTTGCTCGGGCGTTTTCAGATGATACAAGCTGCCTCGATGGATCAACGTAGCTTTCGCAAGCTGTTGAGCCGCAACATCGGCCTACCCCTGGGGCTCGGCCTGCTCGGTGCCGTGGCATTCGTCGCCGTTATCAACTACCTGCTGTCTGCCATGCAGTGGGTGGAACATACCGATCAGGTGATTGGCAACGCCAACGAGACGCTCAAGCTCTCGATCGACATGGAAACGGGCATGCGCGGGTTTCTGATCACGGGCGATGAGCGCTTCCTGGACCCTTACGAGGTGGCCAAGCCCAGGATCTTCAACAGCCTGCAAAGCCTGCGCAGCATGGTCGAGGACAATCCCCAGCAGGTCGAACGCATCGACCGGCTGATCGCGCTGCAGGGCGCGTGGAACGATTTCGGTAGCCAGATGATCGACCTGCGCCGCGTGGAAGGGGGATACCGCGAGCTGATCGGTAATGGCCGTGGCAAACGCCTGACCGACGAAATCCGCAAGGAGTTCGAGGACCTGATCGGGGCCGAGCAACAGCTGCGCATGACCCGTAATGAGACGGTCAGCAGTGTCACCGTCGCTGGCATCATCACGTTCGTTGTGTTGCTGGTCGGGCTCAGCGCATTGCTCGCTTATCTGGGGCGCCGCGACCTGCTGGCCTTGTCCGACAGCTACACCAAGAACTTGCAGGCCCAGCAGCGCGCTGCTGAGCGCCTGGAGCATCAGGCCTGGCTGCGCAACGGCCAGACCCAACTGGCCCAGCAGGTGCTGGGTCAACTGTCCCTGCCTATGCTGGGTGACAAGATCCTGCGCTTCTTCGCTGCCTACCTGGGCAGCGTGGTGGGCGCCGTGTATGTGCGAGATGAACATGGCCGCCTGGTGCGCGTGGCCAGTTATGGGCTCGAAGCCCAGGAGCAGGCCCGCGAGCAGGTGCTGGGTGATCACCACGGCTTGCTGGCGCAAGCGGTACGTGAAGAACGGCTTATCCGCCTCGATGCCTTGCCGCAGGACTATTACCGTTTGGCGTCGGGCCTGGGCAAGGGGTTACCGCGCAGCGGGCTGATCGTGCCGGCCCTTGAGGACGGTCAGGTTAACGGCGTCATTGAACTGGGGCTGCTGCGCCCATTGCAGGACCGCGACGCGGAGATGCTCGAGCGCGTGGCGGGCAACCTGGGTATGTCGATCGAAAGCGCCCGCTACCGTCAACGCCTGCAGGAGGTGCTGGCCGAAACCCAGCAGCTCAACGAAGAGCTACAGGTCCAGCAGGAAGAGCTCAAGACCGCCAACGAAGAACTCGAAGAACAGTCCCGGGTGCTCAAGGAGTCCCAGGCTTATCTGGAGACCCAACAGGCGGAGCTCGAGCAGACCAACGAGCAACTGTCCGAACGCACCGATGCACTGGACCTCAAGAACGAGGAGCTCAGCCGCGCCCAGACCGAGCTTCAGGCTCGCGCCGATGAGCTGCAGCGTTCGAGCAAGTACAAGTCCGAATTCCTCGCCAACATGTCCCACGAGCTGCGTACGCCGCTCAACAGCTCGCTGATCCTGGCCAAGCTGCTGGCCGAGAACGGTGAAGGCAACCTGAGCCAGGAGCAGGTCAAATTCGCCGAGTCCATCTACTCGGCAGGCAATGACCTGCTCAACCTCATTAACGACATCCTGGACATCGCCAAGGTCGAGGCCGGCAAGCTTGAGGTGCGCCCCGAAACGACCCACGTCGATCGGCTGGTCGAGGGCTTGCGCGACATGTTCACGCCACTGGCCTCCCAGAAGGGGCTGGGCTTCGAGGTCACAGCTGAGGACCACGTGCCTGCGACCCTGTTCACCGATCGCCAGCGCCTGGAACAGATCCTCAAGAACCTGTTGTCCAACGCCATCAAGTTCACCGAGCGTGGCCAGGTCAGCCTGAATATCGGCTACCAGCCCGAGGCCGGTATCGTGTTCGCGGTGCACGACACCGGGATTGGTATCGCGCCTGATCAGCAGCAAGCCATCTTCGGCGCATTTCACCAAGTCGATGGCACCAGTAACCGCCGCTATGGAGGCACCGGGCTGGGCCTGTCCATTTCGCGCGACCTGGCCCGCCTGCTGGGCGGGCAGATCACCGTACAGAGCACGCCGGGTCAAGGCAGCGTATTCAGCCTGGTACTGCCAGAGCGCCATGATGTCGACGAACAGCCCGTCGCGCCGCTTACCCTGCGCCCTGCGGTAACTTCAATGCCATCGGTCATTCAGCCACCAGCAGCGGCAGCCAAGCCCCCGGTACTGGCCTTCACCGATGATCGCGAGCGGGCGCCGTTTACCAATCGTTGCATTCTGGTCATTGAGGACGAGCCAAACTTTGCCCGTATTCTCTTCGATCTGGCCCATGAACTGGGCTACAGCTGCCTGGTGGCCCATGGCGCGGACGAAGGTTTCGAGCTGGCCGCTCGGTTCCTGCCCGATGCCGTGCTCCTGGACATGCGACTGCCGGACCATTCCGGCCTCACTGTACTGCAGCGCCTGAAGGAGCGGACCGAGACGCGCCACATCCCGGTGCATATCATTTCGGTCGAGGATCGGGTGGAGGCGGCCATGCACATGGGCGCGGTCGGTTACGCGGTCAAACCCACCAGTCGCGAGGAGCTCAAGGAAGTCTTCGGGCGCCTGGAAGCCAAGCTGACCCAGAAGCTAAAGCGCATCCTGCTGGTCGAAGACGATGACCTGCAGCGAGAGAGCATTGCCCGGCTGATCGGCGATGAGGACGTCGAGATCACCGCCGTGGGCCTGGCCCAGGAGGCCTTGGCACTGCTGCGCGAGCACGTCTACGACTGCATGATCATCGACCTCAAGTTACCCGACATGCTCGGCAACGAGTTGCTCAAGCGCATGACGGCCGAAGACATCCGCGCGTTCCCGCCTGTGATCGTCTATACAGGCCGTAACCTGACGCGCGAAGAGGAGGCCGACCTGCTCAAGTATTCGCGCTCGATCATCATCAAGGGCGCACGCTCGCCCGAGCGTCTGCTCGATGAGGTCACCCTGTTCCTGCACAAGGTGGAGTCGCAGCTGTCCCATGAGCGTCAGCGCATGCTCAAGACCGCGCGAAGCCGCGACAAGGTATTCGAGGGGCGCAAGATCCTGTTGGTAGACGACGATGTGCGCAACATCTTCGCCCTGACCAGCGCCCTGGAGCACAAGGGGGCCATCGTCGAAATCGGCCGCAATGGCCGCGAGGCCATCGAACGCCTCGAACAGCATGAAGATATCGACCTGGTACTGATGGACGTAATGATGCCGGAAATGGATGGTTTCGAAGCGACCCGGCTGATCCGCCAGCAGCCTCGCTGGCGCAAGCTGCCGATCATCGCCGTGACCGCCAAGGCGATGAAGGACGACCAGCACCGCTGCCTGCAGGCCGGCGCCAATGATTACCTGGCAAAGCCCATCGACCTGGACCGCCTGTTCTCGCTGATACGTGTGTGGTTGCCGCAACTGGAGCGAATTTGATTAGCGAACGCAATACCGACATCGAGATCCGCTTGCTCATCGAGGCCATCTACCTCAAGTACAGCTACGATTTTCGCAACTATTCCGGCGCTTCGATCAAGCGCCGGATCCTGCATGCCCTGCGCCAGTTCGACTGCCAGACCGTGTCTGCGCTTCAGGAGCGGGTACTGCATGACCCAGGCATGTTCATGCAGCTGTTGCAGTACCTGACGATTCCGGTCAGCGAGATGTTCCGCGACCCTGGCCACTTCCTTGCCCTGCGCAATGAAGTGGTCCCGCTGCTGCGCACATGGCCATCGATAAAGATCTGGATTGCCGGCTGCAGTACGGGCGAAGAGGTGTATTCGATGGCCATCTTGCTGCGCGAGGAAGGTTTGCTGGAGCGCACCATCATCTACGCCACCGACATCAACCCGCACTCACTGGAAAAAGCCAAGCAGGGCATCTATACCATGCCGAGCATGCGCGAATACGAAGAGAACTACAGGTTGGCCGGTGGGCGTCGTGATTTTTCGGAGTACTACACCGCTGCCTACGGCAATGCCATCATGGACAGCACCTTGCGTGAGCAGGTGACCTTCGCCGACCACAGCCTGGCCACCGACAGCGTGTTCTCGGAAACCCAGCTCGTCTCGTGCCGCAACGTGCTCATCTATTTCGACAAGGTCTTGCAGGACCGGGCCCTGGGCCTGTTCCACGAGTCCCTCTGCCACCGGGGTTTCCTGGTACTGGGCAGCAAGGAGTCGGTCGATTTCTCGGCCTATAGCCAGCGCTTCGAGCCCTGGGTCAAACCTGAACGGATCTACCGCAAGTCATGAAGGGCATACAGGCTGTGGTGATCGGTGCTTCGGCGGGCGGTGTGACTGCTCTGTTCAAGGTGCTCGGCGGGTTGCCAGGGGCGTGCAAGGTTCCTGTGGTGTGCCTGTTGCATCTGCCCGAGGACCGGCATAGCCATCTGGCTGAAGTGCTGCAACGTCGCCTGGGCCGGCCGGTGCTCGAAGCGCGTGACAAGCAGTCTTTGCAAGACGGCGGCATTTTTGTGGCGGGCCATGGTTATCACCTTTCGGTAGAGTGCGACTTCACCCTGTCTTTGAGCCAGGAACCGCCGCAGCATTTTTCCAGGCCTTCGATCGACTATCTGTTCATGTCGGCAGCCGATGCCTATGGCAAGGCACTGCTCGGCATATTGCTCACTGGCGCAAACGAAGATGGCGCCCAAGGGCTTGCCTACATCAAGAACAGCGGCGGCCGGACCATCGTCCAGGACCCCCGCGATGCACAGGTCGCGCTGATGCCGGAGGCCGCCTTGGCCCTGCACCGGCCCGACCATATTCTTCCTTTGAGTGGTATCGGGCAGTTGCTTGGTACTCTGGAATCCAGCGCATGTTAAGCCAGACCATCGCCAAACTGCTGATCGTCGACGATCTGCCAGAAAACCTCCTGGCCCTCGATGCCCTCATCCAGGGTGACGATCGCGAGGTGCATCAGGCCCAGTCCGCCGAAGCGGCGTTGTCACTGCTGCTTGAGCACGAATTCGCCTTGGCCATCCTGGACGTGCAGATGCCTGGCATGAACGGGTTCGAGCTGGCCGAGCTGATGCGCGGCACCGAAAAAACCCGCAACATCCCCATCGTGTTCGTGACCGCGGCCGGGCGCGAGATGAACTATGCCTTCAAGGGCTACGAAAGCGGTGCCGTGGATTTCCTCTACAAGCCGCTCGATACCATGGCGGTCAAAAGCAAAGTCTCGGTTTTTGTCGATCTCTACCGTCAACGCAAAGTGCTCGACCAGCAACTGCAAGCGCTCGAGCGCAGTCGGCAGGAGCAGGAAGCCTTGCTGGACAAGCTGCAAAGCGCACGCTGCGAGCTGGAGCACGCTGTGCGGATGCGTGACGATTTCATGTCCATCGTCTCCCATGAGGTGAGAACGCCCCTAAATGGTTTGATCCTGGAAACGCAGCTGCGCAAGCTGAACCTGGCCAGGGGCAACCTGGAGGCCTTCAGTAAGGAAAAGCTACAGGCCATGGTCGAGCGCGACGAGCGCCAGATCAACAGCCTGATACGGCTGATCGAAGACATGCTCGACGTGTCACGCATCCGCACCGGTAAACTGTCGCTGCGCCCGAAGCTGTTTGACCTCAGTCAGCTGGTACGGGGGTTGGTGGAGAACTTCACGGCGCAAGCGATCGCGCTGGATACCCGAATCGACCTGCATTGTGACGGGCGCCTGGCTGGCGAGTGGGACGAGTTCCGCATCGAGCAAGTGCTGGCCAACCTTTTGTCCAACGCCCTGCGCTACGGGGAGCGCAAACCTGTGCACGTGCGGGTGTTCGAGCTCGACGGCATGGCATGCGTGCAGGTGCAAGACAACGGCATTGGCATTGGTGCGGCCAACCAGCAGCGCATCTTCCAGCAGTTCGAGCGGGTGTCGAACCATCAGGCTACTGGTGGCCTGGGGCTTGGGCTTTATATCTCCGAGCAGATCGTCCACGCCCACCGCGGGCGCATTCTGGTCGAGAGCGAGGAGGGCCAAGGTGCCACGTTCACCCTGCAACTGCCGCTTGGCGTGTGCGAACAACAAAACGACCAGGCGCGGGCAACCTCTGCGTGAGCTCGGGGTCTGATGGCAAACTGCAAGAATTTCCAAGGTTTCGATATGAGTGAAGATGCACAAGATGTGGTGCTGGTCGTCGAGGACGAGCCGGCCATTCGCATGATTTTGCGGGACTACCTGGCTGGGGAGGGCTACCACGTACTGGTCGCCGAAGATGGCGAGCAAGCGTTTGCCATCCTGGCCAGCAAGCCGCACCTGGACCTGATGGTGACCGACTTTCGCCTGCCCGGTGGCATTTCAGGGGTGGAAATCGCTGAGCCCGCTGTCAAGTTGCGGCCGGACCTCAAGGTGATCTTCATCAGCGGCTATCCAGCGGAGATCCTGGAGTCTGGCAGCCCGATCACCCGCAAGGCGCCCATCCTGGCCAAGCCGTTCGACCTCGATACGTTGCACGACAAGATCCAGACCCTGCTGCGCTGACAGCGGTAGTTTGCAGCAAAGCAGCTGGCCACTGGTCGAGCGATCAGTGGCCTGGTTCCAGTTCCACCGCAGGATTGCGCGTCAATGGGCGAACCGCTTGGCCCCGGCAACACACAGCACCGCACCCACCGTCACCGACACCATGGCCCAGCTCACCTGCTCGTGCAACAACAGCGCCGCCAACCCCAACCCTATGAAGGGCTGGACCAACTGCAGTTGGCCTACCGCCGCAATCCCGCCCTGGACGAGCCCGCGATACCAGAACACGAATCCAATGAACATGCTGAACAACGCTACATAACCGAAGCTGAACCAGGCAGAGGCGCCGACTTGCGTCAGGTTTGCCAAGGTAGGCATGGTGATGATCGCCAACACCAGCATCGCTGGCAGGGCAAGCAGCAACGACCAGCTGATCACTTGCCAGCCGCCGAGTTTGCGGGACAGGCGTGCACCTTCTGCGTACCCCAATCCGCACACCAGCACTGCCGCGACCATCAATCCATCACCCAGTAGCGAACCCTGGCCTACGGAAGTTGATGCATACCCCGCCACCAACCCGGCACCTGCCAACGAAAATGCCCAGAATAACGGCCTGGGACGCTCGCTACCTCGCAGCACGGCAAAGCCGGCGGTGCACAGCGGCAGCAGCCCCACAAACACAATGGAGTGGGCCGAGCTGACGTGCTGCAAGGCCAATGCAGTCAGTAGCGGAAACCCGACCACGACGCCGAGCGCCGTCACGCCCAGGGATGACCAATCGCCTCGCCCAGGCCGGGGCTGACGCAGCAAAATCAGACAACAAGCACCCACTAACGCGGCAATGGTTGCCCTCGCGCAGGTCAGGAACGTCGGTTCTAACGCCGTCACGGCAACGCGTGTTGCGGGCAAGGAGCCTGCGAAAATCACCACGCCGATGAAACCGTTGATCCAGCCGCTTGCTGTTCTCTGCATCTCGCACTCCTTGTCATCAATGAAGCCAGTACAGCACCAACGTGCGCTTTGATGCCATGTACAATCCAGTACAGTTTGGCGGAACTGTTAGGTATCGATGGGCAGTACAGGTGAGAGGATTTCAGTGAAAGAGCACAGCACACGCATTCGAAAAGTCATGACTGAAGTCCATGCGCGCATCGCGGCCCGTACTTATTTGCCCGGTGCACGAATACCTTCAGTACGGGCAACGGCGCAAAGCATGCAGGTTTCGGTGTCGACCGTGGTCGAGGCCTACGAGCGACTGGTGGCCGAAGGCGTAGTCCATGCGCGCCGTGGCGCCGGGTTTTATGTGGCAGGGGTCGCGGCGCCCTTGGTGCTGACCGAGGTGGGGCCCAAGCTTGAGCACGAAGTCGACCCGCTGTGGATCTCTCGCCAGGCGCTCGAACCTGCTGGCGCCACGTTGAAACCTGGGTGCGGCTGGCTTCCTGCGCAATGGATGTTCGAGGCCGGGGTGCGCAAGGCGCTCAGGGCTACTGCGCGCTCGCAAGCCGAGCAGGTGGTCGAGTATGCATCGCCGCAGGGCCATCCGCCGCTGCGTCATTTTCTCTCGCGGCGACTGGCAGGCTTTGGCATCGACGTGCCGGCAGAGCAGATCATGCTCACCGAGTCCGGCACGCACGCCATCGACCTGATCTGCCGTTTTCTGCTCCAACCCGGTGACGCCGTACTGCTCGACGATCCCTGTTATTTCAACTTCCATGCCTTGCTCAGGGCCCATAGCGTCAACGTCGTCGGTGTACGTCAGACCCCTACTGGCCCTGACATCGAGGCATTTGGTGCTGCCCTGGCGGCGCATTCGCCACGGCTCTACATCACCAATTCCGGTATTCACAACCCAACAGGTGCCTCCCTGTCACCGGGCACTGCACACCGGCTGCTCAAGCTCGCTGAGGCCGCGAGCTTGTTGATCGTCGAGGACGACGTTTTTGCCGATTTCGAGCATACGCCAGCGCCTAGGCTCGCGGCCTTCGATGGCCTGGCGCGGGTCATCCAGATTGGCAGTTTTTCCAAGACCGTCTCCGCTTCGGTCAGGTGTGGGTATATCGCCGCACGTCACGACTGGATCCAGAGCCTGGTCGACCTGAAGATCGCCACCACGTTCGGGGGCGGTCGCCTGGCAGCGGACATCATTCACCATGCGATCACCGGCAGCGGCTACCGCAAGCATATGGAAAACGTGAGGATGCGCCTTGCCATCGAAAGGGACAGGACGGCTGAAAAGCTCAAAGCGCTCGGTATCGTTCCTTGGCTGATGCCGCAGGCAGGGCTGTACCTGTGGTGCCGTCTGCCGCAGGGCAAGGACGCTGCCGCGTTGGCCAAGGTATGCTTGGACGATGGCGTGGTGCTGGCGCCTGGGAATGCTTTCAGCCAGTCCCAGACGGCTGGCGACTATGTGCGTTTTAACGTCGCGCAGTCGGCCGACGCGAGAATCTATGAAGTACTGGCACGGGCCCTGAATGCCTGAACCTGCGCCTGGATACGCCGGCATCGGGCCGCAATGCGGCCCCAGCAACCATGACGCCCGAGCTTTTCTGAACCCTCCTCAAGCGGGCAGTGCCCAACGTATCTCCAGGCTCACGCAGGCTAGCCATCATGGATCACCCAGAAATCATTCACCACGGCGCCCGCGAGGGCGTGACCGGCTCCTGCCATCAAGTCTGGATGGACCAGACGGCCAGCTTGCTGATCGACTGCGGCGCCTTCCAAGGCGAGGACGAGGGGCAAGGCGGGGAGGGCTTGACCCTCGACTTCACCATCGACGGCTTCAAGGCCCTGATCGTGACCCATGTGCATCTGGATCACGTCGGGCGAATCCCACATTTGCTGGCTGCGGGTTTTGAGGGGCCGATCCTGTGTAGCGAACCGTCAGCCCAACTGTTGCCCATCGTACTCGAAGACGCGTTCCGTCTAGGTATCAGCGACGATCCGGAGCAACTGGAACGCTATCTCAAGGTGGTGGAGCAGCGCACCATCGCCTTGCCTTACGGCAACTGGTTCACGCTCCACGAAACCGAGGGTGCCCACTGCAAAGTCAGGCTGCAACCGGCCGGCCATGTGCTGGGTTCGGCGTATGTGGAACTCGAAATGACAGGGCCGGATGCCACTGCCCAGCGCGTGGTCTTCAGTGGTGACCTGGGAGCCCCGCATTCCCCGCTCTTGCCAGACCTGACCCCTCCCGAGCGCGCTGATCTGCTGATTCTGGAAAGCACCTACGGCGACCGCCGCCACGCCGACCGGGAGCACCGGCGTGAACGCCTGCAGGCCGTCATCGAGCGCGCCTTGCAAAATCAGGGCACGGTGCTTATCCCGTCTTTCTGTATTGGCCGCACCCAGGACTTGCTCTACGAGCTGGAGGAAATCCTCCACGAGCATGAACTGGCGGGGCAGGACCAGACCAACAGCGGCCCCGAGGTGGATTGGCCACACTTGCCGATCATTCTCGATTCACCACTGGCCAGCCGTTTCACGCAGGTCTACAAAGGTCTGCAAGGGTATTGGGACGAATCAGCCCAGGATCGCATCAAGGAGGGACGCAAGCCCCTGTCCTTCAAGCAACTGATCACCATCGACAGCCATGAGGAACACCAGCGCATCGTTCAGCACCTGGCCGAGACGGCCCGGCCGGCCATCGTCATCGCGGGCAATGGCATGTGCTCGGGTGGGCGTATCGTCAACTACCTCAAGGCGATGCTGGGTGATGCCCGGCACGATGTGGTCTTCGTCGGTTACCAGGCCCATGGCACACCTGGCCGGGACATCCTGACCCACGGCCCGGAAGGCGGCTACGTCATGCTGGACGGCGAGCGCATAGACATACGTGCCGCAATAGAGCGCGTGGAGGGCTATTCAGCCCACGCCGATCAGGCAGATCTGGTCGGTTTCGTCACACGCATGCAGGCCTGGCCGTCGCATATCCGCCTGATACACGGAGAGCCTGAGGCCAAGCAGTGCCTGGCTGGCGTTTTGCGAGCGCGTTATCGCGAGAGCGGTCACGAGGGAAGTGTGCACATCCCCTGATGGTTGGCGACCAGGAAGTCCACGAACACCCGCACGCGTGCGGGCATGTTCGGTCCACCGGCAAAGACGGCGTGAATCGGTTCACGGTCGCCTGGGTTGAAGGCCTCGAGCAGTGACACCAGGCGCCCGCTGGCCAGGTCATCGGCGACGGTGAAGGTGCCTATCCGGGCGATGCCTGCGCCCAGTCTGGCCAACTGGGCCAGAGCCTCGCCGCTGCTGCATTCGATGTTGCCGCTTACTTTCAATGCGAACTCGCGCCCGTCACGTACGAACGGCCAGTCCGAGGTGGCGCGCCTGAAGTTGAACCGCAGGCAGTTGTGCCTGGCCAGGTCTTCGGGCAGCAAAGGGCTGCCCCGCCGGCTCAGATAGTCCGGCGAGGCCACGATCACTTGGCCCGTTTCATCGATTTGCCGAGCATTCAGCGAACTGTCTGGCAGCGCTCCGAAGCGCACGGCCACATCGGCCTGCCCACCGAGTACGTCGGCAACTTCGTCACTGAGGGTGAGATCAACCAGTACCTGCGGGTACTGCACGCTGAACGCCGCCACCAAGGGGACGATGCGCAGCCGGCCATGCCCAAGGGCAGCGCTGACGCGAACCCGACCGCGCGGCACGCCCTGGTCGGTAATGGCCTGCTCCACTTCCTGAAGGTCGGTCAGTACACGTCGTGCCCCTCGCAGGTATGCCTCGCCTTCTGGCGTGAGGGTAAGCGCGCGAGTGGTGCGCAGCATCAGCCGTGTACCCAGACGCTGCTCGGTACGCGCCAATATGCGGCTGATAGCAGAGGGGGTCAGGCCCAGTGCACGGGCGGCGGCGGACAGGCTGCCTGCTTGCGCCACTTTGGTGAACACTTCCATCTCGCCTGATCGTCCTGTCAGATCCATTTGTGCCTCGTACGCAAAGGTGGTTCGCACAATCGCTATCTAGTGCCTTGGTGAAACAGATCGTAGCATTTGCGGCACAGATAAGGAGTTTAGCCATGCGTATCAACCCACCCCTTGTAGCGCTCGCCATGGGCGCATTCGGTATCGGGGTTACCGAGTTCGCCCCCATGGGTATGCTGCCCAGCATCGCCACTGACCTGGGCGTTTCCATTCCGGCCGCGGGTCTGTTGGTCAGCGCCTATGCACTGGGTGTACTGATCGGCGCCCCGCTCATGACCCTGGCAACCGTACGCGTACCGCGCCGATACCTGCTGATCGGCCTGATGGCCATCTTCACCTTGGGCAACCTGATGTCGGCCCTGGCCAGTGACTACGCCAGCCTGTTGGTCGCACGGGTGGTGACCTCGCTCAACCACGGCGCCTTCTTCGGTATAGGTGCCATCGTCGCGGCCAGCGTGGTGCCCGCTGAGAAACGTGCCGGCGCCGTGGCTGCAATGTTCATGGGCCTGACGCTGGCCACCATCGGCGGTGTCCCCCTGGCGACCTGGTTTGGCGAGTTGCTCGGCTGGCGCACGGCGTTCTGGGGCATAGCCGGGCTCGGCCTGGTGGCGATGACTACGCTGTGGTATGCCTTGCCAAATGTGCCATCGCCCAAAGGCGACGGTGCACTGGCCGAGATACGTGTGCTGACCCGTGGGCCCGTGTTGGCTGCCTTGCTCCTGACCGTGGTGGGTTCCAGCGCGATGTTCACGGTGTTTACCTACATCGCGCCCATCCTGCAAAACGAAGCCGGCGCCTCTACTGCATTCGTCACGTCCATGCTGGTGCTGTTTGGTGTTGGCCTGACCCTGGGTAACGTGTGGGGCGGTAAGGCGGCGGACCGTTCCGTAGATCGAACCCTGATCGTCTCGCTCGCCGTGCTGATCGCAGTGCTGCTGGCGTTTCCACTTGTGCTGGGCTCGTCCCTGCTGACCGCTGGCGCAATCCTGGTTTGGGGCGCAGCCAGCTTCGCCCTCGTGCCGCCCCTGCAGATGCGCGTGATGGAGGCCGCCAAGGACGCACCGAACCTGGCATCGGCTGTGAACATCGGTGCTTTCAACCTGGGCAACGCCATTGGCGCTGCTTTGGGGGGCGCCGTGATCAATGGCGGCCTCGGTTACTCGGCCATCGCGTTGGCGGGCGCTGGCACTGCGGCGCTGGGCTTGATAATGGTGCTGACGTTCGCCTGGCGGGGTCGCCACCAGGTTACCCAGGTCGCGGTCTGAGGCATGGGCCTGCGCCAAGGCCTCTGCTAGCGGTCAGGGCGTGCCGTTACGCCCTTGTTCGTGATAGGCCGGGCGCTCGCTCAGGCGCTCGTAATAATCGCGCAAGGCAGGCAGCTGAGGGTGTTCGAGCGGCGTTTCGAACCAGCGGTTGACCGACAGGCCAATGGGAATGTCGGCCAGTGTAAATTCGCGTCCGGCTACAAAGGCGCCGGTGCGGGCCAGTTGGCGCTCGAGAATGAGCATGTTGCGCCCCCACTCGGCGCAGCCGTTAGCCAGGGCATGCGGGTCCTGATGGGCAGGTGAATGCCGAACCAGCGACAGGAACGCATAGCGCCAGGAGGCGTTCAGGTCCGAAGCCTGCCAGTCGATCCACTGGTCGATCCTGGCCCGGGTGCGGACCTCCACTGGGTAGAACGCTGCTGCGCCATAGCAGTTGGCCAAGTAGCGAATGATGCTGTTGGACTCCCACAAGGTGAAGTCGCCGTCCTGGATGACGGGGATCAGGGCGTTTGGGTTGAGCGCAAGAAACGCTTCGCTGTCGGTTGCCTGAAAGCCCGATCCCCAGTCCTCACGCACGAACGGGACCTGAAACTCCGCGCACGCCCACAGCACCTTGCGAACGTTGATCGATGAGGCTTTGCCCAGTATGCACAGCATGTTGACATCCTTGTACGCGGGGTTTCGATCCTCGGTGACCGAGGGCAAACGGTCAAGAGGCAGCGATCATGTAGGCCCTTTCTGAAAATGCGCGCATGCACTTGCTGGTCGTTGTGCTCACGGAAGCACCTGCCTAGTCTCGGGTCTCCAGACAGGGAGCAAACAGCATGGACAACAAACCCACCCTACCAACCCAAGGCCCCACCGTGGTCAACGCAGCCCGACGTTTCGCAAGCGCCGGTTCCGACCTGGTCCAGATGAAGCCAGCGTTGCCCTTGCGTACTGCCTTGATGGAAGCATCCACCATCATGGGTTGCATCACCGAGCTTACCCGCAAGGCCATCGACAAGCCTGCAGACCGCAGAAACGCGATGCTTGCCACCTGCTACCTGGCCGCCATGGCCAAGGCCCTTATCGACGGGCAATTGCAGGCGTTGCGCAATGTTCGTGAGGACGATGTCGAACGATAGCGGTCAGGCGCTTGCCTGGGGGCTGCGAACTTGGCACCCTTGGCGGCGCGTATCGCCTGTAACTCGACAAAAGGAAGAGTGCATTGAGCTGGGACAAGGTGGGGAAACTCCTCGTAGCCGTTCTGATCGGGCTGGCGGCCCTGTTGTTCGTCTACAAGGCAGTGGTGGGCAGCCCGCGCCTGGAAGCGTCGCTGACCTATGCCTACCTGACCTATCCAGGGCAGTTCAGCGAGCGCATCAGCAAAGCCAGCGAGCAGCTCAAGTACGAGCAGTTGAGTGCACGCATAAACACGATCGGCCAAGGGCAACTGAGCCGTGATCAGGTCGACCGGCTGGTGGAGATAGCACAGGCGCCTTATGCCCAGCTGTTCGCTAAACCTTTCGAGGCCGGCCTGGTCGACCACCGGACTGGCTTGCTCATCGAGTTGCAGAACACCGGCAATGCACCCGTGGACCAGGTGAGGATTCGCTTGCCGTCCAAAGGCCTGGTGCAAATCCGCGATTCGGCCGGCAATGACACCTTGCTTGAAGCTGCCACTGCTCAGCTTGAGATCCCGGCGATAGAGGCCGGTGGCGCCAGCAAGGTCTGGGTGTATTTCGATGCTGATTATTCGCAGATACGCCAGAGTGGGGTCGGTATCAGCTACGCCGAAGGCACGGCGGACATTCAGGTGTATCAGTCGGTCACCGGCTTCCCGGCCTGGGTTGCCCGCTACAGCACAGAGCTGATGGGGCTGTTGGCTGTTCTGGGGGTGAGCGTGCTGGCGCTGGGTTACGCCTGCCTGTCCCGCCGGCGGCCGTCCTAGGCGTTACTCAAGCGCCTGTGTCGTGCAGTGCCAGGCTCTGACGCAGGTGTTCCAGCAAGGCCAGGCGCACCGATTGCGGTCCCTGAACGCGGATCGCCCCGGCCTGGGACAGCAGCCAGCCCATCAGCGCTCGATCATCCGCTACCGTCGTCACCAAGATGGCACCGCCGTTGGGCAGGACTGTGAGGCGCATGCCCGTACCCAGCGGATGTATCTCCAGATGATGATAGAGCGACTCGTCGACCCAGGCGTGCAATCCCACGTGGACAGGGGCCTCACCTGGCGTGGTCGTTGCCCCGTCGCGCAACTTGCTTCCGGGCTGCCAGTGCCAGCTATAGGGCATGCACGCGCTGTTGCGCTGCAACGGGAACAGCCCTGCCAGTTCGACCAGGTCACGCTCGACCGTTCGCTTAGTCGTGGCATGACCTGCGCTGGACAGCGCTGCCTGTAATTGCGTGCAACTCATGCCGGGATGGCGGCCCGGCAGTAGCTTGAGGAGTTCCCATTGGCGGGCGATGGTGTGACGAGATGATCGACTGGGCAACGGCTCTTCCTTGAGGGCTGAAAATGAATGCCTAACTGGTGGCTTTAAGCTACCGGAGGATACCGTCTAGAAGAGTTTGGACCAAGTCGTTCATGCCAGTGATGTGAGCGACGAGCGCAAACAGCGCCTTTGTAATTGCAAACCCATCGCTCCTGAGTCAACCACACAGGAGCGATGGGTCAACGCTCTAACATTATTTGTCCAGGCAACGGATCAGCGCGCGCCCATTCAGTTGAGCGCGTGCGCCATACCCTGGTCTTCGCCAAGGAAGCCGCCGCTCTGATGCTGCCACAGGCGCGCATAGGTGCCGTTCTTCTCCAGCAACTGGGCATGCGTGCCTTGCTCGATGATGCGCCCTTCATCCATCACGATCAGGCGGTCCATGGCGGCGATCGTGGACAGGCGATGGGCGATCGCAATCACGGTCTTGCCTTCCATCATCTCGTCCAGGCTTTCCTGGATGGCGACCTCCACCTCGGAATCCAGTGCACTGGTCGCCTCGTCGAGCAGCAGGATGGGGGCGTTCTTGAGCATCACCCGGGCGATGGCGATGCGCTGACGTTGCCCACCGGACAGCTTGATGCCGCGCTCCCCGACCATGGTGTCGTAGCCGGTGCGGCCGTGTTGGTCGCTGAGCTGGCTGATGAACCCGTGAGCTTGCGCATCACGGGCGGCCGCCTGGATTTGCGCCTCGGTGGCATCTGGCCGACCATAGGCGATGTTCTCGCCAATGGTGCGATGCAGCAGTGACGTATCCTGGGTCACCATGCCAATGGCGCTGCGTAGGCTGTCCTGAGTGACCTTGGCGATATCCTGACCATCGATGCGGATCTGGCCACTGTCCACGTCGTAAAAGCGCAGCAGCAGGTTAATCAACGTCGACTTGCCAGCACCGGAGCGGCCGACCAGGCCCACTTTTTCACCCGGCTTGATGTCCAGGCTGAGGTCGGTCAGTACCTGGCGTTCACCGTTATAGTTGAAACTGACCTTGTCGAATGTCACCGCGCCACCACGGGTCACCAGCGCAGTGGCGTCCGGGGCGTCCTGCACTTTCGGGCCGCGCGTCAGGGTAGCCATGCCGTCCTGCAGTGTGCCGATGTTTTCGAACAATGAGGTCATCTGCCACATGATCCAGTGCGACATGCCATTGATGCGCAGGGCCATGGCGGTGATGGCCGCCACAGCGCCGGTGCCCACCTGGCCCTGGTGCCATAGCCACAGCGCATAACCGCCTGCACCGAGAATCAGCCCTACCACCAACGCCTGGTTGACGATTTCGAACTGGCTCACCAGGCGCATTTGCCGGAAACCGGTCTGCTTGAAGTCCTCCATGGCCGCCCGGGCAAAATGGGCTTCGCGCTTGGAGTGCGAGAACAACTTGACCGTGGTGATGTTGGTATAGGCGTCGGAAATGCGCCCAGTCATCGACGAGCGCGCATGGGCCTGCTCTTCACCTACTGCGCCCAAGCGTGGAACGAAATAAACCATTGCCAGCCCGAACAGCACCAGCCAGGCAATGAACGGCAGCATCAGTTTCAAGGCAAAGCCGCCGGCCAGGGCGATGATGGCGATGAAATAAACGCCAATGCCAGGCAGGATCTCAATGACCGTGAACAGTACCTCGCGCACGGCCAATGCAGTCTGCATCACCTTGGTGGTGACCCGCCCGGAAAACTCATCGGAGAAGAACGACAGGCTCTGGCGCAGCATCAGCCGGTGAAAATCCCAGCGCAGGCGCAGCGGCAGGTTGATGGCCAGTACCTGGTGCTGGACCATGGTGCGTAGCGCCACCAAGCCTATGCTGATCACCAGGACGATGCCAATTCCCCACAATACGTGACTTTCCTGGGCGGCAGCGGTGTCGCCGGCCTGCCAGGCCGACAGCAGGTCCACCACCTGGCCAAGGAAGCTGAACAACCAGGCTTCGTACAGGGACACGCCGGCACTGAGCAGGGCCAGCGCCAGAATGTAGCCGCGCGCCCCACGGGTGCACGCCCACAGAAACGGCACGAGGCCAACGGGAGGCGGCGGTACCTCATCGGGAGGGAATGGGTCGAGCCTACGCTCAAAGATATGAAGCATGCAGTGTCTCCGGGAAAAACGAATGGCGTGGCAGTCCTGGTACTGCACCAGCAGTGCCCGCCTTTACATAGACACAACGAGTGTCCATCTGATCAAAAATCTCAGCGTCATTGGCCTGCGTGAGGCACCACGTGCTCAAGGCCTGTTGCATCGGCCAGTCAATCAGCCTCTGTCGCCATGCCCTGTGCAGGCAGAAGAGGCACGAGCGTGTCCGCATGCCAATTCATGCCCTAGGCGCTGGCCTCATTGAATTCATGGCGGGAAAGTGTGCGTATCTGCATGCTGACGGTCCGTGTGGGCAAGCGGTGAGGTCATAGTACCAGCGCTTGTTTCTGGCAATTGCAAAGGAATGTATCCATGCCCGCCTGAGCGTGCAGCGAGGGAGTTGCCGGTCAGTCCTGCTCGGCCGAACGGACACTTTGGCCTGAACGCTCATCGACTTCCTGCATGGATGGGGCTAGCCTCGTGCCAATCTGCCCAGCCTGGATCGAACAACGTCCTATGCCTGCCCTTTTTTCCGACTTGCCGTCCCTTGGCGCCCTGCGGGTATTTGAGGTCGTGGCACGGCACCTCAATTTTCGCCTGGCTGCTGCAGAGCTGGGGGTTACCCAGGCTGCCGTGGCTCAGCAGATTCGGGGGTTGGAGCGCGCCTTGGAGGTACGCTTGTTCGAACGCCTGCCCCGAGGCCTGGCATTGACCGACGCTGGCCGGGGGTATAGCGAAACCGTGCGCACTGCGATGGGCATGCTCGATGAGGCGACGCGCCGGCTGCGACCTGCGCCTTCCCATATCACCGTCAGCGTGACTCCTACCTTCGCCGCCAAGTGGCTGATACCCAGGCTCGGCGGACTGGCCGAGCGCCACCCGACATTGGATGTGCGAATACTGGCCACCGATCGGCTGTCGCATTTTCATACCGACGGCGTCGACCTTGCCGTGCGCTACGCGCGCCCGCCTTTTGGGCCAGGGCTTGAGCAGACACTGTTGATGGCCTCGGAAATCATCGCAGTGGCGAGCCCCACCCTGGTAGCGGCGCTTGGCCCGCCTGAAGACTTCGCAAGCCTGGAGCGCTATGTGGCCCTGAGTGATGCCCATGATTGGTGGCCGTCTTACCGTGCGCAGGTCTATCCCGGTCACCCCGCCGTCTGTGCAAGGTCTGTCCAGTTCAACCAGACGTCGCTTGCCATCGACGCGGCCATTGGCGGGCAGGGCATTGCGCTGGCGGAACGCGCCTTCGTTGCGCAGGACATCGACGCCGGGCGCCTGGTTCAGGTCGCCGAATCGCACCTGCGCCCAGACAAGGCGTTCTACCTGGTATGGCCCCGCAAAGGGCGAGAGACGCAGCTGCTGCAGTGGGTCATCGACTGGCTCAGGTCTGATGCCGGTGATAGCAAAACTACTGGCTAACGCATTGGCAGCTGTCTCCCTCGCTTTTCTGCCATTTGGTAGCCTGAGCCCTGTACCTACTCGATGACCCATCACAGGAGGCAGCATGACAATCGAAAAGGTTGCAATCATCACCGCAGGCGGCAGCGGCATGGGCGCGGCGGCAGCCAGGCGTCTGGCCGCCGATGGCTACAAGGTCGCGATTCTTTCCTCCTCTGGCAAGGGCGAGGCCTTGGCCAGGACGCTGGGCGGGCTGGGCGTGACGGGTAGCAATCAGTGCACGGAGGACCTTGAGCGCTTGGTCGATGAGGTCATGCAGCGGTGGGGCCGCATCGACGTGCTGGTCAACAGCGCGGGCCACGGACCTCGGGGGCCGGTGCTGGAGCTGAGCGACGCCGACTGGCATGCCGGCATGGACACCTACCTGCTCAACGTCATCCGGCCCACACGCCTGGTCACGCCAGTGATGCAGCGCCAGGGCGGCGGGGTCATCGTGAATATCTCCAGTGCCTGGGCCTTCGAACCCAGCGATTTGTTTCCCACATCCGCCGTGATGCGTGCCGGACTGGCTGCGTTCAGCAAACTCTTCGCGGACACTTACGCACGTGACAATGTGCGCATGAACAACGTGCTGCCGGGTTGGATCGACAGCTTGCCGGCCACCGAGCAGCGTCGCGACAGCGTGCCGCTCAAGCGCTATGGCAGTAGCGACGAAATCGCCGCCACGGTCGCGTTTCTGGCCAGTGATGGCGCCGCCTACATCACCGGGCAGAATATCCGGGTCGACGGGGGCCTGACCCGAAGCGTCTGAGTTGAACGATGCGCTCAAGGCAGGCTCACAAACCCAAAGGGTTTCTCAGGAGCAGTGTGATGAGTATCGAACGCAGTATCCCTGAACTTGCGGCCTGGTACGCTCAGTACGACGACATCAGCTACCGCCGTGAGTCGCCCGATGCCTACCACCACGAACTGGTGCGTACCGCCGAAGCGTTGCGTGACGATGGCATCATCGATTGGGACGATTGGCTGGCGCTCAAGGCCTTGGCCGACCAGGCGCATGTGCATGCCCTCGAAGATGCCGTGCACGCCCATGTGATCGACCCTGACACATGAAAGCGCTGAGGATCGCCACGTTCAACATCAACGGCATTCGCAGCCGACTGCCAGCACTGCTGGCCTGGCTCGAACGTGAAAAGCCCGATGTGGTCTGCCTTCAGGAGCTCAAGGCACCCGACCAACAGTTCCCGGGTAGGGCCCTGGAGGCCGCTGGCTACGGTTGCCTGCACCTGGGCCAGCCTGCCTGGAACGGGGTGGCGATCCTGGCGCGCGACAGCGAGCCGCTCGAGGTACGGCGAGGCTTGCCGGGCATGGAGGACGACACCCAGAGCCGCTACTTGGAGGCAGCGGTACAGGGTGTGTTGGTCGGGTGTTTGTACCTGCCCAATGGCAACCCGCAACCAGGGCCGAAGTTCGACTACAAGCTGCGTTGGTTCGAGTGCCTGATCGAGCATGCCCGGCAGTTGCAGGGCAGTGGTCACCCCACCGTCCTGGCTGGGGACTTCAATGTCGTGCCCACGGACCTTGATATCTACGACCCCAAGTCCTGGCGCAAGGATGCTCTGCTGCAACCCGAATCGCGCGATTGCTTCGAGCGCTTGCTGGCCAACGGCTGGATCGACGCCATCCGGCACCTGCATCCGCAACAACAGGTATTTACGTTCTGGGACTACTTCCGCAACCACTGGGCACGTAATGCGGGCCTGCGCATAGACCACTTGCTGCTCAACCGGGATTTGGCGCCATACCTGAAACGAGCCGGCGTCGATGCCTGGGTGCGCAATGAACCCAAGGCCAGTGACCATGCTCCGACCTGGATCGAGCTGGGGAGTCGGCGTAGCCGCAAGTCAGCTTGAGCCAGTTAGTCAGGATGGGTGCTGTCCCTATCTCTGGGCTATGAGGTTTCGAGTGGGAGCGGCCCTTGTGCCGCGACGGGGCGCGAAGCGGCCCCAGGATTTCAGCTTTGCCGCTGACGTTGCCGGGGCCGCTTCGCGGCCCGTCGCGGCACAAGGGCCGCTCCGACGAGGAGATTGCTAGCTTGGGGACGTAATCACGTCATCTACGTATTCGACTTCATGATCGACGTAAACACGCATGAGCCTACTTGATGCTTTCTCTTAGCATGACTAATACTAAGGAACGGCCGATGAGGGATGATCATGCAGATGCGCTTCGTTGTGGTTCCAGCTGTACCGCAAACCAAAGAATGGCTGCCACGGCGACTCGGCTTTCCATCTTCGTTGGGGGAGGGCTACGACCTGTACGACACTCAGGACAAGGTCAGGCTGAGTCTAAACCTGCCGACTCGCGCACAAGCTGAATACGAGTGCAGCTGTCGTAACGGCTGCGAAGTGGCCGATGACCTGACCAGAAGCGGCTGAGGGCACGCCCGGGCCGATCAAGCCAGGTAGTCGTCGAAGAACTCCAGCGTGGCCAGGTTCTTGTCCTTGCATTCGAACATGATGTCGAACCTGTCCAGAAACTGCAGCGCGTAGCGGTTCGTCCAGCGGTTCCACATGCGAGCGCTGTGGGCATACAGGTCGCGTTTGTTCACCTGTTCCAGCAACTCATCGATCACCAGCTTGCGATCAGGGTCGAAACCCAGCGCCTGCAGATGTTCCGGGGGCTGAGAATAGTGCATGGTCGGGCGTACCTCTCGCCAGCTCTCGATCACCCGCTCCACTCGCCCATCGTTCGGGTCGATGTAGTCACCCTCATGGATCCAGCAATGGTGGATATCCAGCACCACCGGCGCCAGGTCCGCCAGCGCCAGACAGTCGTCGAGCCCATAGGTCTTCTCGTCGTTCTCGAAGGTGATCACGTTGCGGGCCACATCGGACAGGCGCGGCCATACGGTGCGAATACCCGCACCGCCCAGCCGGCCGGCAATGTGCACATTGCATTTGAAGTCCTGGAAGACCTGTCCGTAGCCCATCATGCGGATCATGTCGGCATGGTATTCGAACTCGGCCAAGCTGTTGTCCACCACATCGGGGCGGTCTGAGCCCAGCACGCAATACTGCCCAGGGTGAAACGACAGGCGTATCTCCCGGGCGCGTGCGAAAGCGCCGATGGCGGCGAAACGTTCGGTCATCAGCGCTTGGAAATCCGCCTCGCGGTACACGTGGGCCACGCTAGGGTGGCTGTACAGCGGTAGCAGGTCGCTGCTCAGGCGCAGCATGCGCAGCGCCTGGGGCAGCTGGGCCACGTAGTCGAGCAAGCGCAGCTGGGCCTGGAGATTGTGTTCAACCAGTTCCAGCAACTTGTTCCGGGCCGCCTCGCGGGAGGCGCCCGAGACCCAGCGCAGCGTCGTGCTGCGCGGGTTGAACGTCCGCTCGATGTTCTCCAGCTCCTTGACCGACAAGCTGCGGTGGGGGTGCCGGTACATGCAGGCGAAACCCAGGCGTGGCATGCAAATACTCCAGAGGGCTGGGCCCGTTTACAGCAGTTTGTCCAAGGTGATCGGGAACTCGCGTACCCGCTTGCCCGTGGCATGGTAAATGGCATTGGCCACGGCCGCGGCTACCCCCACCACGCCAATCTCGCCTACCCCTTTGGAACCCAGCTCGTTGACGACATCATCATGCTCTTCGACGAAGACCACCTCGATATCGCCAATGTCGGCGTTCACCGGTACGTGGTACTCGGCCAGATTGTGGTTGAGAATGCGGCCCAGTGCATGGTCGGTCTGGGTTTCTTCGTGTAGTGCCATGCCGATGCCCCACACCACGCCCCCCAGAATCTGGCTGCGCGCTGTCTTGGGGTTGACGACCCTGCCTGCCGCTACCGCACTGACTACGCGGTTGACGCGCACGGTGCCCAGGTCTTCGACCACCGATACCTCGACGAACACCGCCGAATGGGTGGCCGTGGAGTAGGGCTTGCGCTTGTCGTCTGGGCCCGCCTCTACCTGCACCTCGAAGCAGGCCTGCTGGGCACTGGGCAGCAGGTCGGCAAGGGCGAAGCAATGCTCACCGGCGCTCACCTGGCCACCTGCAATCACGAACGCGGAATCGTCCACGCTGGCCAGGCTCGGGAGCTGTTGCCTGGCCTGCTCGACAACCTGCTTGCGCAGCTCCAGGCAAGCTTTGCGGACGGCAGAGCCGACGGAAGACACGGTGAATGACCCGCCTTGCAAAGGCGCCTTGGGCAAGGAGGAATCGCCCAGCAGGAACGTCACATCGGCCATGTCGAGGCCCGCGGCGTCGGCAGCGATCTGCGTCATGACGGTATAGGTGCCAGTGCCAATGTCGGTGGTGGCACTGCTGACGGTCAGGTGCCCGTCGCAGCCCAGGCGCGCCTTGGCGCTGGCTTGCATTTGCATGGCTTCCCATACACCACCGGCCATGCCCCAGCCTATGCGCTGGTTGCCGTCACGCATCGAGCCGGGCGTAGCCTGACGCTTGTGCCAACCGAAACGCTCGGCCCCTTGCGCGTAACAGGCCAGCAGTTCCTTGCTCGAGTAAGGCTTGCCCTCGTTGCCGTTGTGGCTGGCAAAGTTGCGTCGCCGTAACTCGACCGGGTCCAGTCCGGCTGCGCAGGCCAATTCGTCCATGGCGCACTCCAGCGCCAGCACGCCTGAACCTGCACCCGGCGCGCGCATGTCCAACGGGGTGTAGACGTCCAATGGCGCCAGGCGGTAACTCAACGCAACGTTGTCGCACTGGTACAGCATGCCGCTCCACTCGACGACGTGTTCGGCAAAGTCTTCAAAACGTGACGTCTGGCCAATGGCATCGTGACCAATGGCAGACAGGCGGCCTTGCGCATCGGCCGCCAGGCGCAGGCGCTGCTGTGTGCGTGGGCGGTAGCCAAAGGTAAACATCTGCTGACGGGTCAAGGTCACTCGAACCGAGCGCATCAGGTGCAGGGCAGCCATGACCGCCAGGGGCAGCTGATACTGCGGACGCAGGCCCGAACCGAAGGCGCCACCGACGAAGGCTGCCTTGACGCGCACTTTATCCTTGGGCAGGCCAAAGACGTTGTGCACGTATTCCTGGCAATTTTGCGTACCTTGGGTTTTGTCATGAATGACCAGGCTACCATCGAGTTGGTAGCACACGGTGGAGGCGTGGGGCTCCATCGGGTTGTGGTGCTCGTTGGCCGTCCAGTAGGTGGCGTCCACGCGGGTAGGGGCACTGGCGTACTGGCCTGGGAAATCTCCACGGGGCTCAGGTGTTTCAGCCGGCGCATCGTGCGCTTGACCCAGCACCTTCTCAAGGTCGGACTCATGGCTTTCCTGGCTGTAGTGGATCTCGACCAGCGAACCTGCATGACGGGCGATTTCCAGCGTCTGTGCTACGACCAGTGCAACGGGCTGGCCGCTGTAGAACACGCGGTCGTTGAACAACGGTCTGAAGGGCGAGCCCTCGGCTGCATCATCGTCGCTGTAGTCATCGTCGTAGCTGGAAATACGCGGACGGTTGATGTGGTCCAGCACCGCCACCACGCCTGGTACCTGCAGCGCTTTCTCGCTGTTGACCTTGACCACCCGGCCACGGGCGATGGTGCTGGAAACGACGCTGCCGTGCAGCAGGCCTTCTTCCGGGTAATCGGCGGCATAGCGCGCCTGCCCAGTGACCTTGGCCGCGCCGTCGACGCGGTCCGCTGGGGTTCCTACTACTTTGCTCATTGTGCGTCCCCCTCGAAGCTGCCGCCGGCGGCGGCCTCGTTCAATGCCCGAATGATGGCTTGTTGAGCCAGCTGCACCTTGAAGCCGTTCTGGCTCAGGGGCTGCGCCCCTTGCAGCAGGGCAGTGGCCGCTTGGGTGAACAGCTCGGTGCTGGGCGCCTGGCCTTGCAAAATGGCTTCGACAGCTTCGTTGCGCCATGGCTTGTGGGCCACGCCACCCAGGGCGATGCGGGCCTCTTGAATTATCCCGTTTTCGATGCGCAGGGCAGCGGCAACCGATACCAGCGCGAAGGCGTAGGAGGCTCGATCACGCACCTTCACATAGCGGAAATGTTCGGCAAATCCTTGGTCGGGCAGCTCGATGGCGGTAATCAGCTCATCAGGTGCCAAGTGGTTGTCCTGCTGCGGCGTATCGCCGGGCAGACGATGGAACTCGGCGAACGGAATCTGGCGTTTGGCGGCAGGCCCTTGCACATGCACCACGGCCTTCAGGGCAGCCAGTGCCACGCACATGTCCGAAGGATGAGTCGCCACGCACGCCTCGCTGGCGCCGAGAATCGCATGAATGCGATTCAAGCCGCTGCGTGCTGGGCAACCGCTGCCGGGTTCACGTTTGTTGCAAGGCGTACCGGTGTCGTAGAAGTAGTAGCAGCGCGTACGTTGCAACAGGTTGCCGCCGGTGCTTGCCATGTTGCGCAGCTGCGGCGATGCACCGGCCAGGATCGCTTGCGACAGCAATGGGTAGCGCTGGCGGATGAGCGGGTCCCACGCCAGGTCCGCGTTGCTGACCAATGCGCCGATCACCACACCGCCCGCGTCGCTGGGTTCGATGCGGTTGAGTTCCAGCCCTGTGATGTCAATCAGTCGCTCGGGCCGCTCGACATTTTCCTTCATCAAGTCGACCAGGTTGGTCCCGCCTGCAATGAAGCGCGAGGACGCATCGGTCAGGCGCAGCGCCTCTTCCACCGAGGCCGGCTTGTGGTAGCTGAAAGGGGTCATGTGCGCGCCCTCTTGATCAGCGGCAGGGCCTGCTCGACGGCGGCTACGATGTTGCTGTAGGCGCCGCAGCGGCACAGGTTGCCGCTCATCTGCTCGCGGATGTCGGCACGGGTATGGGCGTGTCCTTCATTGGCCAGGCCCACGGCCGAGCAGATCTGGCCAGGTGTGCAGTAACCGCACTGGAAGGCATCCTGGCTGATGAATGCCTGCTGCATGGGGTGCAGTTGGTCACCCTCGGCCAGGCCTTCGATGGTGACGAGGTCGGCACCTTCGCACATTACCGCCAGGGTCAGGCAAGCGTTCACCCGGCGGCCATCGCGCAGCACGGTACAGGCCCCGCATTGGCCATGGTCGCAACCTTTCTTGGTGCCCACCAGGTCCAGCTGCTCACGCAGCAAGTCGAGCAGGGTGGTCCAGGGTTGTACCGTCAGGGCCTGGGGTTGGCCATTGAGGGTGAAGTTCAGGGTCTGCTGTGCAGTGCCCTGTTCAGGGAGTGCAGTCATGGTAGGTCCTCACGGTTCGATTGCGCACAGTGGGCTGTGTCTATGGAGTGCGACTGGTCAGGCGCCCGGAACGTTCATCCCAAGCGCCAGGCCCTTGTCATTTCTTGGCAGGCAGTACCGCGCTCAGCACCTGCTTGGCGGTCTGCACGATCACGCCGGCCTCATCCGGGTCACCCTTGAGCAAGGTGGTTGCGAACTTCCTGGCCTGCTCGAGTTTCAGGTGCGGTGGCAGTGGCGCTACGTTGGGGTCAGTCTTGAACTCGATCAGCACCGGGCGATCAGCTGCCAGTGCGCGCTCCCAGGCGGGGGCGACATCTTCCTCGCGCTCGACGTAGATGCCCTCAAGACCAATCGAAATGGCGAACAAGTGATAAGGCACGTCAGGTATCGATTGAGAGGCTTCGAACTTCGGATCGCCCTCCATCACGCGCTGCTCCCAGGTCACCTGATTGAGGTCTTCGTTGTTGAACACCGCGCAGATCCACGTGGGGCTTTCCCACTGCTGCCAGTATTTGGCCACGGTGATCAGTTCGGCGAGGTTGTTCATCTGCATGGCGCCGTCGCCCACCAGGGCGATCACTGGCCGGGTCGGGTGGGCGAACTTGGCAGCAATGGCGTAAGGTACGGCCGCGCCCATGCAGGCCAGGCCGCCCGACAAGGAGCACTGCATCCCCTCACGGATCATCAGGTCGCGGGCGTACCAGTTGGCGCACGAACCCGAATCACTGGATATGATCGCCAGATCTGGCAGGCGCGGGGATAGCTCGTGCACCACTCGCTGCGGGTTGATCGGGTCGGCCTTGACCAGCGCACGTTTGCTCAATGTCTTGTCCCAGCTTGCGCGCCATTTCTCGATTTTCTTGCGCCAGCTGTGGTCTGGACGCGTGTGCAGCAATGGAAGTAATGCCTGCAACGTCTGCGCGGCGTCACCGACCAGGTTCACCTCCATGGGATAGCGCAGGCTGAGCATGTCTGGCTGCAGGTCGATTTGAACGCCGCGCGCCTGACCTTCCTTGGGCAGAAATTCGGAATACGGGAAGCCAGAACCAATCATCAGCAACGTGTCGCATTCGGCCATCAGTTTATAACTCGGCTCGGTCCCCAGCAGGCCGATGGCGCCCGTTACCCACGGCAGTTCATCGGGCAGAACGCCTTTGCCAAGCAGGGCCTTGGCAACGCCGGCACCCAGTTGCTCAGCCACGGCGGCTACCTCTTTGCTGGCCCCCAGCGCGCCGGCCCCGACCAGGATGGCGACCTTGCGTCCTGCATTGAGCACATCAGCGGCGCGCTGTAAGTCGGCATCGAAGGGGACTACCTTAGGTTTGCTGTAACCAACGCCCGAATGCACGGTGCCATGGGCACGGGGCGGGTCTTCGTAGGACAGGTCCTGCAGGTCGTTGGGCAGGATCACGGCCGTCACGCGTCGCTCTCCAACGGCTGTGCGTACGGCGCGGTCCACCAGATGACGTACCTGTTGCGGCGTGGATGCCTGCTGCACAAACGCACCGGCGACGTCCTTGAACATCGAGACCAGGTCCAGCTCCTGCTGGTAATGACCGCCCAGGGCGGCACGCGCTTGCTGGCCCACGATCGCCAGGACCGGCTGATGGTCCATGCGCGCGTCGTACAGGCCGGTGAGCAGGTGCGAGGCACCCGGCCCGGACGTGGCGATGCACACGCCCAACTCGCCGGTGAACTTGGCGTGGGCACTGGCCATGAAGGCGGCCATCTCTTCGTGCCGGGCCTGGATGAATTGGATCTTGCCGCCCGCGCGGTTCAGGGCGCCGAACACACCGTTGATTCCGTCGCCTGGGTAACCAAAGATGCGGCGTACGCCCCATTGGTATAGCCGTGCGATCAGAAAATCGCCTACAGTGTCGCTCATCGTCTTCTCCTGCCGCGTCTCGGATAAGTTCTGGACTTGGCAGGGAAGACTAAAGTTTCAACGGACTTGAAGCGGTTCAGCTGACCGGGATAAACAGCCCTTGCAGATCAACCGTGCTTGCGCAGCGCTTCGATCAACTCGGCCTTGGTCATGGTCGAGCGGCCCTTGATGTCCTTGTTGCGCGCCTCCTTGAGCAGGCTCTCCTTGGTCTGGGATTCCAGCGAGGCAGAGCTGTTGCGCGGGTGTCCCTCGCGGGACTTGGCGGCTCGCTTGGCAGAGTCGCTGCGTGCAGTTTTCTTGTCGGTGCTGCTCGTCTTGCTACCGGAGCCACCTTTCTTGTCGCCCCCGCCGGATTGCTTGTTCACCGTGGCCCAGGCCCGCGCCTCGGCCTTGTCCTTGGGCAAACCCTTGTCCTCATAGCTTTGCTCGATGTGCTCGGCTTTGCGCTTTTGCTCTTGGGTGTACTTGTCCTTGTCGCCGCGTGCCATGGTGGTCGCTCCTCATTGGATGGGTATTAGGGTTGAAGGCCAGCACACGCTCGAGTGCCGATGGGCGGACGGACGGCGGGCCCTTTAATCGGCGGATTCCACCTGAGATAGGGGGCGGGCGACGTGCTCCAGTGACCGGCGCTCTGCGGCTACCCCGTAAACGGCCTGGACGACTGCTGCTGCCAGCATGAGCGCAGCGCCGAGCAGGTACCCATACCAGACTTGGGTACGCTCGCCCGATTCGATCAAGGCACCGAACAACGTCGGCCCCACCATGCCACCCAGCCCCGTGCCGAATGCATAGAACACGGCAATGGCCAGGGCACGGATCTCCAGCGGGAAGGTTTCTGCCACCGTGAGGTAAGCAGAGCTGGCCGCGGCCGAGGCAAAGAAGAAGATGACCATCCACGCGATCGTTTGCTCGACGGCATTGATCATCCCCTGTTCGAACAGATAGCCGCTCAGGGTCAGCAATACGCCCGACAGGGCATAGGTGGTGCTGATCATGATGCGCCGCCCTAACACATCGAACAGCCGCCCGAGCAACAAAGGGCCACAGAAGTTGCCGAGCGCGAACGGCAGGACATACCAGCCAACGCTGGAGGAGGGCACATCGTAGAAGTCGGTCAGCACCAGGGCGTAGGTGAAGAAGATGGCGTTGTAAAAAAAGGCCTGCGCCGTGAGCAGCGTCAGGCCTACCATGGCCCGGCGCCTGTGGACGACGAACAGGCTGTGAAATACCTCGGCCAAAGGCGTGTGGTGCCTGGCTCGCAATTGCAGGGGCGGGCTGTCAAGTGCAGGCAGTGCCAAGCCTTGATCGCGGCACCTGCGCTCGATGTCGGCCACAATGCGTTCAGCCGCCTCGGGTTGATTGTGGATCATCAGCCAGCGCGGGCTTTCCGGCACCCACAGCCGCATGAGCATGATCAGCAGGCCCAACGCAGCGCCAATGCCAAAGCATAGGCGCCATCCAAGATCACCGTGCGCCATCGAAGGGTTCAGCAGCACGATGGCACCCACTGCACCCAGCGCAGCGCCTAGCCAGAACGTACCGTTGATGGTCAGGTCGACCCAGCCACGGTAGCGCGCTGGAGTGAACTCCTGGATGGTTGAGTTGATAGCGGTATATTCCCCACCGATGCCCGCGCCTGTGAGAAAGCGAAAGACCATTAAGCTCCACAGGTTCCAGGAAAATGCCGTGGCAGCGGTGGCGCCGATGTAGAGCGCCAGGGTGATGAAAAACAGCTTGCGCCGACCCAGGCGGTCGGTCAGCCAGCCGAAAAAGAGCGCGCCGAGCACTGCCCCGGCGATATAGATGGCACCAGCCAGGCCGACATCGCGGTTGCTCATGGCCAGGGCAGGGCTGTCCTTCAAGGCGCCGGCCAACGACCCGGCAAGGGTGACTTCCAGACCGTCCAGTAGCCAGGTGATGCCAAGCGCTACCACCAGCAACGTGTGAAATCGTGTCCATGGCAGTCGATCGAGGCGGGCGGGGATATCCGTGTCGTAGAACCGCTGGTCGTGACTACTGGCGTGTGTGTCGTGTCTGGATTCAGTCGCCACGTCAGCCTCAAGTCTGTTGTAGCTGTCGTTTGAAGGAAGGGCTGCACAGCAGCCCTTGTATTCCACGTGTCAGGCTTGGTTAGCCATAGCGCGAGTCACATGCACCGGATGATCAGCTACCACCACCCGAGCCGCCTGCGCCGCCGGCACCGCTACCTGAGCCGCCGCTCCCGGTCCCGCTGCCCATACCGGTACCGCCGCTGCCGCCCATGTCGCCTCTACCGCCCATGTCGCCACTCCCGGTGCCGCCCATGCCCGAGCCGCTCCCGGTGCCGCCGGCGCCCGTGTTCGCCCCATTACCGGTACCGGTACCCGAGCCGGGAGCAGTGCCATCGCCCCCCGTGGCGTCGGTGCCGTTGCTGCCGGTGCCGCTTCCGGTGCCCATGCCATCGCCCGGGGTGCCAGAACCGGTGGCGCCGCTGTTGCCATTCATGATGCCGTGATCGCCCGATTGCATGCTGGGGGTGTGTTGATCATTCATGTTGGTTGCTGCCATGACCACCGGCGCAGATGCGCCCAGGCAGAGCGCAAGCAGCAGGGAGGAAGGTTTTAGCATTGTCATGATGAAGCTCCTTTTATGAGGTGTCCTCGTAGTGTTCGTCAGGTTGGACTGCCGGCCGTGCCCGGTAATCGACGAACGGGCTTAGCTGAGCCCGTAACTACTGGCACGACAGTCATTTGTCCGCCTTCGTCCTGAGTGCACCTCAACATTGCGACAAGCTCAAGGGTCCCAAACGCTCGACCAACAGTGCTTCGCGCAATTCGTCAGGCTGGAGTGAATTGCTTTGACCAGCCGCCGTTTGCTGCGGGTCACCCATGAACACAGACCAACCTGTGTGAACACATGAGAGATGAACATCATGGCTAGCAATGACGACAAGCATGCAAACCAAGGCGGCAGCTCCAACACCAATCCAGGCAACTTTGCCAATGACCGAGAGAAAGCGTCCCAGGCAGGTCACAAGGGAGGCCAGGCATCAGGCGGTGATTTCGCCAACGACCGTGAGAAAGCGTCCGAAGCGGGCCGTAAAGGTGGGCAGGCCTCCGGAGGCAACTTCGCCAATGATCCGCAGAAAGCCGCTGAGGCGGGCCGCGAAGGCGGCAAGAACAGCCACGGCGGTGGCCGCTCGAGCGATGAGAATCGTTGATCAACGTTAAACCGACCGGTGTAGCGCCCGCTGCTTCGGCACGATGATGAGGATTTACCGATGTTCATGCACAACAAACGTCTGCAGTACACCGTCCGTGTCTCCCAGCCCAACCCTGGGCTTGCGAACCTGTTGCTCGAACAGTTTGGCGGGCCTCAGGGTGAGCTTGCCGCCGCGATGCGCTATTTCACCCAGGCCGTAACCGAGGATGACCCAGGGCGCAAGGACATGTTGTTCGATATCGCCACCGAAGAACTCAGCCATCTCGAGATCATCGGATCGATCGTGGTGATGCTCAACAAAGCTGCCAAAGGCCGTCTGGCCGAAGGGGTGGAAGCCGAGGGTGAACTGTATCGATCACTCACCGGCGCGGGTAACGACTCGCATGTCACCAGCCTTTTGTATGGGGGTGGCGCTGCGCTGGTGAACTCTGGTGGCATTCCCTGGACCGCTGCCTACATCGACACCATTGGAGAGCCGACGGCAGATCTGCGCTCGAACATTGCCGCCGAGGCCCGCGCCAAGATCGTGTATGAGCGTCTGATCAACGTGACCGATGACCCCGGCATCAAGGATGCGCTCGGTTTTCTGATGAGCCGAGAAATTGCCCATCAGATGTCTTTCGAGAAAGCGCTGCATTCCATCCAACCTAACTTCCCGCAGGGCAAAATGCCGGGTGATCCCGAGTTCAACCGCACCTACTTCAACATGTCCCACGGCGGGGAGGTGCGCGGCTCATGGAACGAAGGCCAGGATTGGGTCTACGTGGATCAGCCGCAACCGGCCGTCGATGGCGGTAATGGTATGGCGTCGGTGGAGCTCGATGGGGCCAGTGCAGACGCAGTGGAGGCCATGAAGCTGAGAACCCAGTCCAATCCCGACCTGCAGCCAATGACCGGTGCCGAATTGGGCAAGGTCAATGGTGATGAGCCTATATGAACCGGCAGGGCAGCGGACCGTCGGGTCCGCTGCTACGTTCAAGCGTTACATGTCACGCGTTCACGCCCCCCGCATACCCATGTTGTCTCGCCCTTGCGCATGCACGTTCGCCTCCTGCGGCAACGCCGTGACCTTGATGGCCCGCACCGGTACGGCGAACTTGGCGCCGATTTTCGAGAACCGCTCAAGCAGTTTGAAGTTGATGGCCTGCTGGATGTCCATGTACAGGTTGTAGCCTGGGTCCTGCACGATGTAGACGCATTCGAACTCCAGCGCCTCCTTGCCGAAGCCACGCAAGTGCGCTCGGTCGAAGCGTGCTTGGGCTTGAGCCTTGATCGCTTCCTCGACGATCCCGGGCGCCTTCTTCACCGCCTCGGTAGGCGTATCGTAGGACAGACCAAATTCGAACACGATGCGACGTTCTTGCAGGCGCTTGTAGTTCTGGATGGTGCTGCTGATCATGCTGGCATTGGCCATGACGATCTGCTCGCCGCCCAGGCTGCGGATGCGCGTGGTTTTCAGGCCAACATGCTCGACGGTGCCGGCCAGGGGGCCAATGACGATGAAGTCACCTACCTCGAACGGTTTGTCCACGGCGATGGACAGCGATGCGAACAGGTCACCCAGAATGTTCTGCACAGCCAGAGCGACCGCAATACCGCCCACACCCAAGCTGGCGACGAAGGCGGTGATGTTCACGCCCAGGTTCGACAGCATGGCCAGTAGCACGATCGACCACAACAGCACCCGCGCACCCCAGGCCGACAACGTGGCCAGGGCACTGCTCTGCTGGGAACCGTCCGGGTTGTGACGGGTGAAGTAGCGATCCAGGCCCAGGCCGATGGCACGGTTGGCCCACAGGCCGATCTGCAGCGCTGCGACGACGAACCAGAGGCTGCCAACCCGGCTCAACCAACGCTCCGGCAGGTCGAGCATGCTCAACCCCACCAGCAGCGAAGCCAGAAACAGCAGCGAGTTGCTGGTGCCTGACAGGACCTTCTCTACCACGTGGCTCAAGGCCCCGGAATGCGAGGACCAGTGCTTGACGCGCCGCTGTACGAAACTGATGGCTGCCCTGGCGACCAGGAACGTCAGTGTGGCCACAGTGACTGCGAGTAACAGGTTGAGAATGGAGATACCGAAGAACGTGGTATCGGTGAACAGTGTGATGATGCGATCGCTCATGAAGGCTTGCCTCCTCTAGCAAAGGTTTCGAGGTGTCAGGCGTCGAGCAAAACAATTGCCCTGCGAATGGTTATCGGATGATCCGTGCACGTCGATCCTGGACAGATGAACTGTGCGGGTCGGGTAGGGGCCCGTGCGCGTGTAGGCCATTGATTGGTCCACGGTGGACAACAAGTGGGGCCCGGTCCAGCGATGCGCTGGCACATCATGGCTGCGGCGCGTTGTCTTCAAGCGGTGTGCCGGTACGTGCGGCCAGTGCACGGTATTCCTTGCGCAGCTCGCGCAGGGTCTTGCTGTCCATGGCCTCCAGGTCCAGCACCGAACGTTGCGCCGATTGAGTGGCGCGGATCAGCTCGTCGAGCTTGACGTGAATGATGTCGTTGTCTCGGTTCTGGGTATTCTGGATCAGAAACACCATCAGGAAGGTGATGATGGTGGTCGAGGTGTTGATGATCAGTTGCCAGGTATCGTTGTAGTGGAACCATGGGCCGGAAACCGCCCACATGATGATGAGCACGATGGCCATCAAGAACGTGCTGGGGCGGCCGGCCTGGTTGGATAGCCACTGACAGAACTGCGCGAACTTCATCGGATCCCTCCTGGTGATTGCAGCGTTTCAGGTGACGCAGTGTGCGCCGCCAAGTGTGTAAGGGTCAGCCGTCAGATTGCTCTTCGGGTGGTACCTGGCCTTCCGGCCATTCGGGAGCCGGTTCGGTGGGTTCCTGCTCAGGTGCTTCAATGAGATCACCCGGATTGTGCGGTACGTTGTCCACATAGGGGTCTGGTTGAGTGGGGGTGGTCATGGTGGATTCCTCTTGGGATGTGCTGCGTTAGTGGCCAGCCTGTTGCCAGGTGTTCCATCGAATCTGCCAAGTGGAACGCCTGGACACTCAAGCGACTCCACCATCGAGTGAGGTCAAGGGGCTACTGAGATGATCTACCTAGGCTGTGCAGGCTGGAGCCTGCCCAAGGAGCATGCTCTGGCTTTTCCCGAAGCAGGCAGCCATCTGGAGCGCTACGCCGCGCGCCTGAGTGCTGTGGAAATCAACAGTTCGTTCTACCGGCCCCATCGCCCGCAGACCTATGCGCGCTGGGCCGCATCGACGCCTGAGGACTTTCGCTTCTCGGTCAAGGTGCCCAAGGCGATCACCCATGAAATGCGTCTGCACAGGTGTGAAACGGCGCTGGACAGCTTTCTGGCCCAATGCGGGGAGTTGGGAGAGAAGTTGGGCTGCTTGCTCGTCCAGTTACCACCGTCGCTAGGGTTTGACGAAGCTGTAGTCAGGCGCTTTTTCGAAGCACTGCGGTGCAGGTTCGACAAGCCAGTAGTCGTCGAACCTCGGCATGAGACATGGCGTTCAGCTCAACAGCTGCTGATCGACCTTCAGGTAGGGCAGGTGGGGGCAAGCCCCTCCAGATTCGAGCTAGACGGCCAGCCCTCTGGCTGGTCAGGCATAGCGTATTGGCGGCTGCACGGCGTACCGGTGATGTATCGGAGCGCTTATACCGATCAATGCCTACGGCAACTTGCCGTCCAATTGAAACGCGCCCATGCCCAAGGGGCGATCACTTGGTGCATCTTTGACAACACGGCCAGTGGCGCCGCTGTCGGCGATGGGTTGTCGGTTCGCAGTTACCTGGGCTGAGCGAAGCGGATCAAACTTTTCCCCAGCGTTGCGCTCTGCTCATAAAGACACCCTGTTCACGTAGGAGATGCTCATGAAAGACACTCACACCCACACCGGCGACAAAGTTCCGCGTCCGATTTCTTCAGAGGAAGCGCAAAAAGGCGAGCAGTCACCTGATCCTGTGTTGGAACGCCCTGATCCGGCCACCGAGGCCATCGACAAGGCTATCACCCCGACTTCCATCAAGGAGCTGGAGGAGCAGACCCGGGCGATCGAGCAGCAGACTGAAAACGTGGAGAAGCGCTTGAATCGTTAAGCGATGGGGTCGTTTTGCTGCATGCGCTGTGCTTTCCTGAAATTCAAGCCAGCGACTTGTTGCTGCGATGGGCCGCAAAGCGGCCCCAAGATTTGAGCGCCGCCCTGATATTGCAGCTTCGCACCTTGAGTTCTCGGGGCAGGTCTGGCGCTCTGGCAAGACCGCTCACCCTTGGCAATGCGTTGCCTTGAGCAGACCCTGAGCAGCCCCACGTCAACCCGGCTCCATCATCGTATTCTTCTTCCATCCCCGCAGATTCATGACGCACAGCGTGAACTGCAGAATGATCAGCGCCCAAGCCTCGGCTTGCCAACCCCAGGCTGCCCATAACAGGTTGCTTGCAATGAAGCAGCAGAAGCCGACCTTGCGCCGGGCGGGTCGCTGCGAGCCTATGCACCATGCTGCCACTACCGTCAACACCATGGCCGGCCATTCCAGCCAATCGATCCAAGCCTCCATCGAACGGTCCTCGGTCCTGGTTTGTTCGTGGGACCGGCCAGTCGAAGCCGGGTTCAGATCGATCCTCTTTCCCAGACACGCCTTGCGATGAAAGCGCGTACGCCAACGTTTTTTTGAACCTCACCCGGCCTCGGCTTGCCCACTTCAGAGGTATTGCTTTGAATCATGTTCTAGAGGAGGGGTGTCATGCCCAGCACAGCACGCAAGGTCCGTTATGGTGTAGTGGCCGGCGGTTCGATTTCCCAGGGTGCGTTCATGCCCGGTATCGGGCAAACCAACAACTCGGAAATTACCGTCCTGGTCACCGGAGATGAGGAAAAAGCCCGGCAGTTGGGCGAGCGGTATGCCCTGCGCACCTACCATTACGACCAGTATGCTCAGATGCTCGCTGCGCGGGAGGTGGACGCACTGTACATTGCAACGCCCAATTTCCGTCATCGTGAGTTCGTATTGCCGGCCCTCGAAGCCGGTATCCATGTGTTGCTCGAAAAGCCCATGGGCATCAGCGAAGCCGATTGCAAAGCCATGATCGAGGTTTCGAAACGCACGGGTGCCAAGCTGATGGTTGCCTACCGCCTGCACTGCGAGCCGGGCACGCTGGACATGATCGAGCGCGTGCATAAGGGCGATTTCGGCGATCCCAGGTTGTTCACATCCATCTTCACGCAGCGTGTCAAACCTAATAACCACCGTGCCCAGAATGGTTTCGAGGCCGGGCCGGTACCGGACATGGGCCCCTATCCCCTGAACATGGTGCGCCAGTTGTTCAACGCCGAACCCATCGAAGTCTCGGCCATGGGTGTTCGATCGCCTGGCAGCACCATGGATACCTGGGATACGGTCACCGTGAGCCTGCGCTTCGAAGACGAGCGGCTGGCGCAGTTCACCGTCAGCTATACCTTGCCGTCTACCGAGCGGTTCCAGCTATTGGGCACCAAGGGCGAGATCGAGGCTTCGCCGTGCTTCGGTTATGGGGAAGGGGTTGCGATCAGCTACAGGGCCACCATCGATGGCGAGACGCGTGTGCACGTCAACCCTGTGGTGGACCAATTTGCTGGGGAAACGGCCTATTTCTCCGATTGTATCCTCAACAACGTTGCGCCCGAACCCGATGGGGAAGAGGGGTGGCGTGATGTACGGGTAGTCGAGGCAATCAAGCGAGCGCTTGAAACCGGTACACCGCAACGACTCGAACCACTGCCCGCTCGGCCGTTCGCGCGTCGATCCGAGCAGCGCAGGGCTTTTGCCCTGGCCCCAGTACCGCCGATGGTTGATGCCGAGTCGCCGGCAGAATAACGGGCGAGCTGCGCGCCCCTGAGGGCGCGCAGGCTTGATTACGCGGCGCGCTGTTCCGACTTGCCCTTGAGCAATTTCTTCTGCGCCATCATCGCCTGGCCCATCTCCTCGAGTTGCTGCTTACCCAGCAGCTTGCGTGCCGTGGGGAACAGCTCGCTTTCTTCTTCCTCGATGTGGTGCTCCAACAACTCTTTCATCACCTTGACCCGCCCTGCGAACTCGACCGTGCCGGTGTCTGTGCCTTCAAGGTCAGGCAGCACCAGTGAATCGACGGTACGGTGCTCTTCCTTGGCCTCGTAGTACATCTTTTCTTCTTCCTTACCACCAGCTTCTTTGATGGCTGGGTAAAGGATTTCCTCTTCCAGGGCGGTATGAATGGTGACTTCCTGCTTGATGCGTTCCAGCAGGTCGGCACGCTTTTTCACTGCGCGCTCTGTTGTCGAAGACAGCTCTTCAAGCAGTTTCTTGACCAACTGATGGTCCTGGGTCAGCAATTCGATGGCGTTCATGGATCACCTCTGCAGGTTGTTGTAATCACGGTTGCCATGGGTTGAGTCAAGCGCCAGGCCATCAGTTCCGCTGCACAGATGACCTGCCTGGCGTGTCCCCTTATCGACACGGTGCGCGACCACCCAGTGCCAACGCTGCGCGTAGCGCCGCCAGGTGCGTGAGGCCTTGCGGCAGGTTGCCCAGGTACTCGGCGGTATCAGGATCGATCATCTCTGAATAGATGCCTGCGCCATGGTCAAGGCCTTGTAGGGCAGCTTCATAGGCGTGCTGCGCCCGTTGGTGCTGACCGAGCAGCACCCAGGCTTCCACCAGCCAGAACGTGCACGCCAGGAAGCAGCCTTCTTCCTCGACCGCACCGCTGTAGCGATAGTGGAAAGGTCCGGCCGACAGGCTGTGCTGCACAGCGTCCAGGGTGCTCTGCAGCCGCTCGGGCGCCGGATAGCCGAAGCGCACCGCCAGGGCGATGCCTGCGTCCAGCCTGTCGCTGCCTGGGTAGAACACATACGCCTGGCGGGCCTCATGCCAGCAGTGGTTTTCGATCCACTCGAAAACACGGTCACGCTCGCGCGCCCAGCGCTGCCGGCAGGTAGTGGGCAGATGCCCGCCGTCGGCCAGTTCGATGGCCCGGCTCAGGGCCTGCCAGCAGCTGATCTTCGACAAGGTGTAGTGCCGCGTTTCTGGCAGCTCCCAGATACCGGCATCCGGCTGGCGCCACTGGTCGGCGCATTGATCTGCCAGGCGTGACAGCAGCATCACACTGCTGCCGTCCAGAATGTTGCCGGTGTCGATGAAGCAACGGGCAGTTTCGAATATGTCGCCGAATACGCCGTGCTGTAACTGGTCGCGGGCATCGTTACCCACTACGGGCGGCGATTGCTTGTAGCCCGGCAGGTCGATGGCGCGTGTGCATTCGCCCATGGCCCCGTCCAGGGTGTAGAAGACCTGCGCGCCATGCTCGGCCAGCCTGCGCAGCAACCAGGTAAATGCCGCCTTGGCTTCAGGCTGAGCGCCAATGCCGAGGAAGGCTTCGATGGTATACCCGGCATCGCGCACCCATGCGAAGCGGTAGTCATAGTTCTTGGTGCCGCCGATGCGCTCTGGCAGGGAGGTGGTGGCAGCCGCCATGATCGAACCGCTGGGCGATGACAGCAGCAGCTTGAGCGCCAGCGCGTTGCGTACCACCACTGACTGGTAGGGCCCTTCATAGATGAGGCTTTGCGACCACTGCCGCCATTCGCGATCAGAGCCGTCGATTCGGTCATCGATCAAGCTGAGTGGCGGCACCACCAAGGGCTCGTCGTGTCCCGCGATCAAGGCCACTACAGTACGTTGCCCGGGCGAGGTGTCGAGCGTGGCGCGCACGCCCATATCGTCCTTGCGCCGCACGCTGAGCTGTTGGTCATGCAGGAACATCCCGAGAATATGGCCCGCGTGAAAAACGCAGCCGTTGTCGTTGGGCGTCAGGTACGGGCTCACCGTGTCGGCCTGGGTGCCGAAATCGATGGCGATTTCGAATGCGATCGACCCTTCGATGCCCTCGATACGACGGGCCAGTTCCGCCCAAGGTAGGCGCCCGGCAGGCCCACTGTTCAGCGATTCGGTCAACCGCGCCCGGCCGGTTGCAGTGATGTACTCGGTCTCCACCACGTTGCTGCCGGGGCGATAGCGACGCTTTGCCTGATAGGGCTGGGTCGGGGTGATGGCGAAGAAACCGCCGGTCCTGGGCGAGAGCAGTCGATCGAACAGAGGGGGCGAATCCATGTGCGGCACGCACCACCAGTCGATGGAGCCGTCCAGGCCTACCAGCGCTACCGAGCGCCCATCGCCAAGGGCTGCATACTGCTCCAGCACCAGCCATCCACCGGCGTCCCGCTGGGGCTCGGCACATTGCCGCGGGCTTTCAGATACGTCTTCCACATTGCAGCTCCTGCACCATTGGTACTGATGTGACTGAAGCGAAGCGAGAACAGTTCGTCATCACGTGGGCAACGGCAAGAGGATGACTGTCGGGATAAAATAAATGGAATCTTTTGTTACGCCTTTGGCTCCATTAGGCTGAGTTTGATGGAGGAGAGTCCAATGGCAGGACAACAACTGTATGTGATCGAGTACGAGCTACACGGAGAATTCAGGACTTTCATCATTCGACTGGAACGCATGGACAACGCCGAGGCCTGGCACTGGGCTAGCTGCGATGCAGGTGTCGGGATCATTCCGCGGTTCGGTCAGCACAAGATCAAGAAAGTCAGCCGTCCCATGGCCGAGCGCTATGGGTTGACCAACGTGCGGTGGCGAGTCTCGGGTAAAGGTCCGGAGTTCGTCGCGCCCCCGGTGGACATGAAGAAATTTGCGGTTGCCACTGACAAGTCCTGAATTCGACCAGCTGCACGCCGGTGGCATATGCCCCGGCGTGTCCAAGCGTCTGTACCGAACCGTACAGGGCTACGGGTACAAGAATGTCGACAGTCGCACGGCGCTGTTGGCGCCGGCTCTCACGTGGCCTGTAACCTGGCCTGGTGCGTCATTGCGCACGGTCAGGTGAACAGTGGCCATTCCTGCTTCGTCGGTCGCCACTTCAATGAGCATCGCCTTGCCTTGAGATTGAGTGCGCAGCGGCTGCGGTTGCACGGTTTCGATGCTGGCTTCCTGAAGCATGCTTCCGCCTAGTTGTACCCAAACCGGCTTGCTCGGCGTTCCCTTCACGCTGATCGATAGCTCGACAGGGCTTGCGCTGCGACCTAGTCGCTTGTAGTGCACCTGTACCTTGCCATCAGCACTGGTCGCCCTGGCATCGATCAACCAAGGGCTGGCAGGCACCATGGCGATCGCCAAGCCCAGTGGTAGTAAAAGTGCAAGCCATTTGAAGCGTCCGGCGCGCCCAAAGCGGTGATGGGCAAAGGCGCCTTCGGGTGCTGGGTAATGCTTGGAAGTCATCGGGTGCTCGTTCATCAAGGTGTGATCAGGCCCGTTCGCCGCGTAGCCAACGTTGGTGATAATGCGCCAGTTGCGACAGTCCATAGGCCGCCCCCTGGCGCATCACCTCGTCACGCTCGCCAAAAAAGCGTTGGGTGGCGGTGAAAACGGCAAGCGGCTCTCCGGAGAACGCCCAGGCAAAGCACAGCGTACCGGGCGGGATTTTGCCTTGCGCGGCAGGTCCTGCGACCCCTGTGGTGGCAATGGCAACGGTCGCGTCGCTGTCTTTCAATGCGCCTAATGCCATTTCCCATGCAACCGCTTCGCTGGTCAGGCCATAACGCTCGATAGTCACCGGGCTAACGCCCAGCAAGCGTTGTTTGGCAGCGGGGGAATAGACAACGTAGCCGCTTTCGAGCACCTCGGCGGTGCCTGGCAGGGCGGCCAGGGCCGCTACCATGGCGCCGGCGGTGCAGGATTCGGCAGTGGTCAAAACAAGGTCATGTTTTTTCAAGTACTCGAAGACGGACTCAATCGCGTCGATGGCCATACCTGTAACTCGCGCAGCATTTTGCAGTGGACGCGAGCGCTACGCTGTTGGTTCACTGCAAGTGCGTCCGCCCGTCCATCGTGCAGCAATCGAGCTGAACTTAGCGGGACTTCCAGGCTTCCTTTTTAAAGAAGGTTGGGAAACCGATCAAAAGGGAGAGCGGTTATGAACGAGCCTGTGACGTACTTCTGGATCGCCGTGGCGGTCCTGATCCTACTGGTGGACCTGTGGGCCATCGTCAGTGTGTTTCGTAGCGACAAGACCGATGCCACAAAGGCGGCCTGGGCCCTGTTGCTCCTGGCTCTGCCTGTGGCGGGTCTGGCGATCTGGGGTATCTGGGGACCGCGTGGCATCAAACGCGGTACTGGACCCTCTTCCCCTGAACATAGCAAAGGCTGAGGTGTCTTCATGAGCACATCGAATGAGCAGGACGCCAAGCGCGTGGAGCAAGCGCGCACCACGGGCGAAAAAGAGCGAGACAACGACGCTCAGCGCCCAGACGGGTCTACGGGCACCGAGCAGGACACTACGGCGCAAAAGACCGCAAGGGATGTGCCTGCGCACAAGCCGTAAACCAATGTTCAGCCAGCTTTGCTACATCGCGCGATGTCTACGGCAGCCAATGCTGTTGACCCGTGCATGGGCACTCACCCTGGCCATGGATAGTTTCTAGGAGCCGTACTGTGCCACGTATTATCACCCCAGCCACCCCAGAGCACGAAATCCAGGAGCATAATGCTCGCATGTTCGGCTCGCCCAAGGAGCGGTTGGACTTCTACCGACAGGAAATCCAGTACGAGACGAGTATCCTTGCTAACCGTACGGATGCTTACCTGGCCGCCCAGTCCTTTTTAGTCATTGCGTATGCCTCAGCCATGGGCAATACCAATCAGAGCTGGGGCGAAATGTTCACGCTGGTGGTGCCGCCCTTTTTGGCGCTGCTTGGTGTACTCAGTTCACTGAACGCCTGGCCAGGTATTCACGCTGCCTACAAGATCATCGAGCATTGGCAACTCAAGCAAAGTCATCTGCTGCGAAGCGAACCCATGATGGGGCTGGCTTACGACGAATCGCCATTATTTAGCGAAACCGAGACTTCCCAGGCCGGCCATCGCAAGTCTTTGCTGTTCTCGCTGCGTACACCCTGGATTTTCCTCGTATGCTGGGTATTGCTCGGGTCATACGCCATATTTATTCAACTGGCGTGAAAACCAGACCTTCCAACTCTTGTGCGTGAGGCTCATCATAGGCGTCTTTTGCGCTTAATAGCGTGCCTGTAGCCGATGCTTGTTTTCAGGAAGTTCGAGGTCGATCGATGAATCAACGTACCGCTGGTGTCGCTGCCAGTGGCCAGGATGATGCCGCGCTAACCGCAGAGCGGTTGCAGCTTGCGCTGGATGCGGGTGCGATCATCGGCACATGGGTGTGGGATATACCCAATGACAGGGTGACGGCCGATGAGCGATTCTCGCATTCGTTTGGCTTGCCGCTGGCCAGATGCCTGACGGGGATGCCTCTGGCGGAAGCATTTGCCTCCATCTATCCCGATGACCGTGAACGCGTCGCGCAAGCCATCCAGGCGGCCATGGCCCTGGGCGGCCCGTTTAGGTGTGAATACCGGGTCCGCCAGGACGATGGCTGCTATCGCTGGGTTGAAGCCAACGGTCGGGTCGAACTCGACGAGCAGGGCGTTGCGGTGCGCTTTCCGGGCGTGCTGATGAACATCGAGTCGCGTCGCAAGGCCCAGGCCGAACGCGACCGTATGTCCGCGTTGCTGCGTACCTTCACTGCCGCGGTCCCCGGCGTGGTTTATGCCAAGGACCTGAACGGGCGCATGCTGGTGGCCAACCATGGCGCCACGCAGCTGATCGGCAAGCCGCCGGAGTTCTACCTGGGCAAGACCGACCTTGAGTTCCTTGAGGATAAGGATCAGGCCAGGCAGGTGATGGAAACCGATCAGCGTGTGATGGCCGGCGGGACGGCCGTCCAGGTCGAAGAGCGGGTGGACATGCCAGACGGCTCGGCCACGTATTGGCTATCGGTCAAGGCGCCCCTGCTCAGCGACGAGGGGGAGGTGATCGGCCTGGTTGGATCTTCCATCGACGTCACCGCCCGCCGGCAGGTAGAGGAGCAACTCCTCGAGCTCAACCGAACGCTCGAGGCGCGTATTGCCCAGGCAGTAGCCGAGCGAGAGGAGGCCGAAGCGGCTTTGCATCAGGCCCAGAAAATGGAAGCCGTCGGGCAACTGACTGGGGGCATTGCCCATGACTTCAACAATTTGTTGGCGGGCATTTCCGGCAGTCTGGACCTGATCAGGTCTCGCCTGGCCCAGGGCCGTCTTGAGGACGTGGAACGCTACATGACCGTGGCTTACGGTGCTACACGCAAGGCCGCCGCGCTGACCCATCGACTTCTGGCGTTCGCCAGGCGCCAAACCCTGGTGCCTGTGCAGACCGATGTGCATGCGCTGATCGATGGCATGGCTGAGCTCGTGCGCCGCACGGTAGGCCCCTGCGTGAAGCTTGAGGTTCAGTTGTCCGCTTCATTGCACACTTGTCTGGTCGATCCAGCACAGCTTGAGAACGCATTGCTGAACCTTTGCATCAATGCGCGCGATGCCATGGACGGGAATGGCCGGATTTGCATTCAGACCGCAGACCAACGCATCGACGGTGATGCGGACCCGGAGATTGCTTCGGGCGATTACCTGAGCATATGCGTCACGGATGAGGGTATTGGTATGGACGCCGCGACCCTCTCCAGGGCGTTCGAGCCATTCTTCACCACCAAGCCACTGGGTGCAGGGACGGGCTTGGGCCTCTCGATGGTGTACGGTTTCGCCCGCCAGACCGGCGGGCATGTGCATATCGATTCGGCACCAGGGCAAGGAACTCGGGTGTTTATGCAACTACCCAGTCACGGTGGGCCTGCCCGAGTGGTCAGCGACAGCGTGGCCCCTGTGGTGAGTCATCGGGCGCGGCCGGGTGAAACTGTATTGCTGGTGGACGATGAAGCGTCAGTTCGCCTGTATGTCAATGAAACGCTCAGTGGTATGGGCTACGTCGTCATCGAAGCAGCCGACAGCCTGGCAGGCTTGCAATTGCTGCGCTCGGACACTCGAATCGACCTGTTGATCACCGATGTCGGGCTGCCTGGCGGGCTGGACGGCAGGAAGATGGTGGACGTTGCCAGGGGAACACGGCCGCGGCTACCGGTGTTGTTCATCACGGGATACGCACCGCCCGCGCCTGGGCAGCAGAGCTGGCCTGCCCACGGCGGCATGGTGCTGAGCAAGCCGTTTGATCAACAGACGCTGGTCAAGGCCCTGATCACCCTGATGCACCCTTGAGGTCTGGCCTGGCCCACTGGCAGTGGGCCAGGCCCTGACAAGGCTCGGTGCCGCTTAGATCGCTACTTCAGGCGCCAATGTACCCGCTGCCGCACCGGGAACCAGAATCACCTTGCGGCAATCATCCTTTTTCTGATCGAACATCTTGTAGCCCATCGCCGCTTCCTCGAGCGCCAACCGATGCGTCACGATCAATTCAGGTTGCAGCCGACCGGCCTCGATGTGCTCGAGCAGTTCTGGCAAGAACTTCTGCACATGGGTCTGGCCCATCTTGAAGGTCAGGCCCTTGTCGAATGCGTCGCCGAAGAGAAAACCATGAATGAACCCGGCATACACACCAGGGACGCTGACCACGCCGCCGCGCCGCACGGCAGCAATGCATTGACGCAACGCCTTGCCACTGCTGCCTTCGATCTTGAGGGCTGTCATGACGGTTTCGGTGGTGCTGCCCTTGGCCTCGAAGCCCACTGCATCAATGACGGCATCAACGCCGCGCATGCCTGGGGTCAGCCGAATGATGCTGTCGGCAGGGTCATCGTCCTGCTCGAAATTGATTGGCACTACCCCATAGGCGTCACGGGCAAACGTCAGGCGGTAGTCGTTGTCATCGACCAGGAAAATTTTTTGAGCGCCCAGCATGCGGGCGCAGGCCGCACTCAACAGGCCCACGGGGCCCGCACCGTAGATGGCTACCGTCGAGCCCTGGCCCACTTGCGCGTTGGTCACCGCCTGCCAGGCGGTGGGCAGAATATCCGACAAGAACAGCACCTTGTCGTCGGACAGCGAGGTCGGCACCTTGAAGGGGCCTACATTGGCCTTGGGTACCCGTACATAGTCCGCCTGGCCACCCGGGATGCCACCATACAAATGGCTGTAGCCGAACAACGCTGCACCGGGTGGAATGACTTTCTTGTTGATGATGGCGCCGCGGCCGGTATTGGTCGTCTCGCAGGCGGCAAACAAGTCGTGCTGGCAGAAGAAGCAGCCGCCGCAGGCGATCACGAACGGAATCACCACGCGGTCGCCAACTTGCACATTGGTCACCGCGCGGCCGACGTCCTCGACGACCCCCATGAACTCGTGGCCAAAAATGTCGCCGTGTTCGGTTTGTGGGATCTTGCCGTGATACAGATGCAGGTCAGACCCGCAGATAGCGGTAGCCGTGACTCTCAGAATGATGTCGTCAGCCTCTTGCAGGATGGGGTCCGGCACCGTGTCGACCCTTACATCCTGTGCACCGTGGTACGTCAATGCTCTCATGGTTCAACTCCTGCGAAGGCGGGTGTGCTATGCAGGTGAAACCACAAGGTAAGCAAAAGTTCAGGTCGAAAGCTTGACCGGTGTATGCCGGACCGTCCTTGTTCAGGCTGCCAGTAACGGCAGGCGTATCGTGAAGGTGGTACCAAGTGCGGCGTCCGAATCGACGGTGATATCGCCACCATGGGCCAGGGTGATCTCGCTCACGATAAATAACCCCAACCCGACAGAGCGTACCGAGTCGGCATGGTCCGTGCCCCGGGTCATGGGCGCAAACAGGGACGTAAGCAAGGTGTCGGGAATGCAAGGGCCATGGTTGTGTACGCTGACCACGGCGCCATGCTCATGAAGGTCAGTGGTAATGGTGACCGGGTGAGCGAGGTCACCATAGGCCACGCTGTTGGCCACCAGATTGCCAATCATCTGCTGCACGCGATCCGGGTCCAGTGCAAGTTGCCCTTTGCCTTTGCAAAGGTGACGAATGCGCGCCTGGGCGAAGGCGACTCTCAATTCGTTTACGCTCTGATCGACCGTTGAACACAGGTCTATCGGTTGGCGGCGGATGGTAATGCCTTGGCCAATTCTGACCGAGGCAAAGTCGAGCAGGTCAGCGATCATGCGCCTGGCGCGTTCCGAGGAATGGCTGATACTGCCCAGCAGGCGTCTTTCCTTGTCCCTGTGCTCGCCGCGTTCGAGCAACTGCGTAGCCATCTTGATCGCGGTTAGCGGGTTTTTCAGGTCATGGCTGGCGATGGCGACCATCTGCTCGGCAAAAGCTGCACGTCGTTGGGCGCTCTGGTAGGCGTCGGCCAGTTCAGCCTTGGCCTGGTGCAATGCAGCTTCGGCCTCAGTGGTCTGCGCCAGCAATTGCTCGGCTCGGCGCCGGGCGGTAAGTAATTCACGCTCGTAGCGATCACGCTCGATGGTGCCGAACAACGCCAGTTCGTGGAACACGCCGTGGGCATATTGACGGCGCACGCCATTGAGCAACATGGTGATGACGTGACCGGCGCGGTGCCGGACCTCGAGCTTCACCTCGGCCACCGAACCCTGCATTCTCATCAGTGGCGCCCAATGGGTCTGATGGAAGATGCGTCCGCCCATGGTCAACAGCTCCTGAAACCTGCACTGCGCCAGGTCCTCGGGCGCGTAGCCCAACCATTTGCAGAAGGTCTGGTTGACCTTCACGATCATTCCGGTCTCAGTGGTGACTACCAGACCGCAGGGTGCCCCTTCGAACAACACGTCGACAGGCGGTGTCTCGCCTGCCCCCGTCATGGCCCCGGTGCCCAGGGTTGCAGGAAGGCATCCATGGCTTGGGAACAGGCTGTAGGGGCGCTCATGTGCGGGCAGTGGCCGATGTTGTCGATCAGGCACAGCGTGCTGTTGGGTAGCACTGCATTGAGGTACTGGCCTACGGAAACCGGGGCGATAAGATCGTCGATGGATTGGAGAATCAGTACAGGTGTGGGCAAACCTTGCACATCCAGCCGGTTGTCAGACAGGAACGTGACACGCGCGAACTGCCGCGCGATGTCTGGATCGGTGCGGCAGAAGCTGTTGGTCAGCTCCTCGCTCAGCATGGGCTGGCCGGGCGCCCCCATGATCACCGGCGCCATGGTGCTCGACCAGCCCAGGTAATTGCTGTCCAGGGTTTCAAGCAGTTCGTGGATATCCTGATGCTTGAAACCGCCAATGTAATCACCATCGTCGATATAGCACGGGGAAGGACCCACCATCACATGGGCCGCAATGCGATCCGGTTGCTGCCTGTCCGCCAGTGCGCCGATCATGGCGCTGACCGAGTGGCCGACCAGAATCACGGTGCCTTGGCCATATTCGGTGACTATCTCGTTCAGATCCGTCGCATAACCTGCCAGGGAGTCATAGCGAACGCGATCATAGGCAGTCAGGTCCGACTGCCCGGCGCCGACCAGATCGTAGGTCACGGTGCGAAAGCGCGCTTGAAAATGCGGTAAAAGGTACTTCCACATCGATTGATCGCAGCCAAAACCGTGGGAGAAGATCAACGTGACAGGGCCTGCGCCCGCAATGCGCACGTTGTTACGCTTAGATAAGGTCATGGCTTTCCAAGAGGCTGTGCAGCATCCGTGGCAGGGTGGGTAGGGCATGCTTGGCCATCGTCGGCAGTTGACGCTACCGCTTAACAGCAAGTGTAGGCCCAAGATGACGAGTCGACATTGGCTAGCGAATAATAGTTTCGTAACGAGCCCAAGTAGGCGGAGCAATTTGCCGCTTGGCGTTGTCAAGAAGTGACCAGTTGCACCATTGCCCAACCAGGAGAGTCACGTGACGGACAAGAAGGCCCGCGTCAGCAATCAGGCGACCGGAGACATATCCAACCTGCCGCACGACATGTTTTTTGCTGCCGTGCAAACGACGCGCATGCCCATGATCGTGACCGATCCCAGCCGCGACGACAATCCTATCATCTTTGCCAATCGCGCGTTTCTGGAAATGACCGGCTATGAAGCCGGTGAGATCATTGGGCGAAATTGTCGTTTCCTGCAGGGCCCGGAAACCGAGCGGACAGTGGTCGACGCCATCCGTGAGGCGATCGAGAAGCGCGTGGACATCGCCACCGAAGTGCTCAATTACCGCAAGGACGGCTCCAGTTTCTGGAATGCGCTGTTCATCTCGCCGATTTTCAACGAGCGTGGCGACCTGATCTACTTCTTCGCCTCGCAGCTGGATGTCAGCCGTCGTCGCGATGCCGAGGATGCACTGCGTCAGGCGCAGAAGATGGAAGCCCTGGGTCAGCTGACAGGCGGCATCGCCCACGACTTCAATAACCTGCTGCAAGTGATGGGCGGCTACATGGGCCTGGTGGCCAGCGAGACCGACAAGGCGCAGCCTGACCTGAGCCGCATTCGCCGAAGCGTCGGGCACGCGCAAACGGCGGTCGATCGTGCCAGCACCCTCACCAAACAGTTGCTGGCCTTTGCCCGCAAGCAGAAATTGCACGGCCGGGTGCTTAATCTCAATCATCTGCTCGATGACGTGGTCCCTATCATCGAGCGCACCTTCGGTGCCGAGGTGACGGTCGAATACGACTTGGAAGATCACTTGCGCAACTGTCGTATCGACCCGACCCAGGCCGAAGTGGCGCTGTTGAACATCTTCATGAACGCCCGGGACGCCCTGATCGGCCGCAAACGACCCCATGTATTCATCGAAACGCGGAACGTGCATGTAAGCGACATCAATCTGTCCTTCGATGGCCTGTTGCCAGGCAGTTACGTGAGCATCTCCATTACCGACAATGGCATCGGCATGCCTGCCAGCATTCGAGACCGTGTCATGGACCCTTTCTTCACCACCAAGGAGGAGGGAAAGGGTTCAGGGCTAGGGCTGTCCATGGTGTACGGGTTCGCGCGTCAGTCCGGTGGTGCTGCCCGGATCTACACCGAAGAGGGCGAAGGCACCACGCTGCGCTTGTATTTCCCGGTGGACGAAGCCAGCCCGATTCAGGAAAAGCCCGTGAAGCTGGTTGAACGCAGTTCCGGCACCGAGAGGATTCTCATTGTCGAAGACCGCCCTGATGTCGCCGAGCTGGCCAAAATGGTGCTGGAAAACTATGGCTATGACGCCGACATGGTGCTCAACGCACGCGAAGCGCTAAAACTCATTGAAGCAGGTGAGCGCTATGACTTGTTGTTCACCGACCTGATCATGCCCGGGGGCATGAATGGGGTGATGCTGGCGCGCGAGGTGCGTCGTTTGCAGCCGCAGATCAAGGTGCTGCTCACGACCGGCTACGCGGAAAACTCGATTGAACGCACCGACATCGGCGGCTCTGAATTCGATGTGATTTCCAAGCCCTGCCAGCCCCATGATCTGGCACGCCGTGTGCGGCAGGTACTCGATGGTCATACGGGCATTGTGTGAGGCTGGCGCGGCTGAACACCAATCGAAGTGAACCATCGGTTACTCCCTGGGCTCGATTGAAAAAGCGAGCACAGGGAAACTGGCATGACGGCATTCATTGAGCAGCCTACCAATGACCTGATGCACCTGGAGGCAATCAACCGTTGGTTCTCGACCTTCGATGATCACGCGTTACGCAACGCCTGCCCCAGTGCCTACCGCGAGGAATTGCTAAGCCAAGCAGACGAGATGAGACGTCTCCAACTGATCGCTTGGCAGCAGTGGCGGGATCTTCGACAACTGGTTGACAGGTCATTGCAGCGAGCATCAAAAGGCTTCGGTCATTCAACAAATGGATGATTCGGTTCGCATGCAACATTCGCCCACTGCTTAAACAAGTATTTTTCGCACATGCCCTGCTAGAACATTCAGTCGCTCAAGCGCTTTGACCTGATAATTTTGTCAGTCGTGTAATTCAAGGCAACTTGCTAACGTCTAGCTCTGAGTTCTGAATGCAAGGGTTGGGCGCGGAATGCGAATCTACTGTAGTGTCGGGGCATGTTTGCTTTGCGCGTTCAGCGCAGGCGCGCAGGCGGATTTTAACTTTGTTCACCCTGGAATACTGACGTCCGAGGTGCAGTTGCGGTATGTGCGTGACCACAAGCATCTCGAGCCTTGGGCGACATCCATGCACGCTGCTTTGGCGTCACCGTTGGCTGACAGAAATTATCGGGCTAGGCCTTGGAGCATTGTTCACTGCGGTGCGTATTCTGTACCGGATTACGGGTGCTCGGACGAAATCCGGGATGCTCAGGCTGCCTACTTGCAAGCGCTGTTGTGGCGTTATACAGGGGACCCTGCATATGCCGAAAATGTACGGGAAATCTTCAAAGCCTGGACTGAAACGTTAGAGCAGCATACGGGCAATAACAGGCGCCTGCAAGCCTCATGGGCCGCTCAATTGTTTACCCGTGCAGCGGAGATCGTCAAGTATAGCTATGGGGGCTGGCCGCAGGTTGAAAAGGATGCTGTGACGAGAATGTTTAGGGAGCAATACCGACCGTATGCCAGCCAGATGTTTCTGCCTAGTACCGGTAATGACTTCAAAAACAACAGTAACTGGCAGGCCAGTGCTGTAGAAGCCTTGGTTAATATAGCAATCTTCACTAAGGATGAGCAGGGCTTCCATGAAGCACTCAGCAAGTGGAAATCATTGCTGGGCAGTTATATCTATCTGCCGTGGGACGGAGCGCGACCCTTGGACGCAGTGTGGTTTGGACGCTCTTATAACGAAGTCATGCAGAAATGGGGTAACCCCACCCGACTCATTAGCGGCATGCCGATGGAATTTTGTAGAGACTTGCCTCACTCAGGCTATGGTGTCGCAGCACTGATCAATGTTGCGGAGACGGCACGCATTCAAGGGGTTGATCTCTACCAAGAATACGCTACACGGTTGACACAAGGGATGGAAACATTATCCCGCTATAGCCTGGACCTTTACGAGCAGAACAGTGATTATCCACAGATATGCGGTAAACGCGTTGACGGATGGCCTCGGGGCACCCTCTTCATCGGGTACAATCAATACGCCATGCGCCTCGGAATGTCGCTACCCTATACGCTTGAATTTATCGAAAAGCATCCGACGTTTGCTGGCCATGTACATTATCAGTGGGAGCGGTTGACCCATTACGGCGTGCCCTAGTGGGGTGTTTCAAACGTGTCGCTGAAAAGCGTTCGCCTAGCGCCCGCGTTGATGTGCAGAGCAATGGACAGCAAAGTGATTCCATGCCGTTTGGAGTTTTGTGTTCTAGTTGCAGGGTTGTGTAGGACGGGGTGAGCCTGCTGTATGGTGTTCAGGGCTTGAAGCCGGCTCTTCTCATATACGCAACGCATCAACGCACTAGGCGCGTGGGGCGGGGGTAATTTCAGCCTAACGATGGGTGAGGCTTGTCGACAAACAGCGTATCAGTGAAGAGCTAGAAGACCTTTCCAGGTGGGCTTGATTCCAAACGCTTGCCAGTTAAACATGGCGCAGGCTGGAAGAATCGCGTGTCACGACTCATCCGCCGTGTACACCAGTGGCTGCAGTTGCCGGGTTTACTTTGCAGCATTTGACTGCTGCAAAAGCCTTGGAACTTAATCATGCCGCTGGCTGCGCCCGCAGCGACGTTGAACGCGCAAGCTGATCACTGATCACGCCAATGAAATGATCCAGGGTCCAGGGTTTGGGCAGGAACACGGCGCCAGAGGGTAGGGCGTGGCTTGAAGGGTCGTGATAACCACTCATGACCACGATGCGAGTGTCAGGCTGCGACTGGCCGACCTGATAGGCCAACTCCAGGCCGTTGACCGCGCCAGGGGTGCGGACATCGGTCAGGAGCATCGAAAATGCAGAGCGCGAGGTAATTTCCAGACCTTCTTGTGCTGTTTCCACGCTGGTTACCGCTACGCCCAGATCCTCAAGGGCGATGGCGATCAGCTCACGGATGATAGGTTCGTCCTCAACCAGCAGAACGGTTGGACAGCTGGGGAATTCGCACGTTTTCATGGCAATACTCTGGCTCTGCGCACGCTGAATAAAGGGAACATCCGATGTAGGCTTGCAGCCAGAGGTGCAAGCGATAGCTGTGCGCTACCGTTATGACCTCGGGCTGTAGCAAAAAATTCCGTTTCTGAGCAGTTGCCTTTTCACCAGCGCAGAAATAGGGGTCAGGCGCCGGGTTCCTGGGCTACCCGTTTCAGCAATGCCTTGGCAGTTGCCTCTGACGATGCCGGGTTCTGCCCTGTGATCAAATGCCCATCCTCGACCACATGGCTTGCCCAGTCCTCGGCCTTGGCGTAGTTCGCCCCATGGTCACGTAGCATATCTTCCACCAGAAACGGAACGACGTCGGTCAGGCCCACAGCTTGCTCTTCACTGTTAGTAAAGCCCGTGACCTTTTTGCCCTTTACGACAGGGTGACCGTCAGGCGCTTTGACGTTCTTCAGAACACCTGGGGCGTGGCATACCGCTGCGATGGGCTTGTTGGAGGCATAAAAGGCTTGCAACAGCACGATCGAGTCCTGGTTCTCGGCCAGATCCCACAGGGGGCCGTGGCCGCCTGGATAGAACACGGCGTCGAAATCATAGGGGTCGATTTCGCCAAGGGGTACGGTATCGGCCAGGGCAGCCTGGCCCTCGGTGTCTTTGGCGAAGCGTCGGGTGGCCTCGGTCTGGGCATCGTCTTCGTCACTTTTCGGGTCCAGCGGCGGCTGTCCGCCTTTTGGCGAGGCGAGCGTGACGTCGGCTCCGGCATCCACGAATGCGTAATAAGGTGCCGCGAACTCTTCCAGCCAGAAGCCGGTTTTCTTGCCGGTGTCACCCAGTTGATCGTGGGACGTCAACACCATCAGGATCTTCTTCATGCAGGTCTGTCCTCCAGCTCGGGATGTGCGGGCTGCTGCCCTGATAAAGGGTGTGAGTGCGGCAAACGGTCAGCGTTCCATGGAGGTGAGCGTCAGGCTTGCCGATGCTACGGTTCAACAGGGCGTAGGACATGGCCTGGCGTGGGTAAGGGCTCGCTGCCATGCGGCGGTCACAAAGCTGTAACACAGCTGATGCAAAGTGTGCCGGCCATCACACGGAGCGCTTTCAATGATACGCCTGATGAAGTCTGCTGCACTCGCCGTCGCGGTCTCCCTTTGCGCCACATCGGCTTCGATCGCCGCAGAAAACATTCGCCTGACCGGTTCCGGGGCCAGCTTCCCCGCACCTATCTACCTGACCTGGTTCAAGGACTTCAGCAAGAAATCCGAGGGTGTGACCGTCGACTACCAGTCCAAGGGCAGCGGCGCCGGGGTGCAGGATTTCCTGAACAGGACCGTTGACTTTGCTGCCAGCGACTCGGCCATGAGCGAGGCCGACATGGCCAAGGTGAGCGAGGGCGTGCAACTGCTGCCCATGACCGCCGGCGAGATCGTGCTGGCCTACAACCTGCCAGGCAACCCCAAAGGGCTCAAGCTGCCGCGCGAGGTGTACTCCAACATCTTCCTTGGCAAGATCACGCGCTGGAACGACCCCCAGATCGCAGCCGCCAACCCCGAGCTCAAGCTGCCCGACACCCCCATCACCGTCGTGGTGCGTGCCGACTCCAGCGGCACGACAGCGGTGTTCACCAAGCACCTGTCGGCCATCAATGCCGACTTCAAGCAAGAACTGGGTGAGGGCAATACCGTCAACTGGCCGGCTACTGACAAGTTCATCAAGTCACCGAAAAACGATGGCGTGACCGCCACCGTACGCCAGACCCCAGGCGCCATCGGCTACATCGAGTACGGTTTTGCCAAGCTGGCCAAGGTGGACTTCGCCCAATTGCAGAACAAGGCTGGGCAGTACGTGGTGCCCAATGCCGAAAGCGGCGCCGAGGCCCTGGCCGCCGTGAACATGCCGGAAAACCTGGTGGCCTGGCTGCCTGATCCGGACGGCGCCAAGTCCTACCCCATCACCTCCTACACCTGGATGATCTTCCGCAAGGACAATGGCAACCCCGCCAAGGCCAAGGCCATGCGCGAGATGGTCGAGTACAGCCTCACCGAAGGGCAGAAAATCGCCGACTCGATGGGCTACATCCCGCTGCCCCCCTCGGTGGTCGAGCAAGTGCGCAAAGCCTCCGCCAACATCAAGTGATACCGGCGTCCCCGGCGTGCGCCTGACACGCCGGGGGTGTCAGCACCCTGTCCCGGAACCTGCCAATGAACACACCTTTCGACCTACCGGATAACCCCGACTCCGCCTGCCGGCCGCCGTCTGCCAAGGACGTGCTGGTGGACCGCACCTTCCGTGCGCTGGCCCGCATTGGGGTTGTGCTGGTACTGGCACTGGTCTTCGCACTGGTTTACGAAGTGGGGCGCAAGGCCTTGCCGGGCATCGAGAAGCATGGCTTCGATGTGTTGTTGGGCAGCGTCTGGGACGTCAACCAAGGCAAGTACGGCATTCTTCCGGCCATCTGGGGGACGCTGTACAGCGCATTCATCGCCTTGCTGATCGCCGGTTTCTTCGGCGTCAGCATGGCCATCTTTCTGACCCAGGATTTCCTGCCGGCCAGGCTCGCGGCCGTCTTTCGCACCATTGTCGAGCTGCTGGCCGCTATCCCGAGCGTGGTGTACGGGCTGTGGGGCATCTATGTGGTGATTCCAGCCATACGGCCACTGACCACATGGCTCAACAGCGAGCTGGGCTGGATCCCGTTCTTTGGCACGTCCCTGAGCGGCCCGGGGTTGCTGCCGGCAGCCTTGGTGCTGGCGATCATGATTCTGCCGACCATCGCCGCCGTCTCCCAGGACGCGTTGACCAGTGTGCCGATGAAAACCAAGCAAGCCGCCTACGGCATGGGCACGACGCACTGGGAGGCGATTCTCAAGGTCATGGTGCCCTCGGCCGCGACCGGCATCTTTGGCTCGCTGGTGCTGGGCCTGGGCCGCGCCCTAGGGGAGACCATGGCCCTGGCGATGCTGGTGGGCAACGCCAACACCATCTCCCTGTCACTGTTCGCGCCGGCCAATACCCTGGCAGCGCTGCTGGCATTGAACTTCCCCGAAGCCGGGCCGAATGAGGTGCAAGTGCTGATGTACGCCGCCCTGGTGCTGATGTTCATCACCCTGCTGGTGAACGTATTGGGCTCGATGATCATGCTCTACGCGCAACGAGGTAACCGCTGATGACCGATCTCTCCACCCCAGTGGCCGCGCTGCCAAGCCTGCAGCGCAAGCTCGAAGGACGGGCGCTGCGCAGCGTACTGCTGACCACATTGGCCTGGCTCGCCGCGCTGGTGGCCAGCGTGCCCCTGATTTCGGTGTTGTACATGCTCATCACCCGTGGTGGCGCACGGCTGAACCTGGAAGTGTTTACCGAGCTGCCGCCAACTGGTTTCGAAATGGGGGGCGGCTTCGGCAACGCCATGGCCGGTACCCTGGTCATGGTCGGCATTGCAGCGGCCATCGCTGTGCCGGTGGGCATCCTGGCCGCCGTGTTCCTGGCCGAGCTTGGGCCTGACAGCAAGCTGGCCAACGCCGCACGTTTCGCCGCCAGGATGCTGACCGGCTTGCCGTCCATCCTGGCCGGCGTGTTCGCCTATGCCCTGGTGGTGATGACCACCGGAACCTACTCGGCGCCGGCAGGCGGCGTGGCGTTGGCCGTCCTGATGCTGCCAATCGTGGTCCTGACCGCCGAGGAAGCCATGAAGATGGTGCCCAAGATCATGAAGGACGCCGCCTACGGCATGGGTTGTACCCGGGCCCAGGTGATCTGGAAGATCGTGTTGCCCACCGGCCTGCCAGCCATCCTGACCGGCGTCATGCTGGCCGTGGCCCGGGCGGCCGGCGAAACCGCGCCGCTGCTGTTCACCGCGTTGTTCAGCAACTACTGGATCTACCACGATGGCAGCCTGGCGGTGATGAACCCGACCGCTTCGCTGGCGGTGCTGATCTACAACTTCTCCGGCATGCCGTTCGACAACCAGTTGGAGCTCGCCTGGGCGGCATCGCTGGTTCTGGTAATGATCGTGCTGGTTATCAACATTCTGAGCCGAGTATTCGGCAAGCCCAAGTACTGATAGGGAGCATTCGACGTGAACGTATCCACCGCCCAAAGAGCCGCTCCCCTGGCCAGCGAAACCCCCATCGTCATGGATTGCAAGCTGGACAAGATCTTCTACGGCAACTTCATGGCCGTGCGCGACAGCCACGTGCCGATCCGCAAGAACGAGATCACTGGCTTCATCGGCCCGTCCGGTTGTGGCAAAAGCACCGTGCTGCGCAGCCTCAACCGCATGAACGACCTGGTCAAGGGCTTTCGCTTCGAAGGCCATGTGCACTTTCTGGGGCAGGACGTCTACGGCAAAGGGGTCGATCCAGTCGTGGTGCGTCGCTACATCGGCATGGTGTTCCAGCAGCCCAACCCGTTCTCGATGAGCATTTTCGACAACGTGGCCTTCGGTCTGCGCCTGAACCGCTACAAAGGCGACATCGGCGACCGGGTCAAGCATGCCCTGCAAGGCGCCGCGTTATGGGATGAAGTGAAGGACAAGCTCAAGGTCAGTGGCCTGTCCCTGTCCGGTGGCCAGCAGCAGCGCTTGTGCATTGCCCGGGCCATCGCCACCGAGCCCGAAGTGTTGTTGCTCGATGAACCCTGTTCGGCCCTGGACCCGATCGCGACCCGGCGGGTGGAGGAGCTGATGGTGGAGTTGAAAAAGGATTACACCATTGCGCTGGTGACCCACAACATGCAGCAGGCCATTCGCGTGGCCGACACCACGGCGTTCTTTTCGGTCGACATTTCCCAAGGCACCCGCACGGGCTATCTGGTAGAGATGGGTCCCACTACCCAGATCTTCCAAGACCCTCGTGAACAGCTGACCGCCGACTACATCAGTGGCAAGTTCAGCTGACCCTCGCTTGAGAACGCCCGCGCGCCAGTGCCAGGACGGCCCAGGCCCGCGGCTGCCTTTACTCGAATACCGTACTCAGGGACATCCGATGCCAGCGACACCCCGCCTGGATCTCAATGCCGTCGAGCACGCCCTGCGCCAAGTGCAGGCGCATTTTGCCGAGCTCAGCCGCCACTTCACCGAGCCTCGCGACCCGTTCACGGACGAGGTGCTGTGCAACGTGCTGGAGGGCTACGCGCTGGTCGATCACTATGTGGCGCGCGGCATCGACCTGTTTCACCTGCAGCAGGTGAACCTGATGCTGGAAATCAATGCCACCGTGCTCTGTGGCAGCGACGCCGCCCGTCGCGAGGAGTTCGCCGCGCACCTGGCCGCTACCGAAGCCCATTTTTTCAACAACGTCGAAGGCGGCATCAAGGACTTGTACAACTGGTACTGCGGTTATGGCAGCGATTCGGTATGGAAGCGGGCTGCCGGTGTATACGTGCGCATCCTCAGCAAGCCGCAGCTGTTCATCGAAGGTAATAACCGTACCGGCTCGCTGATCGTCAGCTATCTGCTGATGCGCGCAGGCTTGCCGCCATTCGTGTTGTCGCTCGAGAACGCCGAAGGCTACTTCAATCCTTCGTCAGTCATCCGCAACTCGGCCAAGCATGGCGTCAAGGCGCTGTACGAGCTGCCCAAGATCAAGAAAAAGTACGCCGCGTTCCTGGAAGCCCATGCACCGGCGCCCGACACGTTTTTCCTGCCAACCCCCCTGCGCGAGAGGAGCCTTCGATGAGTCGCGGATCAGCCTGGCAGCGCTGCCGAGCGGTGCTCGACAGCGCTACACGTCAAGCCCAAGTGCGCATCTCGTTCGATATCGACGATACCTTGGCCTGCCTGCCCGAACACGCCGAAGCCGAGCCGAATCGGCTGCCGAGCTTCATCCACCGCTGGCTGGGCGAGCCCCTGCGCAGCGGTACCCGCGAACTGATCAGCGACCTGCGCCGCCAGGGTTGCAGCGTGTGGATCTACACATCCTCCGGACGCACGCCGGCCTATATCCGCCGCTGGTTGCTGCTGTACGGTATCCGTGTCGATGGCGTGGTCAACAGCGACCGCCACCAGCATATGCTGGGCCAGCGGGGGCTGGTCAATTCCCCGTCCAAGCTGCCTTCGGCGTTCGACATCGACCTGCATGTGGACGACTCCGACGGTGTACGGCTCGAGGGGCTCGAACATGGTTTTCGCGTGGTAGTGGTGTGCCCCCAGGACGACCAATGGACGCAGAAGGTCAAGCAAGCGGCTACCGATGTTCAGGCCATGCTGGCTTGGCAGCAACCTCATCGCTTTAGCACAGCACGTGCGCAGCGCGGATCGATGCTCGCTTCCTGACCCGCCAGAGGCCAGGCAGGCCACAGCTGGTAGGCGTTCCCATTCATACGCTTGGCTACCTGCCTGCCGGTCTTCGGTGTCCATCATTGATGCGTAAGCCCTAGGTCGCACGACCCGGCACAGCCCGTAGTGGTCCCAAACCACCGGGCCTTGCACGCCCTTCGCAAGCAGGCTCAAGACTGCGCCAAAGCAGCGTTTCTGAGCGCTACCCACCTTTCGATAATCGCCTCCGACACTCTGTCCCCGTTTGGAGCGCGCCATGCACAACAACAAAAACAAGTATCTGCCGCCTCAGTACCTGGCAGTTGCCATCGCCAGCCTCGCGGCTGTCAGCCTGAGCCCCTTGGCGCAGGCCGAGATCATGCTGTACGACCAGAATCAGACCACCTTTTCCACCGACGGCTATATCAACGCGTTCTACGTCAACAGCAAGGTCGACCGTGAAGGTGAACGATTCGACCGCCGCCAGTCCCGCGTGAAAATGGGTTTCCTGCCCAATTACCTGGGTTTCAACATGGGCAAGCAGGTCAACGACCTGAAGCTCGGTGCCCGTGCCTCGTTCTGGGTCACCATCAACGACAGCGAAAGCAACGGTACCGACACGGCCATCGATGTCCGGCAGTTCTACGGCACCGTAGCCAACCCCGAATGGGGCGAGGTGCTCATCGGCAAGGACTTCGGGCTGTTCGCCCGTTCGAACATCCTGCTGGACGAGTTGCTCGCCGGTTACGGCCAGGTCAGTGACACGTTGGGTCTTGTCGATGGCGGTGGGGTGTCGTTCGGCAACATCGGCAGCGGCTACCCATACCCGTTCCCGACCTCGCAGATCACCTACCGTACCCCGGTCATGGAGGGCCTGCGGATCGCCGTAGGGATCATGGACCCGGTCGACACCAACGACAGCAGCCCCACAGGCAAGGCCTACCAAAAGAACCCCCGCACCGAGTCCGAGATCACGTACCAGTTCGACCTGGCAGGCGCACAGATCTACAGCTGGCTAAACGGCAGCTACCAGACTTCCGACAACACCGATGATTCGGTGCGATCAGTCACTTCCAAGGGCCTTGGCTACGGCGTGCAGGCCAAGCTGGGCGGGCTGTCCCTGACCGGGTCCGGTTTCCAGGCCAAGGGCATCAACCCGTTCTTCACCAACAATGCTGGCGAGCCGGTGTTGCGCAACGTGGACAGCGATGGCTACCTGCTGCAAGCCTCTTACAAGGTGGGCAAGAACCGGGTTGCGCTTTCCTACGGCAAAACCAAGGACGACGGCAACGGCGCGGTAGGCAGCGGTGCCGATTATCAAACCCGCGGGGTGGCGCTGTTTCATGACATCAACGACAACCTCAAGCTGGTGGCCGAGTACAACCAGTTTTCCATTGAGGGCCATGACACCCGCGCGCAGAACGAAGACACCGATACCTTCGCCGTGGGTGCGGTGCTGACCTGGTAGCGATCTGGCGCAGGCCTGGCGTTCGGGCGGTATTCGAAACCTTCAGGGTCAGGCTCCTGATGGCAGGGCAGCGCCACGGCTCGAATGACGCTGGCGTGAATGACAACGTTGATGCTTCTTCGCATGCCGAACGCTTTCCAAGCGTTAGGACCGCTACTGCGTTCATCCGGCAAGCCGCTACAACCAGCAGTCCAGTACCGATTTAGGCGTGACTTACCCAATTAATCGGCATTTTATTGCTGATTTATGTCCTGCATATTATCCTAACCAGCATTACAGTGCTGATTAGGAGGTAGCCATGCCGCTTAGGCTCGTTATCCAAGCTTTTTATGAGGGTACCTGGACCGATGCGGCTACGCTCACGGTTGAGAACCCCGCCCATGTTGCTGAGGGTGCGAGCCTGGTTGCGTATGACGACGACTACATCATCGCAAACTTCGATCGCATGGAAGATCGTTGTGAGCGGGCGCTGAGCGTTAATCTCCCATTGAACTGGGAGCACCACCACGGTAAAGGCTATCCGGCATTTCTGTACGACATCATTCCCTCTGGCGCTGCCAAGAATGCTCTTGAATCGCGCTACGCGCGCTCCAAACCCGAAGGGATGGAAATGGGGTTATACCTCTTGAAGCGCTTCACGCCGGCCCCTGTTGGCCATCTGCGCATCAAGGAGTCGATAGAGGATCTGAAGCCGGGTCGACAAGAGGCTTTCGCGCGGCTTGAAGTCGTGAATAGGACGAATGAGTTTTTAGAGTACGCCTTTGAAACCGGTGCGGCGTTGGGTGGCGCTACCGGTGCCAACGGGCAAGCCCCCAAGCTGCTTATGACCCAAGCCCACGACGGTGCGCTGTACGCTGATGCAATGCTTGCCGATGATCAGGCGCGCCACCACTGGCTGATCAAGTTCGCGCGCAATAGAGGGAGCGAGCGCGATAACGATATCCTGCGCACAGAGTTTCACTATTACAACGCGGTGGCGGCGCTCGGACTTGATACGGTTCCCACTGAGGGCTTGATGCTCGAGGAGGCAGTCAAGCCCAGCCTGTGGATGCCGCGCTTTGATCGCCGAGTCGTGCACGGCGTAGTGGAGCGGGTGCCGCTTGAGTCGGTGTACTCAATCTGCGGCATTACCGGTTACGGACAGGTGATGGCCCATACTGAAGTCGTTCGCCGATTGGTGGAACTGTGGACTCACAACGGCCAGCGGGATGAGGTGGAGGACTTGGTGTTCGAGTACGCACGGCGCGATCTGCTCAATCGCATTCTGGGCAATACCGACAACCATGGCCGAAACATTTCCATCATCCGTGAAGGGGGAAAGTTTCGTTTGGCCCCGATCTATGATCTCGCACCAATGATCCTTGATGAAGAGGGCGTCACGCGAACGACGAAGTGGGCGGCCGAGCGCAAGGGCTCCTCAAACTGGAGGGACAATTGTGCTGAACTAGCCGGTTACACCGATCCCGATGTACTGCTGCAACGGTTGATGGATGCGGCTGATGGCTTCAGGGCGTTGCCCGATCTACTGACAGGCGTCCCTGAGTCGGTACGCAATGCAGCCCCGTTGCCGGTGAATGACCTGGACAAACGACTCGCGCAGTGGGGATTGAGATGAAAAAACTGAAGCCTGAGCAGCGTGCTCAGCTTGTGGAGGAAATTGCCCAGCGCAACGCCGCGGGGCTTGATTCGATCGGAACATCAATTCGTCGCCTGCGGCTCGAAGTGACCGGTCTGGACCAAGAGACCTTTGCCACAATGTGCAAGATGTCCACGAAAAGTTTGTATGAGCTCGAAAGTGGCAAATCGAACCCTAAACTCGGCACTGTGGAATCTGTACTGCGCCTGTTTGGGCTGCGGATGGGTATGGTGATCGGTACCAAAGCCAATCTCTCGCGTATGGCGATTAGCGATAATCCAAAAATAAAGGTAGGGCAGTCGACTGCAGCTGCCACTGACTGGGCGACTGATCCTTCGTCACTCAACCCTGTAAGCGCAGATGCGGGGCCGAAAAGAGGGAAAAGCCCTGCGGCAGTTAAGCGAGGCAGGTAGGTATCGCCAAGATCACCCGAACGCGGTGACTGGCAATCAGAGAGTGATTGGCGGTAAATGCAGAAGGTGCTCTGGAGGTCGCCGGGATCATTTCCTGATCACGAGTGGCGTTTGGTCAATGCAGCGCGCTGGGCTGGGCGCTTGGGCAGTGCAGCTACCCGATATTTCGGATCACCAGGGCCGCCACCCGCCTCCAGCAAGCGCGGCGTATGCCACTCGCTCACGACTACGCCCAACGAAGCGTGCACCCGCGACCCAAGTAGCATTCGAACCCCAGCCCACGCTTCGTACACTCAGCGCTCAGCCAGCCCTTGCCGGAGATCCCGATGCAGCAAGCACATAACGAGGGCGTGGTCAGCGCCATGTCCCAGGCCAGCGATGCACGCGTGGCGGCTCAAGAGCTGGCGCGGCAACTGCTGCATCCGCATTTGGGCTTCGTACTGTTCTTCTGCACCGCCGAGTACGACCTGCAGGCCCTGGGCCAGGCCCTTGAACAAGGCTTCGGCGGCATACCGCTGGTAGGTTGTACCAGCGCGGGGGAGATTACGCCGCTGGGCTATGGGCGCAGTTGTGTGACGGCCATGGGCTTTGATCATCGGCATTTTTCCATCGCCACCGAACTGATCGACGAAATGGAGCGTTTCAGCCTGATCGACGCCCAGCAGATGGTCGAACGACTGGTCGGCAGCTGCCGTGGGAATGCCCTGGCCCAAATCAAGGGGCACAGCTTTGCATTGACCTTGCTCGATGGCTTGTCCAGCCGTGAAGAAACGGTGCTGGCGGCCCTGAGCGCAGCGTTGGGCGATATCCCGCATTTTGGTGGCTCGGCCGGGGACGACAACTACCTGACCCAGACCCACGTCTTCTACGGCGGGGCGTTTCACCATGGTGCTGCCGTGGTGGTGCTGGTCAATACCTGGCTGGACTTCGAAGTGTTCACCACCCACCACCTTGAGCCGCGGCAGGAAAAACTGGTGGTCACCGGCGCTGACAGCGCCCAGCGGCGGGTCTATGAACTCAATGCCGAGCCTGCCGCCGAAGAATATGCACGCCATATCGGGGTGCCGGTCAGCGCCCTGGACCACAGGCTGTTTGCCGCTCACCCGCTGGCCGTGCGCATGCACGATCGGTACTACGTGCGGGCCATCCAGCAGGTGCATGCCGACCTGAGCCTGAGCTTTTACTGTGCGGTAGAGAACGGCATCGTGCTCACGCCCATGACGCCTGGCCCGTTGCTGCCGAACTTGCAGGATTTGTTTGATGGCCTGCAGCAGCGCCTGGGGCCGCTGTTGCTCACCATCGGTTGCGACTGCTTTCTGCGCCGCCTGGAGCTTGAGACCCAGCAAGGTCTTGAGGCAGTGGGTGATTTTCTGCGTGAGCAGCGGGTGATGGGCTTCAACACCTATGGAGAACAGTTCAATGGCATGCACATCAACCAGACCTTCACCGGGGTCGCCATTGCCCGCAACCGAACCCGCCCCGGCCAGTGAGGTGCAGGCCGAACTGGCGCAACTTCGCTACGAAAACCGTAAGCTGCAGCGGATCAACGCCGCGCTGATCGAGCGCATCGAGTCGGGGGTGACGCGAGGCAGCGACCCCTATGCGGCGTTCCAGCATTCGGTGGTGCTGGCCGAGCAGGTGCGCGAGCGCACTGACGCGTTGAACCAGGCCATGGCCGAACTCAAGGCGGGCAACCAGCTGCTCAGCGAGGCGCGTCTGCGCGCCGAAACCGCGCACCAGCACCTGATCGATGCCATCGAAAGTATCTCCGACGCATTCATCCTGTTCGACCGAAACCTGCGCATGGTGCTGTGCAACAGCCGCTTCAAGGCCTTCTGGGAAAATCGCCGCGTGCGCATCATTCCCGGGATGCGCCTGGCCGAAGTGCGCAGGCTGATGACCAGCAGCGGGTTGTTCAGCGAGGAGCCGCGCAGCCCGACCGACGAACACCTGTTGTACCGACAGCACAACGGCCGCTGGCTGCAGGTCAATGAGCGGCCCACCTGCGAGGGTGGCCGGGTGATCCTGTTCACCGACATCACCGAGGTCAAACTCAGCGAAACCCTGCGCCGGGAACAGGCTGTGGCGCAGAAATCGCACCTGTTGCAGCGGGCGGTGGACAATTTGTCCCAGGGCGTGGCCATGGTCAACGCGGACGGTGTGCTGGAGTTGTGGAACCGCCGGTTCCTGGAGCTGAGCGGGCTGGCTCCGGTTGCCGCCCACCGTCCCTTCGCCGACGTGATCGCCGACAGCGAGCTGCGCTTGCTCACCCCCGAAAGCCGCGACGACAGCGGGCGTGTCGTGCACGAGTGCGAGCAACGCCTGTTCGACGGGCGCATGCTGGAGATCCGCACGCATCCACTGCCCACTGGCGGATTCGTCAACACCTTTACCGACATCACCGAACGCTACCTGCATGCCGAGGCCCTGAGCGAAAGCGAGCGCTGGATTCGCTTGATCACGGACCATGTGCCGGCGCTGATCGCTTACCTGAACGCCGACCTGGTGTATGAGTTCACCAACAAGGTCTATGAGCAGTGGTACTGCTGGCCCAGTGGGCTGATGCTGGGCCAGAGCCTGCGCCAGGCCCATAGCGAACAGCACTACCAGCGCCTGGAAGCCTACGTGGCGCAGGCGCTGGCAGGGGAGAGCGTTACGTTCGAATTCCCGGAAACCAACATCAGCGGACAGGAGCGCCACATGCTGCGCTCCTATGTGCCAAACCGGCTGGCCTCTGGCGAGGTGGTGGGTATCTTCGTGTTGATCCGTGACATCACCGAACGGCGCAACACCGCCCAGGCGTTGCACCAGGCTTATCAGCACCTGGAGCTGCGGGTCAGGGAACGTACGGCCGAGTTGACCAGCCTCAACGAACAATTGCTGAGGGAAATCGAGGAGCGGCGACGTGCCGAGGCGCGCTTGCGCGAGGCCAAGCATGAGGCTGACCAGGCCAACCTGTCCAAGACCAAGTTCCTCGCCGCGGTCAGCCATGACCTGCTGCAGCCCCTGAACGCGGCGCGCTTGTTCACCAGCGCCTTGCTCGAGCGCCGTGATCCGCAGGCCAGTGCACAGCTGGTGCGTAACGTCAGCAACTCCCTGGAAGACGTCGAGAACCTGCTGGGAACGCTGGTGGACATCTCAAAGCTCGATGCCGGTGTCATCACGGCCGACGTGGCACCCTTCGCCCTGGCGGAGCTGATGGACAACCTGGCAGCAGAATATGCCCAGGTTGCCCGCAGCGAAGGGCTGGCCCTGCACTTCATAGGCTGCTCGGTCGTGGTGCGCAGCGATATCCAACTGCTGGCGCGCATTCTGCGCAACCTGCTCAGCAACGCCATTCGCTACACCCCAAGCGGACGCGTGGTGCTGGGCTGTCGCCGCCAGCCGGGTCGCGTGCGCATCGAGGTGTGGGACACCGGTATCGGCATCGCCGAGGAGCACCTGGAGGAAATGTTCCAGGAATTCAAGCGTGGCGCCGTGCAGCGGCCGGATCAGGACCGCGGCCTGGGCCTGGGGCTTGCCATCGTCGAGAAGATTGCGGGCATCCTCGGCCACCGTATTGCCGTGCGCTCCCGGCCCGGCAAGGGGTCGGTATTCAGTGTGGAAGTGCCATTGAGCACCACCGCCCCGATTGCCAGGGCCCAGCATGCCGTGTGCGAGTCGATGCTCGAGTGCCTGCGCGGGGCCCGGGTGTGGGTGCTGGACAATGACGCTGCCATCTGTGCCGGCATGCGCACGTTGCTAGAAGGCTGGGGCTGTTGCGTGATCACGGCACTGTCGGAGCAGGACCTGGCCCGTCAGGTGGACAACTACCACGCCGATGCCGACCTGCTGATTGCCGACTATCACCTCGACGACGATTGCAATGGGGTCGATGCCGTTGCACGCATCAACGCCCGCCGCGCCAAGGCGCTGCCAGCGCTGATGATCACCGCCAACTACAGCAACGAACTCAAGCAGCAGATCCGCGAGCGAGGCCATACGCTGATGCACAAGCCCGTACGACCCATGAAGCTCAAGACTGCCATGAGCCACTTGCTGGCCACCCGGGTCCCCAAGGGATCAGCGTCGTAGGTAGTCAGCGAAGTCGATGTCGCTGGCACTGAGGATGGCCTGCACCCGGTTGTGCACGTTCAGCTTGCGCAGGATGGCCGAGACGTGGGCCTTGACCGTGGTTTCGGCGATGTCCAAGGCATAGGCGATCTGTTTGTTCGATTCGCCCTTGGTCATGCGCTCGAGCACCAGCAACTGCTTGCGGGTCAGGGCCTGGAGCATTTCCGGCGGAAAACTTGGGGCATCGCTCAAGCGGCGGCTACTGCTTTTCTGCGCGCGGATGATATCCGGCGGCAGGTACACATTGCCGTTGAGGATCTGCTCGATCGCTTCGATCATCTGCGCGCGCGGCGAGGACTTGGTGATGAAGCCCACCGCGCCATAAGTGATGGCTTGCAGCACGATCTGCTTTTCCTGCTCGGCCGAGACGATCACCACCGGGGTGGTGGGCGCTTCGTTGCGCAAGGTGATGAGCCCATTGAGGCCATGCATGCCCGGCATGTTCAGGTCGAGCAGAATCAGGTCCAGGTCGTCATGGTCCTTGGTCAGCGTCAGCGCGCTGTCAAGGTCAGCGGTTTCCATGATTTCACTGCCCTGGAACCCGTCGCTGATGACGTTGTGGATCGCTTCGCGAAACAGCGGGTGATCGTCGGCGATCAAGATTTTGTACATGGCCTATTCACCTTGTTCTTGTTTGAATGATTGAGCGAGCAGGGGCAAGGGCCCGGTCAGGGAAACGGCGCTGGCTGGGCCGCCTGCACGGGCAGGTTGGCCTGCTGCCAGGCGTCGAGCCCGTCGCGGTACCAGTAGAGGTTGGTGTAGCCCAGGTGTGCTGCGCGTTTTACCGCGTTCCAGCTCAACCAGCAATCGGCCCGGCAGTAGAAAACGACGGGGTACTGAGGCTCGCCCCCTGTGGCCAGACGCAGGTGATGCTCGAAGTAACGTTGCCAGTCTGGGCTGAGCACGCCGTCCCCGGTGTTGGGCAGCCACAGGCTACCGGGCAGGTTGGCATGGGGTTCATCTTCGATGAAGCGTTCATGCAGCCACTGACGGCGGTAAACGTCAATCAGGACAGGCGCCGGATGGCCCCGCATCATCGCCTGCAGTGCGGCAGTGTCTATCACCCTGCCACCTTCGACCTGCGGTGGGGTCGGGCTGCGGTACAGCGTGGCGCGGTAGCCATCTGGCGTGAACGTCGGTGGGGTGTCGGCCAGGGCATGGCCCAGCAGAAGGCTCAGCGAGGCGGCGGCCAGCAAACGCAGGGGCAGCCTTTGGAGGGCACGTGGCATGGTCTGTTCCTTCTTGTTATAGGCGCATTACATGCCAGTGCCGTGGCTTTGTGAATGCGACCATAGACACCCTGGGCAGTACCAAAGTAGTAGAGGCGAGGGCCTGGCTCACCGTGGCTTGCGCAGGGCGGCGTGCTGCGGGTTGAAGGTGACGATGGCCAGCAGCGTAAACAGCACGCTCAGCGCCAGGCATACCGCCAGCGCCAGCAGGTTCAGCCGCTCGTAGAGCGCAAAGCGCACCAGCTCGACCGCATGGGTGAACGGGTTGACCGCGCACAGCCAGTACAGCCACTGGCTGGCCTCCTGCATTTTCCACAGCGGATAAAGCGCCGACGACAGAAAGAACAGAGGGAAGATCACGAAATTCATCACCCCGGCAAAATTCTCCAGCTGGCGGATGGCATTGGACAGCAGCAGTCCCAATGCACTGAGCATGAACCCCACCAGCAGCACTGCGGGCAGGGCCAGCCCCAGGCCGCCGACCGGGGGCTCAATGCCGTACAGCCAGGCGATGACGAGGAAGATGTACACCTGCAACACGGAGATCAGCGACGTCGCCATAAGCTTGCTGCACAACAGGAACGTCCTGGGCAGCGGGCTGGTCAGCAGCACCCGCATGCTGCCCATCTCCCGGTCGTAGACCATCGATAGCGAACCCTGCATGCCATTGAACAGCAGGATCATGCAGGCCAGCCCCGGCACGATGTAGACCTCGTAGGGAATGTAGCTGTCGTAAGGCTCGATGATGGCGATGCCCAGTGCCGCACGAAACCCGGCAGCGAATACCACCAGCCACAGCAAAGGGCGCACCAGTGCGCTCAACAGGCGCGTGCGCTGGCGCACGAAGCGCAGGGCTTCACGCATGAGGATGCCGCTGAAGCAGTACCAGTAGGCGTTCATCAGGTGGGTGCTCCGGTCATGTCCCGCGTGTGATGGGCGAACGTGCGGCCCAGGTCGCCGTCGTGGGGCTGCATCATGGCTTCGGCAGGCCCACTTGCCACCACCCGACCCTGGTGCAGGATGACCAAGTCATCGGCCGGTTGCACTTCATCGAGCAGGTGAGTGGTCCACAGCACGCTCAAGGGCTGATCGCTAAGGCACAAGTCACGCACGTGCTGGCTGAGCGCCTGCCGGCTGGCCGGGTCCAGGCCAACGCTGGCTTCGTCGAGCAGCAACAGGCGGGGCCCGTGCAGCAAGGCCCGGGCAATTTCGACGCGGCGCCTGTGCCCGGCATTGAGTTCGCGCACAGGGTCACGACGCCGCTCCCCCAGCCCTTGGCGGGCCAGCTCGGCGTCCACGCGGCGCTGGGCTTCCCGTCGGGGCAGGCCATGCAGCGCCGCGTGATAGCGCAGGTTCTGCTCCACGCCAAGGTCCAGGTCCAGCGTGCTCTGCTGAAACACGACGCCCAACTGGCCCAGGGCCGCCCGCGGCTGGTGGCGCAGCGAACAGCCCAATACTTGGATATCGCCGTGCTGCAAGTCATACAGGCAGGTCATCAAGGCAATCAGGGTCGACTTGCCGGCGCCATTGGGCCCCAGCAAGGCGGTAAAGTGGCCCGGCGCCAGGTTGAAGGTCACGTCCCTGAGCGCTGCGCGCTGACCGTAGGCGAAACTGACCCCCGTTACGTGCAGTGCGTTCATGGCGTGACCACCACACCCCATGGGTAGCGGCCGACCTTGATCGACTTGAGCACCTTGAGGCTGGCCACGTCGATCACCGACACGTCGCCGCTCACGCCATTGGTGGCCAGCAGCTGCTGCTGGTCAGGGGTGAAGGCCAGCTGCCAGACGCGGCGCCCCACCAGCAGGTAGTCCAGCACCTCGAATGTCCTGGCATCGACCACCGCCACATGATTGGCCGGGCCCAGCGCCACGAACGCGTACTTGCCATCGGCGCTGAGCTTGACGCCCACCGGCTGGACTTTGTCAGGGTGCACACCCTTGATGGCGAAGTTCAGGGTCTTGAGGACCTGGCGCGAAGCCACGTCCAGGATGGTGACGGTCCCGCCAATTTCTGCCGACGCCCACAGGTGTTTGCCGTCCTGGCTGAATTCCACGAAACGCGGGCGCTGGTCCACCGGCGTGCTGTCGGCCAGGGTCTGGGTCTGGGTGTCGATCCAGTGCAGCATGTTGGTGGTTTCGCTGGTATTGACCGCCCATTTGCCATCCGGGCTCACGGCCATGCCCTCAGGTTCGATGCCCACCTCCACCTGGGCCAGTACCGTGTCGGTCACGGTATCAATGACCGTGACCAGGGCATCGTCTTCGTTGGACACGTACAGCCAACGGTCATTGGGATGCAGGGCGAACTGCTCGGGGTCTTTGCCTGAGGGCAGTTCCTTGACGAGAGTACGGCTGGCCACGTCCATCACCTGCACCCGATCCGAATCGCTGGCGCAGATGTACAGCAGCTTGTTGTCGTGTGACAGCAGCAGGCCGCGCGGGCGTTGGCCGACGGGCAGGGTGTCGGTTACCGTCAAGGTCTGCAGGTCGATCAGGCTCAGGGTGTTGTCCTTCTCGTTGGACACCCAGGCGGTGGCGGCCAGGGTAGGCTCGCAGGCCACGGCTAACACGGCCGGCAGCAAACTGGCGCACAGCAGGCTGCGTGATGAGGGGAGGCGGCGCATGGCAGATTCCTTGTTATTGTTTGGGCGTGTCAGGGGTACGTACAGGTCACGTCGGCCTTGTCGAACCCCAGGCTGTCCATCTCATTGGAAGGGTGCAGGAAGCCTTCCTGCGGTGAGGTGCTGACCAGGGCCCTGGGCTGCACCAGGGGGATGGGTTGGCGCAGCTCGCCATTCCAGGGCCTGTAGCTGAGCTTGCGCCCCTTGAAGCCATCGAGTGGCAATTGTTCGCTGACAAGCAGCTGCTGCAAGGCTTCGGGCCTGGCTTCACCCAGCTTGCTGACCGCCGTAGCGATGCTGCGCACGGCCATCCAGGCTGCGAAGTCACGGTCGTTCATCCAGCGGCCGGCCTGCGCTTGGAAACGTTTTTGCAATTGCGCGGCGCCGAACGTTTCCACGGTCATGTGCCAGCCAGTGGGCGTCAAGCCCTGAGTGCCGGCGACCGGGCGGGGTAACCAGGTCTGGTAGGGCACGTATTCGCCGAAGTCGCCACGTTCATCAGCCACCAGCACCACGTCGTATTCGCGCGCCTGGGTGAACAGCGGCATGTCGGCCTGGGCGCTGCGGCGCTGGTCGTTGTCGAACGTCCAGCGTTTCTCGGCCACCAGGTGCAGGCCAAAGCGCTTCGCCGCGCGGCGCAGTGCGGCGGCGTAGGCTTCATCGTCCGGGGTCTGCCCGACGATCAGCAAGCCGCGCTGCCATTTGCGCAGCACCAGAAACTGCACCAGCGCATCGGCCAGCATCGCCCGCCCAGGCAGGGCGTGCAGCACATTGCCCAGGCACTGCGTGCTGCGTACGGCGTCATCCGGGCTGCCGGCATTGAACAGCAGGCTGTCGGGCAGGGCCACAGACAAGGCCCGCAGGCTGGCGACCGGCGCATTGACGACGAACAACCGAACGCCTTCCCCATGCTGGGCCTGGGCGGCATGCAGCAGTTGCTCGGCAGAGTCGACACGGGCGCTGACCAGCTCGAACTGCTGCTTGAGAAACCGCCCGGTGCTGTTGCTGTCGGCAATGGCCAGTTGCGCCCCTTGCAGGCCGGCATCGTCCGGTTCAGGCAGGATGTTGGACAACAGCGGCCCGCTGTCAGGACGATAGCCCAGGTAGCCGATGCGGATGTACAACGCGCTCGCAGCCCGGGTGTCAGCCTGCTGGTCTTGCGCCCAAACCGTCGGCGCGAGCAAGGTCAGCAGGCAGGTCAGGACAAGGTGGGCAGGCTGGCGCATATCGCACTCCACGGCAGATGGCGCCAGCATAGAAAGCCTGCCGGGGCCGGGGAATATGCAGAAAGTAGCGCCCAGCCGCTACCAAGGTAGTAGCCGATGCGCCCGCGCCGGGCCCTAGGATGACAGCAGTTACCCTGGAGTCCGGTCATGCTCGCTGCCAATCTGTCTGCCCTATGGCGTATCAACCTGTGGGTCACCGGCTGTTTCGCGGTGTTGACCCTAGCCTGTGCGGGGGTCGTGCTGCATCAGGCATCAGCCGATGTGAAACGGGAGTTGCAGTCGGCCGAAGCGGTGATGGCGTACATGGCCCAAGCCGCCAGCCACAATCCGGCGAGCCTGGAACCTACGCTGACCGAGCACCTGCGCCACGTGCGCGTGCAGTGGCTGGTCCCTGGCGAGGTTGAAAAAGCGTCGGTGCCGTCCGCGGCCGGGCTCGATGGCTGGTTGGGCGCGGTGCTGGCAGGCAAGTACTACGACAGCACGCGCCTGCTGGCCCTCGATGACGGCCGGCGCGTCGCGCTGAGCGTGGACGCCCGCGATGAGGTGGACGAAGTCTGGGATTCGCTGCAACAGTTGCTGGCGGTCTGTGTTGTCGCGTTGACCCTGAGCCTGCTGTCCATCAGTTGGGCCGTGCGGCGCGGGCTGCGGCTGCTGGCCGCGCTGCTGTGTGCATTGCGTCAGGTGTCGGGAGGTCAGCTGGACGTGCGCCTGCAAGAGACCGGTGGCCCGGAAGCGCGCCAGTTGGCCGGGCACTTCAACCAGATGGCTGCGGCGATCGAGCAGGCCCAGGCCGACAACCGGCAACTGACTGGCGCTTTGCTGGCGGTTCAGGAGCAGGAGCGGACCAGACTGGCTCAGGCGTTGCACGACGACCTGGGCCAGTACGTGGCCGGCATCCGCGCCCAGGTGTGCCTGTTGCAATTGTGTGCCCACCAGCCTGAGCAGGTGCGGCAAACCACCCAGACGCTGGAAAGCAATTGCGCAGGCTTGCAGTTCGGTTTCCGCGCCTTGGTACGGGACTTGTATCCGGTTGCGCTGCAGCACCTGCCCATGGCGGAGGCGCTCAACCAGTTGGTGAGCCAATGGCGTGCCAGCCAGGCCATCGAGTGCCAGTTGCTGGTCGGCGCCCAGTTGCCGGCGCTGTCACCCACTCGACGCACGCATCTGTACCGGTTGTTGCAGGAAGCGCTGACCAACGTCGCCCGTCATGCCCGCGCCCGTCAGGTGCGGATACGCCTGCAACGCGGCGCCAACGGGCTGCGCCTGCTGGTTCGCGACGATGGCTGTGGTGCCAGCCAGCCTGGGCGCCCAGGGGTAGGCCTGCATTCGATGGCCGAGCGCGCCCGCAGCCTGGGCGGTGAATTGCGCATACTCAGCCATCCCGGTGCCGGGTGGGCACTGGCCCTGACGATCCCTTTGGAGGTGTCATGAATATCGTGCTGGTCGACGATCACGCCGTGGTCCGCCAGGGCTACGCCAGCCTGTTGCGCGCCGTGTTGCCAGCGATGCAGGTGCGCGAGGCTGCCAGCGGTGAAGAAGCCCTGGCCCGGGTGCAGGAGCAGGTACCGAACCTGGTGATCATGGACTTCGGCCTGCCCGGCATCAGTGGGTTGGAAACCACCCGACGCCTGCGCCAGCGCCTGCCGCAGTTGCGGGTGCTGTTCTTCAGCATGCATGACGAGCTGCCACTGGTGCGCCAGGCGCTGGACGCCGGCGCCGCCGGCTACCTGACCAAGAACTCAGCCCCACAAGTGTTGGTCGAGGCCGTACAGCGCGTGCTTGCCGGGCACGCCTACATCGAGCAGGGGCTGGCCACGCAGCTGGCCTGCAGCACGACGCACGATGCCTGTGATCCCAGGCTGCAACGCCTGACCCAGCGTGAACTGGAAATCTTCGTGATGCTGGTTCGTGGCACACCAGCCCGGTCGATCGCCGAGCAGCTGTGCATCAGCGCAAAGACCGTCTCCAATCACCTGACCACGCTCAAGAGCAAACTGCAGGTCGGCTCCCATGCTGAACTGGTGCACGTGGGTATCGACCTAGGTCTGGTACGTGTAGCGGGGTAGCCAAGTTCTGCAGGTCAATGTTCCCAAGTGGCTGGGCAGCCGGTGCAGCCTTGCATGTTGGCGTCCTGGAAGTTGCCGTAGTGAAGGCGCGCGCCCTCCAGATGGGCTTGTTCGAGGTTGCTCTGGCCGAGCTTGGCTTCCTGGAGGTTGGCGTCATTGAGCTGAGCGCCGCGCAAGTCGGTCTTGTTCAGCCAGGCCATTTCCAGGTCGGCAGCCTGCAAGTTGACCTGCTGCATCCTGGCACCGGAGAGCCGGGCGAATTGCAGGTAGGCGGCGCTAAGGTCGGCGTTGGCGAACTGGGCGCCCTGGGCGAACAGCCCCCAGCCCTGGATGGCCATCAGCCGTGCGCCGCTTAGGTTGGCCAGGCGCAGGTTGCTTTGCTGCAGGCTGGCGCGGGTCAGGTTGGCGCCCTGCAATCGGGCCTTTTCGAGGTTGGCCAGGTCCAGCCGGGCGTGGCGCAGGTCGGCATCGCGCAGGTCGGCGCCGGCCAGGTTCATCTTGCGCAGGTCCTGGTTGGCCAGTTTGGCGCCCCGCAGGTCGGCGCCGGGGCATTGGCTGGCTTCGGCAATCACGCAGCCGTTGATGCTCAACGGCGTGTCGCTGTCGTCGATGTCAGTGGCCAGCGCCATCGCGGGTGTGACGGCCAGCAACAAGGCCAGGGGTAGAAAAGTCATGATCGAGCTCTCTGGGCAGACGGAAAAGGGCAGGGCGCAGCCAGACCGCACCCCGCTGTCGGTCAACGTTGAGCGGTCGGGTTGTCCCAGCTCGGTATCTTGAACACCCAGAACGAACCGCCTTGGGCAACTGGCTTGGTCAGTTCGGCCATGTCGCCACCCCACAGCGGTACCGCGCCGCCATAGCCGACGGTGACGCCGATGTACTGCTCTCCGTCCTGCTCCCAGGTAATGGGCGGGGAAACGATGCCGCTGCCGGTCTGGAATTTCCACAGCTCCTTGCCGGTCTTGGCGTCGAACGCCTTGAAGAAACCGTCACCGGTGCCGGTGAACACCAGGTTGCCCTTGGTCGCCAGCACCCCGGCCCACAGCGGCAGGTGCTCCTTGTGTTCCCACACCAGCTTGCCGGTGGTCGGGTCCATGGCACGCAGGGTGCCTACGTGGTCGTCGTACATGCGCTTGATGCGAAAGCCCATGCCCAGGTAAGCGGAGCCTTTCTTGTAGTTCACCTCCTCGGTCCAGTACTCCTCTTTCCACTGGTTGCCCGGGATGTAGAAAAGCCCGGTGTCCTGGCTATAGGCCATGGGGTTCCAGTTCTTGCCGCCCAGGAAGGGTGGCGACACTTCCACCGGCTTGCCCTTGGTTTCACCCGGCAGCGGCTTGGCGGGCCGTTGCCCTGGATTTTCCACGGGGCGGCCGGTCTTGAGGTCGATGTGGCTGGCCCAGGTGATGTTGTCGACGAAGGGGAAGGCGTTCTGCAGCTTGCCGTCGTTACGATCGACCACGTAGAAGAAGCCGTTGCGGTCGGCATGCCCCGTGGCCTTGATCACCTTGCCGTGTTTGTCCTTGTAGTCGAACAGCACCAGCTCGTTGTTGCCAGAGAAGTCCCAGGCGTCGTTGGGGGTGTGCTGGTAGAACCATTTGACCTCGCCGGTGCTGGGGTCCACGCCCACCTGGCCGGAGGTATAGAGGCTGTCGTAATCGTGCGGGTTGCCGTCCTTGGCGGTGCGTGCCCAGGTGTTCCAGGGGCCGGGGTTGCCGGCACCGACGATGATGGTGTTGGTCTCGGCATCGAAGCTTGCGCTCTGCCAGGGTGCGCCGCCGCCATGGCTCCAGGCCTCCACCTTGCCGGTTTCGGTGGTCGGGTCATCTGGCCAGGACGGCGCCTTGACGTTGCCGGTGGGGGTGCTGTCCTTGCCATTGAGGCGGCCCATGTGGCCCTCCACGAAGGGGCGCATCCACACTTCCTCGCCGGTTTCCGGGTCACGGGCGAACAGCTGGCCCACCACACCGAATTCATCGCCCGAGCTGCCGTGGATCAGCAGCACCTTGCCGCTGGTCTTGTCTTTGACCAGCACGGGCGCCCCGGTCATGGTGTAGCCGGCGCTGTGGTCGCCGAACTTCTTGTTCCACACCACCTTGCCTGTGTTCTTGTTCAGCGCGATGACCCGAGCGTCCAGGGTGCCGAAATAGACCTTGTCGCCGTAGATGGCAGCGCCACGGTTGACCACGTCGCAGCACGGGCGAATGTTGTCCGGCAGGCGGTGGTTGTAGGTCCACAGGCGTTTGCCGGTCTTGGCATCGAGGGCGAATACCCGCGAGTAGGAGCCGGTAACGTACACCACGCCGTCGCTGACGATGGCCTGGGACTCCTGGCCACGCTGCTTTTCGTCACCAAAGGAGTAGGACCAGGCCGGGGTCAGCTTGAACACGTTCTTGTCGTTGACCTGGGCCAGCGGGCTCCAGCGCTGGGCGTTATTGCCCATGCCGTATTGCAGCACATCCCCGGGCGTGAGGTGGTCGTTGGCGATGTCTTCCCAGGTCACGTTCTTGCTGGCAGGTGCCGGGCTTGTGGTGGCCGCCGTGGCCACTGTCCCGGTGGCCAGGCTTGCGGCCAGCAGCAGGGCCCTCACGCTCAGGGCCAGGGGAGACGGGGCGGGTAGCGATCTTGTTGTCATGGTTGCGATTCCCTGTGGAGTTTGGCCCGCACAGCGTGGTCCGCCTGGGCGCTGCGCAACAGGGAGAAAATCCCGCCGTGGCCGGGAAAACTTCCCAGCGCCAACCTCTTTTCGCACTTCGTCGCAAGCCCTACTACCAAGGAACGAACACCCGACCACCAAAGCAGCATACGGCGTCGGCGCTGCGGTTTCTAAGATGGCGGCACGGCCTCTGTGGTTGAGGCCTTGCGTGCAACCGTGAGGGGATAACAATGACAATCAAACGCAACGTCGTGCTTGCTGCAGGCCTGTTGGCCGGTGCCGTGTTGACCGGGTCGGCCTGGGCCCACGGCAACGTGGTGCCTCAGGCGGTGGAAACCCAGGGGCTGACCCCGATCAAGGATGCCGGCGTGAGCCTGGATGCCGATGGCTGGGCGGCGGTCAACCCTTACCGGGAGTCTCCCGAGCACGACAAGGCGGTTGAAATCGGCGCGTCGGCGTACAACCAGAACTGCGCAGCGTGCCATGGTCTGGAAGCCAAGTCCGGCGGCATCGCACCTGACCTGCGCATGCTCGACGTCGGCGAAGCGGGCGATGAGTGGTTTGTCGAACGTGTGCGTCACGGTGCCGTGCGCGATGGCCGCGTGTACATGCCCAAGATGGCGGACTACCTGAGCCAGGAAGCGCTATGGGCGGTGCGCACCTACCTGGACAGCGTACACGTGGACGAATGAACGTCGTGCGCCACTGGGCAGCCAGGCTTTGCGCCATCGCCGGCCTGCTGCTGTGGGGGGCGGCGGTGCAGGGGCAGGTGCGCAATTACGATTCGATCATCGCCGCAGGCGAGCTCAAGGTCGCGGTCTACAAGGACTTTGCCCCCTACAGTTTCCAGGACCATGGCCAGGCCCGCGGGGTGGACGTGGAGCTGGCGCAGGCACTGGCCGACGCGATGGGCGTGCGGCTCCAGCTGATCTGGGCGCCGCCTGGCGAGAAGCTCGACGACGACCTGCGCGATTACATCTGGCGAGCGAGTCCGCTGCGTCACCAGCAGTTGGCCGATGTGATGATGCGCGTGCCTTACGACCAGGCGTATACCCAGAAGCGCAACGAACTGGGCGAGCTGGAAAATGGCCAGGTGGTGATGTTCGGCCCTTACCAGCAGGAGCGCTGGCAGGTGGCGTTCGATCGCAGGCGCCTGCCGTCGGTTGGCAGTATCGCGGCACTCAAGGGCCACCCGGTCGGAGTCGAGGTAGACAGCGTACCTTCGTTCTACCTGACATCGGTGTTCGACGGGCTACTGCGTGCCAGCGCACGCCACTACCCCAGCGTGCAGCGGGCGTTTGCGGCCCTGGGCCAAGGCGAGGTGGATGCGGTGATGGCCATGCGCGGTGAAGTGGACTGGCAACTGCACCAGGCCCGCAACCCGCATCTGCAGGTGGCCGAAAACGCCTACCCCAGCCTGGGCAAGCAGGTGTGGGAAATCGGAATGGCGGTGCATGAAAGCAACCGGCAGCTGGCCTACGCCCTGGAAGAAACCCTCGAAGCGATGATCCGCGAGGGTCGCATGCAGGCGCTCTACGCGCACTACGGGCTGCGCTATGAGGTCCCGGAGATGTACCAATAGGAGCGAGCGATGAACTGGCGAGCGGGGTTGGGGCTGGTGTGCATCCTGGGCTGGTCGGCGTATGGGCAGGGCGATGCGCCTGCCAGCAATGCCGACCCTGTCCCTTCGGTGATGTGGGCGTTCTACCACAAGCAGATCCTGAACCAGGCGCCGTTCGTCTTCGATGATCGGGTCAAGCTGCTGGCGCCGCCTTTTGCCGAGGATGCCCGCCAGGTCCCGCTGGAGATCGATGCCAGGGCCTTGCCTGATGTGGTGCGGATTCTGGCCTGGGCCGAGCTCAATCCATTGCCGCGCATCGTCGACTTCGAACCAGGGGAACAGGTCATGCCTTGGCTGTCGGTGCGCATCCGGGTCGAGCAGGCCACGCCGTTACGGGCAGCTGCGCTTACCCGCGACGGCATCTGGCATGTGGGGTCGGCCCTGGTCGACGCAGCCGGTGGGGGTTGCACCGCACCCAGCGTGGTGCGCACCCAGCCAGGGTGGGAGGAGCATCTGGGTGAAGTGCTCGGCGGGCGCTATCGGCGCCAGGAAGGCAGCCGCTTGCGCCTGCAGATCGCTCACCCCATGGACAATGGCCTGGTCAGCGGGATTCCGGAATTCTTCATAAACCAAGCTGAGCTGCTGGATGAACATGGGCAGCGGTTGGCGGCTTTGGTGCTTTATCCGGCGGTGAGTGAAAACCCAAGCCTTGGGTTCGATGTGCGCGCACCAGGGCCTACCCGCCTGGTGCTGCAGGATAACAGCGGCAATCGGTTCGAAGCCGCCGTGCCCTGAACGTGACTGGCTTGTTTTCATGCTCAACAGGAGGCACCTGATGCGATGGATGATGCTCTTGCTGCTGGGCGTGTGCCTGCCGGCGCTGGCCGACTTCGACTACCGGCTGGCGCCGCGCCAGATCGCCCAGGGCACCTGGGTGCTTGAAGGTAGCACCGAGAATTTCGCCAAGGCCAACGGCGGCAATGTCGTGAACACGGCGTTCATCGTGACCGACACTGGCGTGGTAGTGATCGACAGCGGGCCATCCAAGCGCTATGGGGAGGCCTTGCGCCAGGCCATCGCCGGGGTTACGGACAAGCCTGTCATCGAAGTCCTGTTGACCCACCACCACCCTGATCATGTGTTGGGTAACCAGGCATTCGCCGATGTGCCGATCGCTGCGCTGGCCGGTACGACCGAGCTGTTGCGCCAGCAGGGCGATGCGATGGCCGAGAACATGTACCGTTTGGTCGGCGACTGGATGCGTGGCACCGAAGTGCTCTTGCCGACCGAGGTGGTCCAACCCGGCGTGCGTGAAGTGGGCGGGCATCGATTGCGCCTGTTGGGGTTGGCAGGGCATACCGGCGCTGACCTGGCCATTTACGATGAGACGACCGGCGTGCTGTTCGCTGGCGACCTGGTGTTCTACGAGCGCGCCCTGACCACGCCCAACAGCCCGGGGCTGGACGTGTGGCAGCGTGACCTGGACACGTTGCAGGCCTTGCCCTGGAAGCAACTGGTACCGGGCCATGGCCCTGTCGCAAGCGATACCAGGCCCTTTGTCCAGATGCACGATTACCTGGGCTGGCTGGACGGCCTGATGCGCGAGGGCGCCGAGCGGGGCGCCGACATGGTCGAGCTGATCCGCAGCCCTGTGCCTGAGCGGTTTGCCGCGATCAGCCTGACGCGCTATGAGCTGATTCGAAGTGTCAGCCACCTGTACCCGCGCTATGAAAAGCAGGTAATGCAACGGGTGGATCTCAGGCCCTGATAACGGCCAGGCCTAGTGCTCTTGTACCAAGGAACTAGGGTTTTGCGTATTGCGGTCAATTGCTGGCAGCCAGGGCGGGAACAAGAATTCCCGCCACACCGGGAAAATTTCCCGGCATAACAAAAAGCCAAAGGTACTGCCATGACCCGTACTCCATGCCGTCCCGTGTTTGCCTTGAGCCTTGTGTTCAGCGCCTTGCTGCTCGCCGGCGCAGCCCATGCCGGCGTCACCGATGCCGAAATCCTGCAAGACCCCAAGAACCCCCAGCAGATCGTGACCAACGGGCTGGGCGTGCAGGGCCAGCGCTACAGCCCGTTGGACATGCTTAACACCGGCAACGTCAAGGAGTTGCGGCCGGTTTGGGCATTCTCCTTCGGTGGGGAGAAGCAACGCGGCCAGCAGGCGCAGCCGTTGATCAAGGATGGGGTCATGTACCTCACAGGCTCCTACTCACGGGTATTTGCCGTGGACGCACGCACCGGCAAGAAACTGTGGCAATACGACGCCCGCCTGCCCGACGATATCCGCCCTTGCTGCGATGTCATCAACCGGGGTGTTGCGCTGTACGGCAACCTGGTCTTCTTCGGCACCCTGGATGCCAAGCTGGTGGCCCTGAACAAGGACACTGGCAAGGTGGTGTGGAGCAAGAAGGTGGCTGACCACAAGGAAGGCTACTCCATCAGCGCTGCACCCATGATCGTCAACGGCAAGCTCATTACCGGCGTTGCCGGGGGCGAGTTCGGGGTGGTGGGCAAGATCCAGGCCTACAACCCGCAGAACGGCGAGTTGCTCTGGATGCGGCCCACCGTCGAGGGCCACATGGGCTATGTCTACAAGGACGGCAAGGCCATCGAGAACGGCATCTCGGGCGGTGAAGCCGGCAAGACCTGGCCGGGCGACCTGTGGAAGACCGGCGGTGCTGCTCCCTGGCTGGGCGGCTACTACGACCCGGAAACCAACCTGATTCTGTTCGGCACCGGTAACCCCGCCCCCTGGAACTCGCACCTGCGTCCCGGCGACAACCTGTATTCGTCCTCGCGCCTGGCACTGAACCCGGACGATGGCACGATCAAGTGGCACTTCCAGAGCACGCCCCACGACGGCTGGGACTTCGACGGCGTCAACGAGCTGATATCGTTCAACTACAAGGATGGGGGCAAGGAGGTGAAGGCCGCCGCCACGGCTGACCGCAACGGCTTTTTCTACGTGCTCGACCGCACCAACGGCAAGTTCATCCGCGGCTTCCCCTTCGTCGACAAGATCACCTGGGCCACGGGCCTGGACAAGGACGGCCGCCCGCTCTACAACGACGCCAGTCGCCCGGGTGCGCCGGGCAGCGAAGCCAAGGGCAGCTCGGTCTTCGTCGCGCCAGCATTCCTGGGCGCCAAGAATTGGATGCCCATGGCCTACAACCGTGACACCGGGCTGTTCTACGTGCCTTCGAACGAATGGGGCATGGACATCTGGAACGAGGGCATCGCCTACAAGAAAGGCGCAGCGTTCCTGGGCGCAGGCTTCACCATCAAGCCGCTCAACGAGGACTACATCGGCGTGCTGCGTGCCATCGATCCGGTCAGCGGCAAGGAAGTCTGGCGCCACAAGAACTACGCCCCGTTGTGGGGTGGGGTGTTGACCACCAAGGGCAACCTGGTCTTCACCGGCACCCCTGAGGGGTTCCTCCAGGCTTTCGATGCCAAGACCGGCGAAAAGGTGTGGGAGTTCCAGACCGGCTCCGGTGTGCTCGGCTCACCCGTGACCTGGGAAATGGACGGCGAGCAGTACGTCTCGGTGGTCTCCGGCTGGGGGGGCGCAGTGCCGCTGTGGGGCGGGGAGGTGGCCAAGCGGGTCAAGGACTTCAACCAGGGCGGCATGCTCTGGACCTTCAAGCTGCCCAAGCACCTGCAAGGCACCAGCGCGACTGCGCAGCGCTGAACCCTACTACCAAATGACGAGCGCCCCGCTGCCAACGATGCATTCGCCTGGCAGGCGGGGCTTTTTACCATCGTCGTATCGCCTGTCGCAGGCAGGCATCGACCCGCAGAGGCTCAGCATGATCTACGCACAACCCGGAACCCCAGGCGCCGTCGTGTCTTTCAAGCCACGCTATGGCAACTTCATCAACGGCCAGTTCGTACCGCCAGTGGCGGGGCAGTATTTCACCAACAGCTCGCCGGTCAACGGCCAGCCGATCGCCGAGTTTCCTCGGTCCACGGCCCAAGACGTGGACAAGGCCCTGGACGCCGCCCACGCCGCCGCCGATGCCTGGGGCAGGACGTCGGTGCAGGACCGCGCGCTGATGCTGCTGCGCATCGCCGATCGCATCGAGCAGAACCTGGAGGTACTGGCGGTCACCGAAACCTGGGACAACGGCAAGGCCGTGCGTGAAACGCTCAATGCCGACGTGCCGCTGGCAGCGGATCATTTCCGCTATTTCGCCGGCTGCATCCGGGCTCAGGAGGGCGGCGCCGCCGAGATCAACGAGGGCACCGTCGCCTACCACTTCCATGAACCGCTGGGTGTAGTGGGGCAGATCATCCCCTGGAACTTCCCCTTGCTGATGGCCGCCTGGAAGCTGGCCCCGGCACTGGCCGCCGGCAACTGCGTGGTGCTCAAGCCCGCCGAGCAGACGCCGCTGTCGATTACCGTCTTCGCTGAGCTCATCGCCGACCTGCTGCCAGCTGGCGTGCTCAACATCGTCCAGGGGTTTGGCCGTGAAGCCGGGGAGGCCCTGGCCACCAGCAAGCGCATCGCCAAAATCGCTTTCACAGGCTCTACGCCGGTGGGCTCGCACATCATGAAGTGCGCCGCGGACAACATCATTCCCTCGACGGTAGAGCTGGGCGGCAAATCGCCGAACGTATTCTTCGAGGACATCATGCAGGCCGAACCGGCCTTCATCGAGAAGGCGGCCGAAGGGTTGGTGCTGGCCTTCTTCAACCAGGGCGAGGTGTGCACCTGTCCGTCGCGGGCGCTGATTCAGGAATCGATCTACGAGCCGTTCATGGCTGAGGTGATGAAGAAGATCGCCAAGATCAGCCGTGGCAACCCGCTCGATACCTCGACCATGGTCGGTGCGCAAGCCTCCGAACAGCAGTACGACAAGATCCTGTCCTACCTGCAGATTGCCCAGGACGAAGGCGCTCAGTTGCTGACCGGCGGCGCTGCCGAGCGCCTGCAGGGCGACTTGGCCAGCGGCTATTACATCCAGCCCACGCTGCTCAAGGGCGACAACAAGATGCGCGTGTTCCAGGAGGAGATCTTCGGGCCTGTGGTGGGCGTGACCACCTTCAGAGACGAAGCCGAGGCGCTGGCCATCGCCAACGACAGTGAATTCGGGCTGGGTGCCGGCGTGTGGACCCGCGATATCAACCGTGCCTACCGCATGGGCCGCGGGATCAAGGCCGGGCGTGTCTGGACCAACTGCTACCACTTGTACCCGGCGCACGCCGCATTCGGGGGCTACAAGAAGTCGGGCGTGGGCCGTGAAACCCACAAGATGATGCTCGACCACTACCAGCAGACCAAGAACCTGCTGGTCAGCTATGACATCAATCCACTGGGCTTCTTCTAAGGCCCAGACACCCTCGTCCATGGGCGCCGTGAGTTCGTTCCAAAGTAGCATTTGGCCCTGCGGCTGCCCGTGCATTAATGGCTGTACCGGAATCGTCCGGCACAAGAAGAGGACACGCCATGTGGACCAAACCCGCCTTCACCGACTTGCGCATTGGCTTTGAAGTGACGATGTACTTCGCTAACCGTTGATCCGCCCTCCGGCCACCCACGCGGTGGCCGGTGTCTTTCTACCCGCCAGGAACAATCTGGGCCGTGGAGCCGATCACCCGTCATCAGGCCTTGCAAGTGCACCGTCGGGCCCGCTTGCGCTGGGAACCGAGCACAGGCATGCATGTGCTGCAGTGCCCGGGCGTGGTCATCGAACTGAACGGCAGTGCTGGCTGGGTGCTGGAACTGCTGGACGGTCAGCTCAGCGTGGCGGGTGTCATCGAGTGCTTGCGTCAGCGCTTTGCCGATGTGCAAGGTCTTGAGGAGGACGTGCTGGGCTTTCTCGAGCTCGCCAGGGCCAGGGCCTGGGTCGAGTGAACACGATGCCACCTAGGTCTGGTTGCTTTCGTCGATGGATGCATTACGCTGGCACTCACCTTCCAGAACAATAAGAACAGGCTTGCCCATGAGCCAGAGTTTCAGCCCGCTTCGCAAATTTGTTTCGCCTGAAATCATCTTCGGTGCCGGCTGCCGGCATAACGTGGCCAATTATGCCAAGACCTTCGGGGCCCGCAAGGTGCTGGTGGTCAGCGACCCTGGGGTGATCGCTGCCGGGTGGGTGGCCGACGTCGAGGCCAGCCTGCAAGCCCAAGGCATCGACTATTGCCTCTACAGCGCGGTGTCGCCCAACCCCCGGGTCGAGGAGGTGATGCTCGGCGCCGAGATCTACCGGCAAAACCATTGCGATGTCATCGTCGCAGTCGGCGGGGGCAGCCCGATGGACTGCGGCAAGGCCATCGGCATCGTGGTGGCGCACGGGCGCAGCATCCTCGAGTTCGAGGGCGTGGACATGATCCGCGTGCCCAGCCCCCCGCTGATCCTGATCCCGACCACGGCCGGTACCTCGGCGGATGTGTCGCAGTTCGTGATCATCTCCAACCAGCAAGAACGCATGAAGTTCTCCATCGTCAGCAAGGCGGTGGTACCCGACGTGTCGTTGATCGATCCACAGACCACCCTGAGCATGGACCCGTTCTTGTCGGCCTGTACCGGGATCGATGCCCTGGTGCACGCCATCGAGGCGTTCGTCTCCACTGGCCACGGCCCCCTGACCGACCCGCATGCCCTTGAGGCCATGCGCCTGATCAACGGCAACCTGGTGCAGATGATCGACAATCCGACCGACATCAGCCTGCGCGAAAAAGTCATGCTGGGCAGCATGCAGGCGGGGCTTGCCTTTTCCAATGCCATCCTCGGCGCCGTGCACGCGATGTCGCACAGCCTCGGCGGCTTCCTGGATCTGCCCCACGGCTTGTGCAACGCCGTGCTGGTCGAGCATGTGGTGGCTTTCAACTACAGTTCGGCGCCCGAGCGCTTCAAGGTGATTGCCGAAGTGATGGGCATCGATTGCCGGGGCCTGAACCACCGGCAGATTTGCGCGCGCCTGGTCGAGCACCTGATCGCCCTGAAATACGCCATGGGTTTTCATGAAACCCTTGGGCTGCACGGTGTGCGCACCAGCGATATTCCATTCCTGTCGCAGCACGCGATGGACGATCCGTGCATCCTGACCAACCCACGCGCCTCCAGCCAGCGCGACGTCGAGGTTGTTTATGGCGAAGCCCTCTGAAGCGCAGCAGCGAGCCCTGGCCGGGCTGCTGGGACTGGGCGACCAGTCCGCGCGCAAGAGTCATTACCCGGAACTGGCTGCGCGGCTGGAAGAACTGGAAGCTGAGCGCAACCGCTACAAGTGGTTGTTCGAAAATGCCGTTCACGGGATCTTCCAGGCCAGCCTGCAGGACGGCATGCGCGCCGCCAACCCGGCCCTGGCGCGGATGCTGGGCTATGACGATCCCCAGGCCGTACTGTTTTCGTTGACCGACCTTGCCGCCAACCTTTTCGTCGGGGGCGCTCAGGAACTGCACACCATCACCACGACCTTGGCCCGCGAGCATAGCCTGCACGGTTACGAAACCCGCCTGCGCCGCCGCGATGGCCGCCACATCGACGTGCTCATGAACCTGCTGCGCAAACCTGGGCATGAAGGCTTGGTGGAGGGGTTCGTGGCCGATATCACCGAGCGCAAGCTGGCGCAGCAGCACTTGCAGCAACTCAACGATGAGCTTGAGCAGCGGGTGGCCGACCGCACCGATCAACTGCTCGAAGCCAACCGCAACCTGCATCAGCAGATCACCGAGCGCAAGCAGATTGTCCGGGCCCTGCGCGAGGCCCGGGACGCCGCACAGCTGGCCAACCGCAGCAAGGACAAATACCTGGCGGCGGCCAGCCATGACCTGCTGCAACCGCTCAATGCCGCCCGCTTGCTGATTTCGACCCTGCGCGAGCGGCCGCTGGCGCAGGCCGAACAACTGCTGGTTGAACGCACTCATCAGGCCTTGGAAGGGGCCGAAGACCTGCTGACCGACCTGCTGGACATCTCGCGACTTGATCAGGCCGCCGTGAAGCCGGACATCGGCGTGTACCACCTGAGCACCGTGTTCGCGCCACTGGTGTCCGAGTTCGAATCGGTGGCCGAAGCCGCAGGCCTCAAGCTCAGGTCACGTATTCCCGACGTTGCCATGGGCACCGATGTGCGGCTGATGACCCGCATCCTGCGTAACTTTCTGAGCAATGCCTGCCGCTACACGTCAAAGGGCGGCGTGCTGTTGGCGGCGCGGCGGCGTGGCCCTAACCTCGAACTGCAGGTGTGGGATACCGGGCGCGGTATCCCGGACGATCGCCTGGAGTCGATCTTCCTCGAGTTCAACCAGTTGGATGTGGGCCGGGCAGCCGAGCGCAAGGGGGTTGGGCTGGGCCTGGCGATCGTCGAGCGCATCGCCAAGATACTCGAGCATCCGGTACGGGTGCGCTCACGACCAGGGCGAGGGTCGGTGTTCACGATTCAGGTACCGATGGCAAGCTGTCTGCCAGCGGCCACGGCAGTGGCGCTACCGCAGCCGAGCATGGGCGATCCCCTGCCGGGGCGGCGGCTACTGGTGCTGGACAACGAGTCGAGTATCTTGCACAGCATGGGCGCCCTGTTGGGGCAGTGGGGCTGCAAGGTCGTCATGGCCATCGATCAGCATGCAGCCTTGGACGCGCTGCAAGGGCAGCCGCCGGAATTGATCCTGGCAGATTACCACTTGGACCACGGCATTCTGGGGTGCGACGTGGTGGAGCGGTTGCGTGAGCAGTTCGGGTGCACGATCCCCGCCGTCATCATCACCGCAGACCGCAGCGACGAAGGCAGGCAGGCGTTGCAGGCGCTGGGCATGCCGGTGCTGAACAAACCGGTCAAACCCGGGAAACTGCGCGCGGTGCTGAGTCAACTGCTGACCTAACCGACAATCGGGCAGCGCATTTCACTGAATTTAAGCATTGGCACGGATATCTCATGAAAGTTGGCCATGTCCGGGTTGGGTAGGTCATGGGACCACGCTCTGGTGAACAAGAACAAGAAGGGGGCTTATATGAGCTGTCTGATATGCGCAGGACAAGCAGAGTCCATCGAATGTGCCGGCGGGTGGGAGCAGCGCCAGTGCGCCCAGTGTGGGTGTTACCGAATGTCCCAGGCATTGATTCTGACGATGATGGAAGAAGGCCAGATATTCGACACTGCTCGCATGCGTCAGTGGCTCATGGTGAGCAGGGACAGCATGCCAGTGCCTTCTATCGATCGCGCCCAGGCGATCCTGATGCCGTGAGGTGGCGCAGGGGCTCTGTCGTGCAGAGCCCCGCGTCAGTCAGAGAATGGGCTTGCCGCCTGTGACCGCATAGCGCGAGCCACTGATGTAGCTGGCTTCGTCCGAACCCAGCAGTACGTAGATCGGCGCCACTTCCACCGGTTGGCCAGGGCGGCCCATGGGGTAGCTGGAGCCGAAATTCTTGACGGCTTCGTCGGGCATGGTTGCGGGGATCAACGGCGTCCAGATCGGGCCTGGCGCAACGCTGTTGACGCGCACGCCCTTTTTGGCCAGCAGTTGCGCCAGCCCTGCAGAGAAGTTGGCAATGGCGCCTTTGGTCGCCGCGTAGGCCAGCAGCGATGAAGACGGATCATCGGAGTTGACCGAGCTGGTGTTGATGATCGAGCTGCCTTTGGGCATGGACGGCAGGGCGGCCTTGCAGATGCGGAAGATGGCCGTGATGTTGGTGTCGAAGGTCTTTACCCATTCCTCGTCCTCGATTTCCTCGAACGTTTCGTGGGCCATCTGGAAGGCGGCATTGTTCACCAGAATGTCGATGCGGCCGAACTCGGCCACGGTCTGCTCCACGATCGCGTGGCATTGCTGCTTCTGCGCCAGATCGCCTGGCAGCAGTAGGCACTTGCGCCCGGCTGCCTCCACCCAGCGCTTGGTCTCTTCGGCGTCTTCGTGTTCATCCAGGTAGGAGATGGCGACATCGGCGCCTTCACGGGCATAGGCGATGGCCACCGCGCGGCCGATGCCGCTGTCGCCGCCGGTGATCAGCGCCTTCTTGCCTTCGAGCCGGCCATGGCCGACGTAGGTCTGCTCGCCGCAGTCCGGTACCGGGTCCATTTTCGGCTGGGAGCCGGGTACGGTCTGGGGCTGAGAGGGGAAGGGTGGGGTAGGGTAGTCGCGCATGGTAGAAGCTCCTGCAGTTGAGAATGCTCGTACCTGTTCGAAAGGTCCCGTTGCCCTGGGTTGACTTGGATCGACGATTGGGACGACGAGCGGCCGTGGGCAACCCCTCAGCGTGTTTCCCCATGCGCTTGAGCATGGGGAAACAGCTTGGACACTATCAGTGTTTACCGCGCACGCGCCATGCGCCCCATGCCAGGCCCAGCGAGGCCGCAACCACCGAACCTGCCAGCACGCCCAACTTGGCCGCACCCAGCGCCGCAGGGCTGGCGAACGCCAGGTTGGCAATGAAGATGGACATGGTGAAGCCGATACCTGCCAGCAGCCCGATCAAGGTGATGCCGCTCCAGTTGACCCCTGGCGGCAACGAGCAGAGCCCCAAGCGCACCATCAGCCAGCTGATGCCGACGATGCCTACCGGTTTGCCGATGACCAACGCCGCCATCACCGACTCCATCACCCAGCGCGGTGTTTCGCTGTCCAGGTTGACGCCCGACAGGCTCACCCCGGCATTGGCCAAGGCGAACAGCGGCATGATGCCGAATGCAACCCAAGGGTGCAGCGCACTCTGCACACGCACCACCGGCGGCAGCACTTCACGTTGCGCCACCCGCAGGTGCTTGAGTGGCGTAAGCAATTGGCTGGCGTCCTGGGTCGCGGCTTTGGCCCGGCCGACCACTTCTTCGCTCAGGCGCGATACGGCCTCTACAGGACGTTCCCACATAGGGCGGCTGGTGACGGGGGTCATCAGCCCCAGGACGACGCCTGCCAGGGTAGGGTGGGCACCGGTCATCAGCACACCCACCCATGTGATCGCGCCTGGGATGACATAGGCAAAGGCCGAACCCACGCCGATGCGCTGCATGATCAGGACCAGCAGCAGGCCCGCTGCCGCGACGGCAAAGCCCAGGTAGTCCAGGCCACCGGAGTAGAACAAGGCGATGATCAGCACCGCGATGATGTCGTCGATGATCGCCAGTGCCAGCAGAAAGACGCGAATGTTCGACGGGATCGACTTGCCCAGCAGCGCCAAGACGCCGACCGCGAACGCGATATCGGTGGCTGTCGGCACCGCCCAGCCTTGCTGCTCGCTAGGCGCATGGCCGAAGCCCAGGTAGACCATGGCAGGCACGGCTACCCCACCCATGGCTGCCAGCATGGGCAAGGACGCCTGGCGCAGGCTGGAAAGGGCACCTTCATGGATCTCGCGGCGGATCTCCATCCCGACCACCAGGAAGAAGATCGTCATCAGGCCATCATTGATCCAGAAATGCAGGGACTGGGAATAGACCAGCGAGCCGATACCCAGCGTGATTGGTGTGTGCCAGAGGGCGTCGTAGCTGGCGGCGGCCGGGGAATTGGCCCAGATCAGGGCGGCGATGGCGGCGATCAGCAGTACCACACCACTGACGGCTTCGATGTGCAGGAAACGTTCGAGGCTGGCCAGCGCACGCTCGGCCAGTTGCTGTGCTTTGGGGACCTTGGTGTTTTGCATAGGCGCAATGACTCCCGCATGGCGGCCCGACCTGCGTAGCTTTTTTAACCTGCGTCACTGCCCCAAGCAGCTAGCACCCGGGCGCGATTGTAGCGCAAATGACCGTTTCAGGGGACGTGCAGTTGCGTGGAACACCGCTGCTGTTTCGATGGCTCTAGATAATTACCTCGGGGCTGGCTGCCGGAGCTGGCTCACTTTCGGTTTTACTACGTGCAGGTGCTACATGACCAACCAGCCCTTCCCCGATGACTCCGTTGATACATTCATCGCCAATCGATTACCGCCTTGGATGACGAGCGCTACGGTTGAGCAGATCAAGATCCTGCACCAGGCACTAAGCGCCCAGCAGCGCGCCCGCGAGCAGGTTCAAGCCGTATTCGCCGGCATAAAGCCGCTCGATACGTTCGCCAGCACGCTGCTGGAGGCCGCATTGGAGAAACTTCTGCATCGTCCGGTAGACGTTCGTACCGCCAAGCTGCGCCGCGCGGTGCATGTGCGTTACCCATCCGGTCTCGGCACCGTGCCTGATCACGTGGTCCCGACGACCTTGGTGCAACCGTTGCTAGTCTGTGCGTTGCATAATTTCGATAGACGTGAGACTGCTGAAGTAGCCTGGTTGCCGAAATCGGACCTGGTGGACGCCGATGGGAATATGATTGCCTTGCGTCCCCGTGCATTCGCGGGGGTCTGTCGATCCCTGGATCTGGGCGCTACTTATCAGCAACACCTCAAGCACGTGCTGTTCGCCGACGATAGCCGCCGACGTCACGTTAACGCCGTGCTCGAAGAAGGTTGGCGCACTAGCCTGCTGGCTGCAACTGAGTTGGCGCGTGTGCAAGGTGTCGTTGCCGGGCAACTCCTGGACTACCTGAGCGGCGCCGTTGAAGGGAAAGGCGAAAAGTCGCTGGGTACGTTCAGCGAGCTTCGGCTGCTGGGTCGGGTCATCACTGGCATCACGGTATTCGAGCCGCAGGCTGATCACGGCTCCTCCACGGCGCAGGGCCTGCTTCTGTGGGTACCGGACGATCCGCATGGTGCCATCGCTACCTTTGCTTCGTGGTCGGACCTGTTCCGCAGCTTGGGTATGCGTTTGCGTGAACCTGCCTACCGGCAGTTCTTCCAACGCTTTGTCAAAGAACGCGACCGACTGCACTTTGTAAAGGGTTTCAAGCACTTGCTGGCCAGCACGGCTGCCCAAGAGCCAATCGCACTGGACGGGCGACACCAAGCCATTCAGGGCGACTTGATCCGGTATCTGCGTGAAGTGCAAGTAGATACCGTACTTGATAATGCTCAGGTGCTGGCCGTGCCCAATGGCTCCGTAGATAGCAGTGCGCGCGACCGACGCACACATTTCCTCCACGGACTGGGCATTGACTTGCTGGGGCTGGCGAGTTTTTTCGTACCGGAACTCGGGCTGCCATTACTTGCGCTGGCAGCACGTCAGATCACCGATGAGGTAATCGAGGGTTATCATGATTGGACGCTGGGCGATCGGGAGGCAGCGCTCAGTCACCTGGTGTCTGTGGCGCAGAATGTGGTCATGATCGGGGTGAGCGCAGCGGCTGGGGCGGCCGGGAATGCAGTGGCGCGGGAGCGTGTGATAGATGAACTCGTCCCCGTACTGTCGCGCGCCGGCGAACACCGCTTGGCCCGCGTCGATCTGCCGGGTTATGCGGTACCGGACATGCACCTGGCACAGGGGCAGCGTGGCCTGTTGCATGACCGCCTCCATGTAGGTATCGACAGCAGTGCTTACCGACTCGAGGCAAGTGGTCAGCGACTCGCCATCGAGCATCCCGAGCGTGACCACGCACCCACTATCGGCCTGGAGGACAATGGTACAGGCGGTATGCGACATGCGCTTGAGCGCCCTCAGGAGTGGCATGAAGCGCATGTGCTAATGAGACGTCTAGGTTCGAATCTTGCTCTGGTCGGGCAATCGGCTGCGCGAGCAGTACTGCGTAGCGTAGGCATGAACGAAGCCTCCCTGCGACGCCTGCACCTGGAAAATGCACCCGCACCAGCGCGGTTGTGTGATGCCGTGCAGCGCTATGAGTTGCATGACGCGTTTGCGCGGCTACGTGGGCAAGCATTCGAAGCTCACTGGCAGGCTGTACAGACGGTCCCTGAGCGGGCAGCAGGCCCGCTGCACCGGGACTTTCCTACGCTTTCCACCCGGGCAGGCCGAGAGTTGCTCGCCACTGCCGGCGATGGTGAACGCAAACAACTGCTGGAACAGCACAAAGTCCCGCTTGCGCTGGCCGAGCGAGCCCGATGGGCTTTGCATGACGCTCGCCTGGACCGCGCGTGCGCCGGTTTCGAGCAGACGAACGCCGTTAACAGAGACACCGAGCAGTTGGCTTTGGGTTTACTGGACGCCAGCTGGCCTTGGGATTCGTCAATCAGGGTGGAAGTGCGCGAGACGAAGCCAGACGGCGACGTACGGGCCAGCGTGGGCGCTGCAGCGGCGTCTGAGACGCGTTTTCTTATCCTTACGAAACAGGGCTATCTGGCAGCCGATCACACAGGACGCGCTCTGCCCGGTGCCGTCGTTGATGACGGTTTTTTTCACGCACTTCTGCGCACCCTTGATCCATCACAACGCGCAGATATTGGGGCAGTCTCGGCCACGCCAGCCAAGCTTGCCAATGCGCTTGCAGACCATGCTTTTGCTGACCGAGTGCAGGCTGCGCAGCTCTTGGGCATGGCGCCGCCCGGTAAATCCAGGCCCCCGATGCGTCTTGGCGATGGTCGCATTGGCTATGCGCTCAGTGGTCGTCCGGAAGGGTCGCGGCGAGCCATGCTTCAAGGCTACCAGCAGATCTTTCCGACACTCAGCGAGATGGACATCGAAGTGTATCTTGAGCGGGTACGTTTGCAGGGTCAGCAACCATGGGATCACCTGCGTACCTTGCAGCAATGCCTTGTGGATCTGGGTGACAATCTGACTGCTTGGCGCCGGGAAGCGACTACGGCACCGCTGCCCGAGCGCCGTCGACAGATTGCCCGTCGCATCCGCCAGTGCTGGCGGCGCAAGCGACCTGACGTCGACGGCGAGTACCGCCTGGTCATCGACAGCGAACGCATTGACAGCCTGCCAGTGCTGCCTGCGCACGCTATATTCGATCACGTTACGCACTTGACGCTGCGCCGCGCCCATTTGTCGAACATCACCGAGGGGTTTCTCGAGCGATTCCCTAATGTGCGCACCCTGGATCTGAGCCACAACTTGCTGAGCAGTGTTCCAGAGGGCGTCCAGGCACTGACCCAGCTCACCGAGCTGCGCCTGACGCGCAACCAGATCGTTATCGACGACGCAGGCCTGGCAAGGCTCAGTGCATTGACCCGGTTGCGCACCCTTGACCTGTCGCACAACCCGATCGGCCAACTGCCACCTTTGGGACGGCTGCTGGATCTACAGCGGCTACACCTGCGTGACACGGGCCTGGCTGAGCTGCCGGTCGAGGTTTACATGCATCCTGCCTTGGAAGAAATCGATCTTCGCGATAACCGCATTGCGGACATGAGCCCAACCCTTGCTCACTCCCACCGGCGGCTGGCCGGGCTCAGCCTGCATGACAACCCTGTTCCCGAACCAACCCAGACCGAGCTGCGCGGCACCTTGGGCGATGCGGGTGCAACGGCCTTGCCCCTGCGCCGTCATGGCCCTGGCGGGCAGGAATCCCTCGAACGGTGGTTGGCTGACTCCAGCCCTGAGGAGCGTGTGCTCCGCTCCGAGCACTGGAAGGCGCTGGCCGACGAACCTGGCAGCGATGACCTGATGCGGTTCTTCAACGACCTCGGGCGCTCGAACGATTATCACTTTCAAGGCATTGATCTGCGCAGGCGCATCTGGGCGTTGATCGAGGTTTGCGTTGAAAACTCGCAAGTCCGTGAAGCTGTCTTCCAGCAGGCAGCAGGGCCGCGCACCTGTGCTGATCAGATGCTGCTGATGCTTAGCCTGTTCGAGGTACGTGCACTGGTCACGACTCGCACCGCAGGGCTTGCCGCCGCAGACACGGCGCCGGCGCTGGTGCGCATTGGTCGCGAGCTCTATCGCCTGGACGAGGTGGACCGCGTTGCAGCCCAGCACATTGCCAGGGAAAGGGCCACCAACCCCTACGGCCTGATCGATGAAGTGGAGATACACCTAGCGTACCGGGCCGGATTGGTCCGGCCGTTGGGGCTGCCGGCTCAGTCGCGCTACATGTATCACCGGGTATTTTCCGACGTCAACGATGTGCATCTGCGTGACGCCGCGCGCAGCATTCTGCTGGCAGAAAGCAATGCGCGGATTGCAGACTCGCTGCTGCAGCGCACGTTCTGGATCGATTTTCTGCGAACTTCGTATTCAGGCGAATACGAGACGCTGAACCAGCCCTATCACGTCCGGCTCGAGGGGCTTTTGCAGGGCCAGGAAGGTATGACCGAGCAGCAGATCCTCGAGGCCGTGGGTAACCTGGCCGATGAGCGCAGCGCGTCCGAGCGTCAGCTGACACTGTCGCTGACCTTGCGGCTGCTGTCGGAGCATCCCTGGGAGGGAGAGTTGGCATAACTACGCGGCCCGTCATTGACGGGCCCGCTCATCCGCCGACGGGTATGGGCCTCAGAAGTTGTAGCGCAGCGTCGTCATGACGTTGCGTGGGGCGCCGTAGATCCCGCCTGCCGTGGTCGTCAAGTAGTGTCTGTCGAACAGGTTGCTGACGTTCACGCTGGCTGATAGCTGCGGCGTCACCTGATAGCGCGTCATCAGGTTGACCAGCGCATAACTGCTCTGGGTGGTGGCGTAGCTCAGGGCATAGCCCGTTTCGCTTTGCCAGTTGATCCCGCCGCCGACAGTCCATTTGTCCAGCTCGCCCGGCAGGCGGTACGTGGTGAACAGCTTCACGCTATTGCGCGGAATCTCGGTTACGATGCGCTGGTCGTTGGTATCGAAGCTGACGTTGTAGGAATAGCCTGCCATGACCTGCCAGCCATCGGCCAGCTCACCATTGAGCTCAAGCTCTACACCTTCGCTGGTGGTGCCGCTCTCGGCGCGATACGCCTGAAACCCGTTGGGCTGCAGCAAGCGCCCATCGGCGATTGCCAGGTTGTCCTGCTCCACCCGGAACAGGGCCAGGCTTGCGGTCAGGCGTTTGTCGAGCAGATCGGCTTTCAACCCCACTTCGTAGCCTGTGCCTTCTTGCGGGTCGAGGGGCGAGCCCTTGACATCGCGAATCTGGTTACCTTGCGGGTTGAAGATTTGCGTGTAGCTGGCGTAGGCAGCCCAGGTATCGTTCAGGTCATAGACCAGCCCAGCATAGGGGATCACTACACCGTTTTCGGTTCGCTCGGTACGTTGACGCGAGCCGGTATAGAGCGCGCTCTTGTTCACCCTGTTCCAGTCGACCACGCGTGCCCCGAGGATCAGCCTGGCGGCATCGCTCAGGTGCAGCCGCGAGGTCAGGTAGCCTGCGTACTGGGTTTCGGTCATGTCGGTAGTGCCGATTTGGGTGAACACCGGCTTGGGGGACGATCCGTTCCAGTTGAAAATGTTGTCGATGGTGTCGTCGTAGCCCGTTCGAGCACTCTGCCAGCCGCCGAAGTTGGATGTGCCTCTTTCCTCGGTCCGTGACAGGGTCACGCCGCCGATCACTTCGTGCTCGCGCCCCAGGGCATCGAAGGTGCCGGTGAGGTAGGCGTCCAGGCTGTGCTGGGTGGGCGCGGCCTTCCAGCGGGTCGGGTTGATCGTAGCCCCGGCACCGGTTGCTGGGTCGATTTCGCCATCGACGTAGGCGATCACGGTGTCGTAGTCGTTGCGCGCATGGCTGTACTCCACCTTGCCGCTCCAGCCGTTGGCGAACTGATGTTCTAGCGAGGTGAAGAGGGTACTTTGCTGCCGGTCGTAATAGCTCCAGTCTGGCGCGGTATTGAACGAGCGGGAGAAATGCGTGCGCGCCCCGTCCGTGGTGAACAGCGGGAAGCCAGTGCGAATGGGGGCGGTACTGTGGGTGACCTGATGGCTGAGGCCCACCGTCAGCAGGGTCTCGTCGCCCAGGTCCAGTTCGGTGATGCCATACAGGGTCGAGAGCTGTTGGTCAAAGCGGTCGATCCAGGCGTGCTGGTCCTTGTGATCGGCCACCAGACGGCCACGCAGCCTGCCGCTTTCATCGAGCGCGCCGCTCACGTCAACGCCCAGGCCGTAGCGGTCCCAGCTTCCGGCCTCTGCGCTCAACTGCACTTGAGGATCAACGGTGGGGCGTTTGCGGATCAGGTTGATGGTGGCCGATGGGTTGCCCATGCCGCTGATCAAGCCTGTGGCGCCGCGCACGATTTCCACCCGGTCGTACATGGCTGTGTTCTGGGTGTAGTTGTCCATGTTCGCCGACGTGGGGACGCCGTCGATCTCGAAGTTGCGGATGGCAAAGCCCCGGGACAAGTACGCCGTGCTGTCGGCCCCCAGGCTTTCGCGAATGACGGTGATGCCGGTGGTAGCGTCCAGTGCGTCGGTGAGGGTATCGAGCTTCTGGTCGTCCAGGCGCTGGCGCGTCAGGACCGTGATCGATTGTGGGGTTTCCTTGAGTGACAGGTTCAGGCGCGTAGAGCTGCTGGACGATTCGGTGGTGTACGCGCCCGAACCTTCGGTGAGGGCACCGGGGGCCTTGCCGGAAATGCTCAGGGCGGTCAGTTCCATTGCCCCGCTGGTGCCCGGGGCAGGGGCAAGCACAAGGTAGCCACCGTTAGCGTCGCGACCAAGGCGCAGGCCAGTGCCTTGCAGCAGATGATCGAGCCCTTCCCATGCGCCATAGTTTCCTTGCAGGCCGCTTGAGCGAAGTTCGGCGAGGGCTGTACGGGCGAATGACACCGAAATGGCGGCGCGCTGGGCGTATTCCTCCAGTACGCTGCCGAGCGGGCCGGGGGCGATATCGAAGGAGATCGTCTGCACTTGATCAGCTGCCAGGGCGGGCTGGTGAGCAAGGGGCGAGAGAGCAATGCCTAGCAAGGTTAGGCGTAACATCTGGGCAAGGGGAATTGACGGGTTGCGAAGTGTCATGGCGTGTCCGTTCGTCCTAGGCGTGATCGCGGCTTATCCGCCGCTTTTTTACATGAACGAACGAGCACGACGATTCACCAGGGCTGGCAGAGGATGAGCCATGGCCAGGGCGATACTAAAATCGTCCCATACAACTAGCCGTTGCCGTTGCCGTTGCCGTTGCCGTTGCCGTTGCCGTTGCCGTTGCCGTTGCCGTTGCCGTTGCTGTCGCTGTTGCTGTTGCTGTTGCTGTTGCTGTTGCTGTTGCTGTTGCTGTTGCTGTTGCTTTGGCTTCTAA